>NZ_BMFT01000001.1:1541018-1849221 GCF_014639155.1 Paenibacillus segetis
TTGGTTCTTCGTAAAAGAAGAGAATTATGATAAGAACCGCGAACGCTCGCATGTGCTTGACGACTTAAAGAAAGCTTCTGCCAATTCACCATTCATGAAACAGTTGATTATCGCGCTTATTGTTACCTCATCGGTCATGGTACTAGAACCATTGCTATCACTGTACGTGCTTGACCTTGGAGCCTCTAGGTCAGATGCGTCTTTCAGTTCAGGAATCATTTTCTCGGCGGTTGGGATATCAACTGTGATTGCTGCGCCAATATGGGGAAGAATAGGTCAGCGAATTGGGTATCGAAATACACTGATTATTGGCTTACTAGGTGGCGGCTTGGGCAACTTCCTTCAGGTGTTTGTTCATAATCTCGTGGGTTTTGGGATACTTCGTTTTGTATATGGTCTGTTCTTCGCAGCAGTCTTTCCTGCGCTTAATGCATTGATTGTAAAAGTAACTGAACCAGAGTTCCGAGGAAGGGCATTTAGTCTAAACCAATCTGCAAATCAGCTAGGGAATATGGTCGGGCCAATGTCAGGGGGAGCTTTAGCCGGTTGGGTATCTATACCTTTCGTATTCGTACTCAACGGATTACTTCTGGTTATTACGGCGACGACACTCCGATTGAAGTCGCGAAGATCATAAAGTAACTTGGGACAAAGAAAAGGTCCACATGACGGCAGTGTATTAAGCCGAATTGTGGACCTTTTCATAACATCACTATATTCCAATTGTCTAGGCTACAGGTGACTCTCAACTTTAGTAGAGAGAAAGCGCCAAAGAGTCGAATTCGCTTTTGCTGTGGAGAATCGCTTCGGAACCTTCAATCTCGATACTAATGAGGGAGTTCAGACATTTCTGAAGTGCTTGTTTACCAGTGCGGATTTTGTTCTCAAGTGCGCTGGTGAGCAATTTCAATGTCCGCTGTATAGGTTGCTTGTTGTCGATGTTAAAATAAACGGGTACAAGACTGTTTTGAAAATTAATAAGTATTCTCATTTAAATCACCTCTATAAAGTGGTTTCATATTACACATTCTAAAATAGAAATCTTAAAAATAGATTAAGAAATGATTATAATTCTATAAAAGTTTGATTACTTATGTACCTAATACGAATATTAATCTAAAAAAGTTTCATTTTTTGTATTTATTTTGCTTGAATCACGACATATTTTTTGAAAATATGCAATAAGCCTTTTGTCTTATATTCATTCGTAAACATGGAAAATTATCACAGCTATCTTCTCGTTACTAGAATTATAATGTTTGAAATGAAAGGGGAGATAAAGGATGAGTGAAGTTGTAAGAAACTATTATGAGAACAATGCAGAGCATGAATGGGAGAGATTAAACCAGCCTTACAGTAAAATTGAATTCTTAAGTACATTACGATTATTTGAGAAGTACTTATCTCCCGCAGGGCATATTTGTGATGTCGGCTCCGGTCCTGGGAGATATTCGATAGAGCTGTTAAAACAAGGGTATCAGGTTACATTGTTCGAAATCTCGCAACAAGAGCTCGATATTGCTTCAGAGAGAATTCAAGAATTAGGACTACAAGCTGAAGCCTATATCTGCGATAATGCGACGAATATGCATGTTCTTGATGATGAAGCTTATGAAGCTGTTCTAGTGATGGGACCGCTATATCATATTCATGATGATGAGGCGCGAAGTAAAATAATTCGGGAAACCTCAAGAATTCTAAAAAAAGATGGTGTAGCGATTTTCGCATACATAAATTCATGGGGGGCACTAAAGGCTGGGGTATCTGAATTTAGTGAGGAATTTAGAGATTTAAACCATCTTTATAATTATTTAGGCGAGCTAAAGTTGGATGAGAATCAGGGTTTTACAGAATGTTATTTCACGACACCAGTAAAGGCACTAGACGAAGTTACATTAGGCGGATTTGAGATTGTAACATACGCGGGGACTGAAAGCTTCCTAGCAGGTATGCGTCCCGAAGTAACAAGATTGTACAATGAAGATCGCATCGTTTATGATCATCTATTACAAGTGGCGAGTGAAAGCTGTGAGTTACCACAGTACCGTGACGCGACGGAACATCTGCATATTGTGGCAAGAAAGAGATAGAGTAATAGTATGGCTATACAGGATTAACTTTATTATCTATAATTATGTTGTAATGTAATAGTTTGGGATTATTGATGAGTGTTTTGATTTTTTCTAAATTGGTTAAGTTTATTAGATATGCCGTATTCTAGTAGGAGGTGGGCTCATGTTCATTGCGGAGTATTCCCGATCATTCATACCACCGCAAATATGGTCTCGACTGGGTAAGGCTGTGTCTAATAAGAAAGCATGTTGGCTCAAATTTAGCGTTGGTAATGAAGGATTTGAGGAATACTTGCTCATTACGAATGAACGTGTTGTCAAGCTGGAACGTATAGAGGGGCAGCAATCTCTTTGTCAGGTTGATGACATGGGTAGGCTATCTAGTATGTGTAGCAATTTGGCTAAAAGAATGAAATGGAGCACTAGCTCGTCTATGGAGCTTCCTGCGCTTACGTTATCAAGAAGCCAGTTCGATAGGGTTCTAAGACATTCAGATGAACTTAATATGGAAGAGATTATGATGGAACTATTGAAGTCCTGTCCAGATGAAGCTGGTGTTATTGATTTGGCTAGATGCTTGAAGTTGAAGAGAGTTCAAGGTTATTTCACATTCCTAATGGCAAATGGAGAAGAATGGGAAGGGCAAAGGGCCCAGTTTATTATTTGTCATTCCATGAACTGGCTGGTTCGTTCCAGTACGAAAGAAGACGAGGATTGGTTGATTGCATCACCCATGTCCAAGGTTAAGCTTCAGGAGCTTATGATCATGTGGCTTCGTCAGTCGAAGTAGATAAAATAATAAATTAGAAGAGCCGCCCATAAGGGGCGGTTTATTTTTGTGAAAAATAGTTGATAAATAACAATCAAGTGTATATATTGTATATATACATTACAAACAAAGAGTACATTGTTACAAAGGAAGGTGACTATGAATATTATTCTCTCCCATTCATCTGGGGAACCTATATATTTGCAAATTGTTCAGCAAATCCGAGGGGCAATTCTGCAAGGAGAGCTCTCCCCAGGCATGCCGCTTCCCTCCATCCGCCAGCTTGCTAAGGATCTGCAAATTAGCGTCATTACAACGAAAAGGGCATATAACGAATTGGAGCAGGCAGGATTAGTTGATTCAGTTGTTGGTAAGGGATCTTTTGTATCAGGCGGGAATAAAGAATTTATCCGTGAACAGCGAATGCGGATGCTGGAAGATAAACTCCGGGAAGTATTGGAGGAATGTCGTAGTATCCCCATTAGTAGTGATGAATTAGTCGATTGGATCAAGCTATTGGAGAAAGAAGGCGATAGTAAATGAGTCATGCGATCGAAGTGACCGAGGTAAGCAAAACATATAAGAACTATAAACTGTCGGATGTGACGTTTGGTGTACCCAAGGGTTATATAACTGGACTAATTGGTCCCAATGGGGCTGGTAAGAGTACGATCATTAAGATGATTATGGGGATGGTCCAACCCGATCAAGGTAGTATTTCGGTCTTGGGAAATGTGTTAAGTCCACATAGTGGCAACTATAAGGAAGAGATTGGGTACGTATCAGATGAGAACATATATTACGACTGTCTATCTATGAGGCGAATGAAGCAGATTATAGCTCCTTTCTATAGTAAATGGGACGAAGATGCCTACACCAAATATATGACTTTGTTTGAGTTGCCAGAGCGTAAGAAGATTAAAGATTGTTCCAAAGGCATGAAGATGAAATTCTCCATTGCGATGGCCTTATCTTATCACCCTTCTTTGTTGATTATGGATGAACCTACCGCGGGGCTTGATCCTGTCTTCCGGCGTGAATTGTTAGATTTACTCTCGGATTACATCATGGATGAAGAAAAAAGCATTCTATTCTCCACGCATTTGACAACTGATCTGGACCGGGTAGCGGACTATATAACGTTTTTGAATAAGGGGAGTCTCGTATTAACAGATACCAAAGACGATGTCCTGGAGCGTTATATACTCGTGAGAGGTGCAAGTAGTTTATTGGATTCAGATGTTAGAAAAGAATTGGTTGGCGTGCGAGAGACGGCCGTTGGATTCGAGGGATTAGCTAGAGAACGAAATAAAGCTATGGAATTGTTTGGGGATCGTGTACTGTATCAGCAGCCTACTTTAGAAGAGATCATGTATTTTACGTCAAAAGGAGGTAAACAACATGCATAGTATGGCTTCACTGTTGCGTAAGGATTTTCAGTTGATTCAGCGTTATTTATGGATAATTTTGATTTATGCCGTTGTGTTTTCTTCTCTTTTTCATAAAGACAATCAAATGCTGTTTGGTCTGCTGCCTAGCATGATATTTATTATAACAAATAGTATGGATATGCGAATGCCTAACCAGCGATTTCTGGTCAGTCTCCCTGTGAATCGTAGATTCTTGGTGATTTCAAAATATACAAACTCTCTGATCTTCATCGTACTTGGATTTGTTCTTTGTATGCTTATAAATGGGATGTCGGATTTATATAATGTAGGGCGGATCGGATGGAATCTACAATTTGTTGCCGGTACGTTTATGAGTATGCTTCTGGTTGTCTTGATTTATTTACCGCTCCACTACTGGTTAGCTCATAGAGGGGCTCAAATTCTTAATGTTGTTATGATGGCCATGGTGATGGGGGGAAGTACGGCTATTTCAGGCATAATAAATGATGTGGACTCAGCAGAACTTATGAATTGGATTGCTTCCCATCAAGCAGCGTTAGGGTGGTTCAGTATATTCAGTATGCTACTCTGTCTTTTCATTTCATATCGGATTTCGTTGCACATATTTATGAGAAGGGATCTATAAAATGGACAGATGATTAAATCACACCCCTTTATGGGTAATCTTGAGACAGGAACTAATTATGAAGTCCCAAAATCAAGAATCCCAATTTATTAATAGGAGAGTGTGGCATCATGTCGATAAATCAAGCGAATAGAGGGCGGTTTGAAGGTAAGTGTGCCATCGTGACCGGAGCTGGTTCGGGAATTGGGAAGGCGGCTGCAATCAAGCTGGCCAAAGAAGGGGCCAAGGTAGCGCTTTTTGATCTTTTGAATAGCCGAACCCAAGGTACGGAAGCAGAGATCAACAAGGTCCACCCCGGAATGTCCCGTGCATTTGATGTAGATGTGTCTGACCCTGTGCGAGTAGAACAAGCTGTTCGTGAAGTGGCTGAGCATTTTGGTGGTATCGATATCGTGTTCGCTAATGCGGGGATTAATGGTGCTGTAGGACCAATTGAAGAAATGACGTTTGATGAATGGCAAAAAACCATGAGCATTAATCTAAATGGAACATTTCTAACTGTAAAACATACGGTACCGTACCTGAAAAAACAGAGTGGAGGGAGCATCATTATCACCAGCTCCATCAATGGTAACGACCGTTTCTCAGGTTTTGGGATGTCAGCTTACAGTACAACGAAGGCCGGACAAGTGGCTTTTGCTAAAATGGCTGCGCTAGAACTAGCTAAATATAAGATCCGGGTTAATGTTATCTGCCCAGGTGCGATTGCTACGAATATTGACTCCAGTACGGAAGTTAGCGAAGATTTGCAGGAGATTATCATTCCAGTGGAGTATCCGGAAGGCTCTCAGCCCCTTGCGGATGGACCGGGAGAAGCTGAGAATGTAGCGGATCTTGTGGCGTTCCTTGCTTCGAATGAATCGATCCATGTCACAGGGGCTAGAATCGTCATTGACGGTGCGGAATCGTTGTTGTAACGCTAACTAAATATTTAAATTAGGCTCAAGCAGAAAATGCTTGAGTTTTTTTGTGTAGTAGGACCACTATATCCTCGATAATTTTTGTCACATAGTACATTGACACACATAGTAATATTTTATATGATACACCTGTGAGGTGAACAATTATGAAAGAAAATAGTATTAGCAGCGATTTAATTCGCGGCAATATCGATACCATCATTCTTCGTGTGTTATGTGACGGTGATAATTATGGCTACGAAATTATTAAAGCAATTTCGAAAAAGAGCAACGGTAAATATGAGTTGAAAGAACCTTCGCTATACACAAGCTTAAAAAGGCTCGAGACCAATAAACTGATTCAGTCTTATTGGGGAGATGAAAGCCAAGGTGGTAGGCGCAAGTATTATAAAGTGACAGAAGCCGGAATGGAGACCTTTCAGCGCAATCTTGCAGATTGGAAGATCGCCAAAGAATTAATCGACGAGTTATTAGAGAATTAAGTACAAGTATACGAAAGCAGTTTTCATACAGAAAACTTTTGGAGGGATTTTAGATGAATGAACTACAAATGTATGTGGATCGTTTATTCAGACGACATAAAAATAATAAACAAACCAATGATTTGAAGGCAGAGATTCTAAGTAATCTTGAAGCTAAAGTGGCTGACCTCACATCGGGAGGCATGGAGTATAAACAAGCGGTAAAGGTAGCTACGGAGAATATCGATAGTGTCGACTTTCTATTAGATCATGGTAACAAAAAAATCTATTTCACCAGATATTTAACGGAGCTACTACAGATCGCGTTACTGTATTGTCTAATAGCGTGGATTGTAACAATACCGCTTAGAATTATTGGAGAAGGGATTGTGCTTAATGGGGTCCTTTTTATAATCTTTATTATAGTTGGGGCTCTATTCTTGATCTTTAGGTTTATTAAAGCAAATCGCTTTGTAAATATGACATTCACTTGTGATCAGGATGCGATAAAGCGTAATCGGAATTTAATTTGGTTCATTTGGATTTTGTTTATTACGGTGTGGACACTTGGTAATGTAGCGATTGATTTTGGCAGTAATATCTGGTATTCGCATCAGATCAAAATTGGGGGCCCTTATCAATTTGCTGTATTGGCAATTCGATATGCACTTCCGTTTGTTTCCGTCATCATTCCTATGTTATTTCAAGCATCCGTGAAACTAATTGCGAAGTATGAGGTAGGTAGCCAAGATGAAGACTAGAAATACGATCATTATCATTCTACTGATGCTCGGAATTGGTTTATTTACCGTAGTTCAAGGTTGGATCATCCCTCAACAAGAACAAGATAAGCAGCGGTATATAATGGAGCAACAAAGTCCGCTTACTCACGATATTGGAAGTGTATTAAAATTTAAAAGCAAATACATGGGCGATTTTTCTAATTTCGATAATTTGATAAGTTCCTTACCTTTAAACCGTGTTGATAGGTCATATCAACTTTACCCAGAACAATTAACAGCTCAAATCAATTATGAAGAAACGGTACTTGGTATCGGACAGGAACGAGTAGAGCTGGGTCTAATCTATAATGCAACGGCTGCATTTGCTCTAATTGATAATCTTGAAGGTATTAACTTTAATTTCATGGATGTGGACTATCAGGTCAAACGTCAGGATGTTGAGAACTGGTATGGTACGACTTTGTCTGCATTATTAGTTGAAGATACTTGGGGAGCTAAAGTACAGGAGAAGCTTGCTGACGATGAATATGTACTCAGTTGTTCAAAAGCGTTGCTCTCGAAATCAAAAATCCAACCCGCTAGTTGAGGGGATGGATTTTTTTGTTGCTTCGCTATTTTACGATCAGAACATGGGGAATACATATTTGACCAAGAAGTAAAGTGCTCCGAAAAATATAATGATATACGCTGCGTATTTAATAAATGTTGACGCAACAATGCTGGAATCCGATTTCTTTTGTACCTCCCTATGTTCGACTTCAACACTTCTATCTTTGTAAGCAGGTTCCATTATCAATCTCTCCTTTCGAAATTTTCGATTTGAATTAATCGGTGATTTTGTATAGCCTCCATTAACCGAGACTTTCTTACTTGAAACAAAAGTCGCACACCACTTGTCAGATTGGTCAAAAAACACCTCTTCAAGTTCACTCTTGGCAATCTAACAACTGTTAGGTATAATCTATCTAACAGTTGTTAGGTTGATACGGTTAAGAGACTATTCTTGGGGGAGTGGTTGTAAGTGAAAAGGTATAAATCCAAAGAAGGCAAAGAGCTCATCTATGATTCTTACGACAAATTATTAGCTACATGGAACGTAGCGTTTGAGGAAAAGGATGTACCCACCTCATTTGGAACTACTCATGTTATTACTGCCGGTCCTTCAGAGAAACCTACTTTATTATTACTGCACGGAACAGGTGATAACGCCTCCATGATGTGGGTCTATAACATTCAGCAATTATCCCAAAGCTTCTATGTTATAGCGATAGATGGCATAGGTGGTTCTGGAAAGAGCGAGCCGGGTGAAAAGTATGATAAACAATTTAATCAAACGGAATGGCTGGATGAATTACTAGCTCAAATGGAGATAGAAACAACACATATAGCTGGGGTTTCGTACGGAGCCTACTTGGCTTATCACTATACAATTATGCGGCCTAATAAAGTGGATAAGATCGTATGTATGGCCGGAGGACTTACGACGAGCCATTTTGAAGCGATGATTAAAATGATGAAGGCGTTTTTACCAGAGGCTTTATTTCCAACGGAGGCAAATTGCAAGAAACTGCTTCGGAAATTATGTGGACCAAACTATTCTGTATTTGAAGATAATAGGGAACTAATGAAGCATTGGTATTATTTGCTGAGGTATTTCAATAATAAATCGATGATGAAACACTCTATAACAATATTTAATAAGGAACAGTTACAGTCACTCAGAGAAAAAGCTTTGTTTTTAATTGGAGAAGATGATATATTGACTCATTATCCAAAGTCCATACATAGACTACAAGAACATCAAATGAACTTTAAAATTGTGGAACAAGCAGGACATGCCATCAACCATGAACAGCCAGACGTAGTAAACAAGGAAATTGTTGATTTTCTCATATCATCTAAAAGGAACTCTTAACATGAATAAAATAAAAGTGGATACCAAACAGCATATTTTAGAAGTATCATTAGACCTTTTTTCTCGAAAAGGTTATAGTTCCGTATCAATTCGTGATATATGCGGCAAGGTGGGTATTAAAGAAAGCAGTGTGTACTATCATTTCAAGAATAAACAGGATATCTTTGAAAGCTTGTGTCAATCTTTTACGGATGTTACGTATGCTATTCCTCAGAACTTTGCTGTTGAAATGTCAAAGGTGACAACGGTTAGTGAAGAAGCATTTCTCTTTGTTTGCCAAAGTTTTCTGAACGATTACCTTATGGATGACAAAGTGAACAAATTCATTCGTATGCTGATTCTTGAACAAAGTACTAATTCTGAGGCTGCTGAACTGTACCATAAGGTGTTGTTTGATGAGGCTCTAAGTGGTCAAAGAGTCATTTTCGAATGGCTAGTTAAAATCGGTTTTCTAAAAGACAATGCTGTAGACAGCATGGTGATGGATTATTATGCACCGGTTGTTTATTTGTTTCATCGCTATTTAGTAGCTGGGGAAATCACTGAACAAATCAAAGCAGAAGTTAACCAACAGCTTATCAAGCATGTACAACATTTTTTGATTAAATATAAAGTTGATAACCAAAATCAGGAGTGTTAGGGTATCTAATTACGATTGGAGTTGTTCAATTAATTCCTTCGAATCATTCCGCACATTCCCCACTGCTGAAGAAACGGGATAAGCGCTCATTTTGGATGCGTCGTATGGTTTCAATAATGCCATCAAGGATTGGACATCGTTATTGTTTCTGCCTAGCCAATCTCCCTCGTCCTCAGGACGCAATATCACCGGCATTCGATCATAGATCTCTTCCATCAAACGGTTTGGCGTAGTAGTAATAATCGTACAGGTGCTAGTTTTCTTGCCTTCCGCATCCACCCAAATATCATACAGTCCGGCCATTGAAAAAATACTTCCGTCCGACATCACAATCCGCATAGGTTGTTTACCATTCGCTTGCTTCTTCCACTCATAAAATCCATCGGCTGGAATGATGCAGCGGCGGGTACTGATTAGGTGCTTGAATGATGGTTTCTCGAGCAATGTTTCGGACCGTGCATTAATTAGTTTGCTTGCGTTCTTATCATCTTTGGCCCAAGAAGGAACTAATCCCCAGCGGAGCTGCCCAATCCTGTTGCTTGAACCTGTGTTAATGATAGCCGGGATATATTGCATGGGGGCTACGTTATATTTTGGTCCATAATGGCCCAACGTACTATCATCCGTCATGTACCTGATCATTAATTCTTCCATCGTTACGGTTATTGTATATCGTCCACACATGATAAGCCCTCCTTATTGACCAATATAGTATAATATGTTGGGTTGAATGTCTAATTGAACTATTTAACGGTATAGCAGATGAATAATGATTTGCCTCCCAAACACAAGGGAGGTTTTTTCTATTGAATAAAAGCCAAAAGTATAATTGGTGCGTCTAATGAGTATAGAGCAAAAGAGAAGTAGGTGAGGAGTATCTTACATTTGGTGAAGAAAGCTCAGCAGGGTGACGAAACGGCTTATTTGAAATTATTTCAACAGTTTGAAGAAGACCTATACCGGACGGCCTATGTTTACTTGAAAAATCAAGAAGATGCGTTAGACGTAGTGCAAGAAACGGCATACCGATCTTTTAAATCTATTACGAGCTTAAAGGAACCGAAATATTTCAAAACCTGGCTTATAAGAATTGCGATGAGTTGTTCCATCGATTTATTAAGACAACGAAAAAAAGTGATTCAGCTAAAGCCGGACTATTACGGAAGAACAATGGAGAGTGAAGAGGATAATCTCCCTCTTTCCTTATCCTTGAAAGACCTCATTGATCTAATAGATGAAGATGAGAAGAGTGTCATTATTTTAAGATTTTATCATGATTATACGATTCAGCAGACAGCTGAAATTTTGTCTGTTCCACTGGGAACGGCAAAGACAATTCTGTACCGCGCTTTGAAGAAACTCCGCCGACTAACTGAGGAGGGTGATATATATGAGCAATAATATTAGACAAGATATCGATACAATCGAGATCCCTCCACAACTCCATCTACGCAGTCAAATGGGGATTAGGCAAGCTAAGGCCGAACAGGAAGAAGCCAAACATAGAGTCATCCGGTGGTCTCGTCGAAAAACCGTAGTTGCGCTGGTACTAGCCTTTATTTTGATAACAACGACCATTTTTAATACACAAGTCATAGCGGCCATTCAAAAGGCACTTCAATATTTTCCAGGTACAGGGATGGTCATTGAAGAAGAGGTACCACAGGAGAGATATGGGTTAGAGAAGCCAGTTACAACTCAAATAGATGGGGGAACCGTCGTTATAACAGGTATGTTAGTTGATGAGAAGATGACCTATATAACTATGTCAGGAACTAATTCAAAGAGAGTTCAGAGTATAAAGATAATCAATGAACAAGGGATAGAATTTAGCTTAGAATCATCAGGCGGGACTTGGACCTCGGACAAATGGGCGAGAGATTATTGGTACCAAGGGAAGTTGGACATTAAGGGGCATGTACAAGTTATTATTGGAGAGAATCCCGGGACGGTAATTCCACTTACGCTTACGAAGGCCGAAACATTTAATAGTTATCAGGACATGGGGGAGACTTCAACGGCAAACGGTGTAACCATCACGGCTATTGCCAATCGGGTAGGAGAGAGAGCTAGGATTTCTTTAGTCTCTCAGCATTCTAAGGAATTTAGAATTAGTGATTACGATGGTATGTATGGTGTTCATGAGGACAAGAAACTAAACATGAAGGACGAAACTGGAAAGGTATATGAATTAGAACATTATATGGGGCTATCAAGTCCTGCAAGCGAGTTTTACTTTGACTTGTCAGGAAACGATGTGAAAACTTATAGTTTAACGATTCCTGAGATCAATGTGACTTATGACGATACTGCAAAAATCTCTTTTAATATTCCCTCGCAAGTAGGGATACCCGTAGTTGACAATAAAACATTCGAAATAGCGGGTTTCCCCGTGAAAATAACCAAGCTTGAAAGAGTAGAGAATAACCGGCTTAGAGTGTACGCGGATCTAAATTATAACGAGAATAGCTCAAAAGCTTTGCATAATTTTAAAATCAACGCCAGTCACATGGCAAAATTGGATGAGCGTACAATGTCGTTAGAATATCTAGAATTTGATATTGAACCGGGTAATAAAGTAGTGAAATTAACGATATCAGATCCCGAAGTGGTTATTCGAGGGTCATGGAAATTTGAACTGCCAGTAAGTAAGTATTTTAATCAATGATAGTTCGAATTAATAGTCATGATAGATTATTCATTTAATATAATTTATTAAATAGCTTACTTTTAATAACCTTCCGGGGTATAATAAACACAACTTAAAAATTTAGGTATGGAGGTTACGAAAATGAAAGTTGAAATATGGTCTGATTATGTATGTCCGTTCTGTTATATAGGAAAACGTAAGTTTGAAGCTGGATTGCAACAGTTTGCACATAAAGAAGAGATTGAAGTTGTATACAAGAGCTTTGAACTCGCTCCGGATGCCCCGGTCGATGGGAATCCAGGCGTATATGATATGCTTGCATCCAAATATGGAATGAGCCGCGAGCAGGCAATTGCAAATACAAACAATATTACTCAACAGGCCAAAGAATTAGGTCTAGATTATTACTTCGATCGCACGATTCAGACGAATACCTTCGATGCTCATCGTTTATCTCATTTTGCAGAATCCAAAGGGAAGCTGAAGGAAATGACGGAGCGGTTGTTGAAAGCTCATTTTACCGACACGCTCCATCTTGGTGATCATAATACACTGGCTGACTTGGCTGCTGAGGTAGGACTTGATCGTGCTGAAGCTCTTAACATATTGCAGAGTGGGGAATTCAGTAATGAAGTGCGTGCGGATGAGCAAGAAGCTGGACAGCTAGGTGTGAGAGGTGTTCCATTCTTCGTTATCAATCGTAAATATGCTGTATCTGGGGCGCAAGCAAGTGAAACATTCCTCGATGCTTTGCAGAAAGCTTGGGATGAAGAACATCCATTTACCGTACTTGGAGATCCGGATGTTGATTTATGTACGGATGGTAGTTGTATCGTTCCTGGGCAAGATAAGTCTTCATCTTGATGTGATCTTATTGGATTTAATGTCTAAAGAAAACGGCGATTCTGTCGTTTTCTTTTTTTTTGAAGCGTAAAATAGCAACTAAAATATGTAAATATATTGGGTGAAATCCCCAGAGATTCAATCATTCTGTGACTACTTCACCCCAAATGGACAATTTATGCGTAATTTTAGTGAACATTTCTTGTAACTATAGATTCCGCTCTTATATGCTATAAAGGATAATCAATAGTTCAACTATTCTAGCTAATAAGACTTGCTTTTAAATTGATAACTATGGGGGAATTAAGATCATTAAAATAATGGCGGATTCAACTTGTGACTTAACTGACGAGATAATCGAGAAATATAACATTGGGATCGCGCCATTAACGATAAGGATAAAAGGTGAAGAGCTGAGAGATAAAGTGGATATTAGAGCAGACGAGTTCTACGAAATGCTTGGAAATCTTGAAGAACACCCTACGACATCCATGCCAAACCCAACAGAATATCTGAAAATAATTTATGAAGCAATAGAAAAGGGCTACACAGAAATTTTATGTATTTGTATGTCTAGTGGAACTAGTGGATCCTATCAATCTGCAAAAATAGCAACAGAGACCTTTTTTGATGAACACCCGGATTCATCTATTAAAATTCATGTCGTAGATTCGAGATCGATGAGCCAAGGTAGTGGTTGGTTAATTGTGAAATCGGCGATGTTGAGAGAAAAAGGGTTTAGTTTTGAGGAGTTAGTTCATTTTAATGAGACCTATAAAAGAAATGTGAAACATTTTCTCTGTGTAGATGATTTAAATCACTTAATTAGAAGTGGTCGACTGACTAATGCCAGTGCCTTAATCGGTAGAATTCTGAAAATCAAACCGATCATGTCGATGAGAAATGGCAAAGGTGCTATTGTAGCAAAAGAACGAGGATTAAATGGTGTATTAAACCATTACGTCAAAGAGTTCATCCAGAGGAATGATTGGGAAGTTACTGATATCATAATCATAGGCTATACTTCGGAGAGAATGATTGCTGAAAAATTATTGAACAAGCTTAGAGAAGAAACAGCATATCGTGGTGAAGTATTTATCATGCAAATGGGCGTAGCCGTAGGAACCCACGTTGGGTTAGGTGCCGTTTCTATGTTCTTTATTGAGGAGGGGCATAAAAGAGATGGTCTATTGATCAATGAAATTCACGCGATAACCGAAAAGAAAAACGAATTCATGAAAAGGGCGAAGCAAACAATAAATCATTAATTAAAAACAAGATCCCCTTCGTGTAGAGGGGAGATCTTGTTTTTTTGTGGTTGGAGCTTATTGTTGATCCGCTTTCTCATCTTCTACTTCTGCACGAAAACCTTCAATGGCGTTGAGGCGCTTAGTGTTCTTTTTTTCGATTTGTTTGATCTCTTCACCAGTGATTTCATCGGCATGCTCATCTAAATAATCTTGCCCTTCGCGATAATTCTCAATCGTCTTCTGAATACTTGTATTTAGCTTCTGTACATTATCGGACCGATCGTCGGGTTTTGCCATGGAAATACCTCCTGAAAAGTGTGATGTAATTTCAATGAACTTGCTTATTTTCCCTCGATGGCGGTTGTTTTATTCTCTGAATTGTTTGATCCTGCTGCCTAAATTCAATTTATCGGGAAAAGCTCCAGCTAATTCGTTGAAAAGTCACAACATTTCTGTATGAACTGGAATAACTCCTGTTAATTCAAGTGGTTCTTGAACATGATAGTAAAAAACGCAAAATTAACTGGAGGAATTCCAGTTAAGTAGTTATTTCCAAAAATGCAATTCTAAATACATGGAGAAATTCCAGTTATTCATATTCCAATCGTGCTATTTTTAAATATAAAATAATCGTTTTCCGTAACGGTAATAACAGTTTTTCGTAGTGCGTACGCTTCTCGGACAATGACTATGGAAATTTCTAAATTTTTTCTCCTTGACTTTGGCCACAAATATTATGTAGTATGATAACATTAATTTAATACATGGCATTGATCAAAGACATGATTTCCTTCGCGAACTGCCCAGAGAGAGAAGTATAGCTGAAAGCTTCTCCTGTTATCGGTTGTGAAATTACCCCTTTGTAGCTGTGACGTTGAACCCGCCTAAATGATATCACTGGCTGGCAGTAAGCGACACCGCCTGATCCTCGATACCGGATTCTAATAAGGACCATGCAACTATATTCTTTGGTGAACCGCCAAAGTTGCAGGTCGAATTAGGGTGGAACCACGAGCTGAACGCACTCGTCCCTTTCTGGACGAGATGCGTTTTTTTGCGTTCAAGTTTAACAAAATGGAGAAATGGAGGCTAAAATCATGGAGATCAAGGTAACATTGCCAGACGGAACAATCAGAGAGGTACTTCAAGGAACGACCATTAAAGACATTGCGGGTGCTATTAGCACGACCCTTCAGAAAAATGCAGTTGCCGGAAAACTAGATGGCAAATCCGTTGACCTAAATCAACCGATCGAACATGATTGCCATCTCGAAATTGTTACGCTTGAAAGTAAAGAAGGCTTGGAGATTTACAGACACAGCACAGCACATATCATGGCACAAGCCATCAAACGAATATATGGACAGAAAGCAGTTAAGCTCGGAATAGGACCGGTCATCGAAGATGGCTTCTACTATGACATCGACATCGATAATCCGTTATCCACAGAGGATCTGGGCACGATCGAAAAGGAAATGGAGAAAGTGATTCAAGAGAATATTCCATTTCTTCGCCGGGTCGTCAGTCGCCCTGAGGCGATGAAGTTATTCGAGGAATTGGAAGAACCTCTAAAGCTGGAACTCATTTCTGGGCTGCCGGAGGACGCTGAAATTTCAATCTATGATCAAGGTGAATTTTTCGACCTATGTCGTGGACCACATCTTCCTTCAACAGGTCGAGTTAAGGCTTTCAAGCTGCTGAACGTGGCGGGCGCTTACTGGCGCGGGGATTCCAATAACAAGATGTTGCAACGGATCTATGGGACTTCATTTCCAAAAAAAGCCCAACTTGATGAGCATCTACACTTTCTTGAGGAAGCAAAGAAACGTGACCATCGCAAGCTAGGCAAACAACTGGAATTGTTTATGTTCTCTGAAGAAGCACCGGGAATGCCTTTCTATCTTCCGAACGGAATGACGATTCGTACGGAGCTAGAGAACTTCGCCCGTGAATTGCAGAGACAGCGCGGTTACGATGAAGTGCGTACACCACTTATGATGAATAATCGTATTTGGGAAGAATCCGGGCATTGGGACCATTACAAGGATAACATGTACTTTACGAATGTTGACGATACAAAGTTTGCGCTAAAACCAATGAACTGCCCCGGTCACATGCTTATCTTCAAGAATAACTTACGCTCGTATCGCGAGCTTCCACTCCGGATTTCGGAATTTGGGCAGGTTCATCGTCACGAATTCTCCGGGGCACTTAACGGGATGATGCGGGTTCGCACATTCTGTCAGGATGACGCACACATTTTTGTTTCGCCAGAACAAATTGAGGATGAAATCAGTCAGATTATTGATTTAATTGATCACATTTATCAAGTGTTTGGCTTTGAATACAAAGTTGAATTATCCACTCGACCAGAGGATTACATGGGTTCAGAAGAGCTATGGGATCAGGCGGAACAATCATTAAAAAATGTCTTAGAACATCGCGGTACCCGGTATCGTATCAACGAAGGTGACGGTGCGTTTTACGGACCGAAGATCGATTTTCACATTTTAGATGCGCTGAAGCGGAGTTGGCAGTGCGGAACAATTCAATTGGATTTCCAGATGCCTGGGAAGTTTGGCCTCACTTACATTGGTGAAGATAACCAGAAACATTGTCCGGTTGTTATCCATCGTGCGGTATACGGATCAATTGATCGGTTTATCGGGATGCTGACGGAGCATTATGCTGGAGCTTTTCCGATATGGCTTGCGCCTGTTCAGGCAAAGTTACTGCCCGTTTCAGAGAACTATGTAGATTATGCGTTTCAAGTGAAGAAGTCATTAGAAGAAGTCGGCATTCGTGTCAGTGTTGATGTGCGAAATGAGAAGCTTGGTTACAAAATGCGTGAAGCCCAGTTAGAAAAAGTTCCGTACACACTTGTACTAGGGGAGAATGAGAAAAACTCCAGTAGTGTGTCCGTAAGACAACGGGGTGGAGCTGATCTGGGGATAATAAGTATCCAAGATATTGTGGAGCAAATCATTACTGAAATTCATGCTAGACAATAAAAATCGATTTTAGCTAGAACCATGCGAGTGAATATCATATCCGCAGGGAAAAGATAAGAACAGATCTCAATATGAAGTGCACCCCTAAAGTAGACATTGGAGATACCCAGTTGGGAAACCGATGTACTTTAGGGGTGTTTTTTGTTAAACGAGATCAAATGTTATACAGGACTTATTAAGCTTACGGGCAGAATAGTTGAATAAAAAGAACAGAATTCCGAAGCACCTGCTCTGCACTTCAATGTATTATTCAACTATCGTGATCGTTTCTTGTATAATTCGATTCTGAATCTGACACGGAAAAAGCGTCGGCTCACGATGTTATCATGAAACCGGCGCTTTTTCGATCGACTCCACATATAAGTTCAAATGGAGTTTCTGTTAGGAAGCCCCGTTAATTGATGATATGGAGCTGCTTTAACAATCGTTTTAAATGGATCAACCGCTGCGCCCCTGCGCCTACTTAGCCCTATTGGGCACCGCGGGACTCCAGCTGGTTGCTATTCAGGAAGCATGTGTCAATTGCGACGAGCCGTTCGCTCTATGCCATCAGCGATTACTTCGTACAGTTGGTGCGGTAAGTCGTGTCCCATGCCGTCAACCAACATTAGCTCGGCACCCGGGATGGCATAAGCCGTATCCTCGCCACACGCCGGGACGAACAGGGGATCGTCTACCCCATGAATGACAAGTGCTGGTATTTTTATGGTCGCCAGCCGCGGGCGACGGTCACCAGAGACAGCTATCGCAGCAATTTGTCGTCCGACACTGCCTGGATCGTAAGCTCGCTGGACTTCCTCCAGAATGAGAGCCCGATAAGCGTCCTCTTCAAACGGATAGCCTGTGCCAGAGATGCGTTTGGCAAAAGAGAGGCTGTGTGCCAAAAATCCTGCTTCATCCTCAAATGGGTTCGGCGCCGGTTTAGTCATCATCGCCATGACATCCGGGGAAGTTTGCGGAAGTGCGGGATTACCGGAACTGGACATAATGGAGGTGAGTGATAAAACCCGTTCAGGGTACATACTGGCAGCAATCTGGGCGATCATTCCGCCCATCGACCTGCCAACGAAATGTGCCCGGTCAATTGAAAGGGCATCGAGCAGTCCGATAGCGTCGTTTGACATGTCATCGAGAGTGTAAGGGATGTCCGGTCGCTGTCCCGACATGAGAGCAGTCGCCAGTACCTCAACATCCAGCGTCTGATAATGGCTAAAGTGTGTTGAGCGACCTGCGTCGCGATTGTCAAAGCGAATCACGCGAAAGCCCCGCGCTGCTAGTATCCGACAAAACGGAACCGTCCATCGGATCATCTGGGTTCCAAGCCCGGCGATAAGGATGATAGCCTCGTCATTCTCGTTACCGAAACTGTCATAGGCCAAATCAACGCCGTTGACTTTCAGGATGTTCATAATTATGTTCTCCTCCAATTAATTCGCTATTGTAAGTTCTGCCATAGACAGAAGGCGTGAATCTTCGATCGCTGCGTCCGATGCCCGATACCGGCTAGGTATTCTTGATGACTTGAATAAACGTCTTCGGGTCCGATAAGAAACTCTCTGCTGATCCGCCAGAGCAGCGCGCATGTATTTCTTGCTGCTGCGTTCTCGTGATATTTTCTTTTTATTCCAATTCTTCACGCCTATACATGTTTTCTTTCATAAGTTCCCTTCAGAAAATGCATTTGTGGCTAATCTTTTGATATGGTTTCTGATATCAGGTGCCCAGTCATCGATGTAGTGGTAAAAACGCTCCAAATCACCAGCATACAGTGCCCGCAGAGCTTCTTCGTATTGATGGAAGTTTCCGGCCATAGCCGTCATAAAGTGATGTGTTGCTTCTTGTGACTCTCGTATCTTGCTCTGTTGTCCTCCAGCACGGCGAGCCTCACCAACGAGTTTTCGTAAAGTTACCGAGGCCCCTCCAGGTTGACTCTTGAGCCATTCCCAATCTCGTGGCAATAATGTAACCTCACCGGATACAACCCCCAGCTTGGGTCGACCGACCCGCCGTGTAGGCTGGTGATTCATTTCCGTACCGAGCAAGTCACCAAACTGTTCACCTAATCGTTTGAGCACATCATCTGTCTTCCCACGAAAATCAACATCTATCTGCGTACCCGTGGTATCGTCAAATATAAGTAGCTGTGTGAGGTCTCTGTCATCCAGAACATCCTTCACTGTAGAAATAACGTGCTGTAACGAACCACTGGCGACGACTCCCACACCCAAAAATGCCGTGCAGTAAATGCGTGTTTGATCATCTCTCACTCTGTACATCCTCCTTTGAATGACAATAATTTTACCCAGGTAAAAACAAAAAGTCAATATTACCCGGGTAAAATTTGTTTTGTCATTCGTTATGGAAGGAATAAGTGAAAAAGATGCGCCTAAGAGAAACCGCACTGTTGAGGGCTAGTGTTTGTTTTATGTTATAGATGCTGTGTTTTGTCGCAAAACTGCCCGTTAGTTGAGCAAACATAAAAATGCTGCCGATTGGTAGCCCTTTGTTCAACTAACAGGACACAATAGCACCATAATACACATTGAAGGCGACCGGATAAGATTCGGCCGCCTTCGATATGTTATCGGGATGGACTTAGGTTTTGTTATCCTTGATTGTTGGTTATTTGCCAAACATCGGAAGGAGTTAATTCGTACAGGCTGCGCACCTCGCACTGAAGTGTATCGGCAATCGAGATCGCGAGCTTAAGAGACATCACTCTCTTATTGTCGATAAAGTCATCCAGACGCTCCCGTCTCACACGCAGTTCAAGCGCTAGCCGTTCCAGCGACATGCCTGCTTCCTGAAGCCTTTCCTCTAGCAGGCAACGGCCAAGTTCGTATTTCAATATGCAATGCCCCTCTCAGAAAAGTTCGTCCAACGAATCTTGTGATTTCTTTTCGATGATATTACTATAAGGTAGCAGAAATAATTGAAGCGACAGTTGGTCTGCCGCTTTCTCATAAATTTGATCAGGTATTGAGTTGTTTCATTGTCTACAATATTGGGGTTCGACCAATATGGATAAGTCGTAGAGTGATTCCTCGTTACTCTGTCACGATATCATAAATCAATACAAGCGGATCGGCATGATCGCTAATCCGAATATTCTCATAGATTTTTGCCATGACATCCTCCACATTTTCTCGATTCGCATGAATGGTGACCAAGGACTCTCCGGTTTTAACTGGATCTCCGACTTTTTTGTTCAACATTAGACCAACGGCTAGATCAATAACCGAGTCTTTCGTCGCCCGTCCAGCACCTAACAACATAGCAGCGGTACCAATCTCATCAGCTACAATTTCAGCTACAACACCGTCTTGTTTGGCAGGAACCTCAATTTGATATTTCGCTTGAGGTAATTTCTCTGGATGATCTACAACCGAAGAATCACCACCTTGATTGGCAATGAAATCTTTGAATTTATTCAAGGCTTTTCCGTTACGTATAACTTCTTGCAGCATGTTCTCAGCCTCTTCAAGTGAGCTTGCTTTGTTCGCTAAGAAGACCATTTGGCGACCTAAGGCAAGGCAAAGTTCTTCCAAGTCTTTGGGTCCTTTTCCTTGCAATGTATCAATCGCTTCTTTCACTTCGAGTGCGTTACCAATGGCAAATCCAAGCGGCTGGCTCATATCGGATATAACTGCCATGGTCTTTCGGCCCACATTATTCCCTATACTTACCATCGCATGTGCCAGTTCCTTGGCATCAGTTACGCTTTTCATAAATGCGCCAGCTCCTGTTTTCACATCCAATACAATTGCATCGGACCCAGCAGCAATTTTCTTGCTCATAATTGAGCTAGCGATAAGGGGGATGGCGTCAACCGTCGCGGTTACGTCCCGTAGTGCATACAACTTTTTATCCGCAGGTGTAAGATTCCCTGATTGACCGATGACCGCAATTTTATCCTTATTCACCAAATTTACGAATTCATCATTACTAATCTCGACATGGAACCCTGCAATAGCCTCCAATTTATCAATGGTACCCCCGGTATGACCCAATCCACGACCAGACATTTTAGCGACTGGGATATCTAATGCTGCTACTAGCGGAGCTAAGACAAGTGTTGTTGTATCGCCAACTCCGCCAGTAGAATGCTTATCCACTTTCACTCCTTCAATAGCTGATAAGTCAATGGTATCTCCGGAATTGACCATGGCCATGGTCAGATCGGCACGTTCCCGTTCGTTCATATCTTGGAAGAAGATTGCCATCGCCAAGGCACTCATTTGATAATCAGGAATCTCATCCTTCGTATACCCATCAATAATGAAGTTGATTTCCTCCGTCTTTAGTTCCTTGCCATCCCGCTTTTTTGCAATAAGATCAACCATTCTCATCCTAAATTCTCCTCGCTTCCGTCAATTTAAATAAATATTCCAGCCACAATTGCTGACAAAAGACTTACTAGCGTAGCCCCATATAGTAATTTCAGACCAAAGCGAGCGACAACATTCCCTTGCTGCTCATCCAACCCTTTGACCGCACCAGAGATAATTCCAATGGACGAAAAATTCGCAAACGAAACGAGGAATACAGATACAATTCCTACTGTTCGTGCGGATAGCTCGGTGTGATTTTCCAGCTCGAGCATAGCAACAAACTCATTAGATACCATCTTCGTCGCCATAATACTGCCAGCAGTAACCGCTTCTTTCCATGGAATACCCATAATAAAAGCAATGGGAGCAAAGACGTAACCAAGTAATTGTTGAAACGATACCCCGAGAATCAAACTAAAGATACCGTTGATCATCGCAATGATCGCTACAAAACCAATCAACATGGCTGCCACTACAATGGCTACTTTGAACCCATCCATGATGTACTCCCCAAGCATTTCAAAAAACGATTGTTTTTCTCCTTCCTGTACCTCGAGAATATCCTCATCTTTGTCAACAACATACGGGTTGATGATGGATGCAATAATAAATCCACCAAATAGGTTGAGGACGAGCGCAGTGACTACATACTCAGGATTTAATATCTGCATATAGGATCCAACAATAGACATGGATACTGTAGACATCGCTGAGGCACATAATGTATAGAGCCGGTGTTTTGGTATTTTATGGATCTGCTTTTTGACAGATATAAACACCTCGGATTGCCCTAGAATAGCAGAAGCAACCGCATTATACGACTCCAACTTACCCATACCATTAACCTTACTAAGCACAAGGCCAATATACTTAATAATGAAGGGTAAGACTTTAATATACTGCAAAATCCCAATGAGCGCTGAAATAAACACGATAGGGAGCAAAACCCCTAAGAAAAATGTGAATTCACCTTCATTGAGTATCCCACCAAACACGAAATTAACGCCCTCTGCAGCATACAGCAACAATTTTTCGAACACAGCTGAAATTCCACTAATTACAAATGAACCAACAGCTGTATTTAATAACAAAGCTGCCAAAATGATCTGCAAAATAACCATGAGGATCAATGGGCGATAGCGGATCTTTCTTTTATCGTTACTGGCAATAAAGGTGAGTCCAAAGACGATCAGTATTCCAAGGATTGTAATTAGATATCTCATCGATGCTTCTCCTAGTTGTCAATTGGATTGTGATTGGTTAACTCCTGATCAATACGACGATGTGGATTGTCCACCCTCCATAATTTTCACGCCTGAACTAGCACCAATTCTTGATGCGCCTGCTGCAATCATTTTTTCCATATCTTCAAGATTTCGTACTCCACCAGAAGCTTTAACGCCAACATTTGCACCGACGGTTTGTCGCATGAGGGCTACGTCTTCTGCGGTGGCTCCACCTGTTGAAAAACCAGTAGAGGTCTTCACAAAATCGGCGCCTGCTTTGACTGATAATTGACTAGCGATTTTTTTCTCTTCATCGGTTAAGAGACTTGTTTCAATAATCACCTTTACAAGCGCCTTTCCAGCTGCAGCATCTACGACTGCCTTAATGTCTTGTTCAACAAGATGATGATCGCCATCCTTTAAGGCACCTATGTTAATGACCATATCCACTTCAGTTGCTCCGTTCTTAATGGCATCACTTGCTTCAAATGCTTTGGTTGCACTGGTGTTAGCCCCAAGTGGGAATCCGATGACCGTACATACCTTCACATTGGTGTTAGCCAAATGCTCGGCTGCATAGGATACCCAAGTTGGATTTACGCAAACGGAAGCAAATTCATATTGTTTCGCTTCTTCAATTAATTTTGTCATCTCGGTTTTCGTTGCGTCTGCTCGTAAAAGCGTGTGATCGATCATCCTTGCTAAGTTAGTCATTTTTAATTCACCTTTCTTTTGTAAGAATCATTTGTTATAACTTGCCCTAAATTTGCCCAAATCATTTCAAACCAATTACATATTGTTGAAAGCACATTGTAAATGACTTCCTACCAAGCCGATTTTATTAAATGGCAGATGTCTGTTTATTATGCTGTAACATTGGCGTAACAACCCTGGGTTAGTATACGTGCCAGGGGGGGAATCCATATGAATATGAAAAGAATAGTATCCATCGTCCTAGTTACTGCAACAGTAGTGAGCATACTTGCAGGATGCACGGATAACAAAAATGTCAAAGAGAGAGAGGAGAATTCACAACAAGAGAGTCAAGATTTTAAATTTAATGTAGAACCGGAGACCTTTAAGCTTGAGGTGGAATCCGGTGGAATTACGGAGACCGTGTCTGAGCCATTACCAAAAATGATCGTGTCAGACTTTAAGGACAAGGGTGATCAAATTACCTGGACGTATCCTGAAAAGGATATCGAAGTTGAGATCGAAAAAAAGAAGCAATATTTAGACTTAACAATAAAATCGAGAAAAGATGATGAAAGTGCCTTCGCATGGCCACTGGTAAAAGGGGAGGGATATATGCTTCCGCTGCATCAAGGTAAGTATATTCCGAGTGGTGATGAAGTTTGGAAGGAGTATTTACAAGATGCAACATTGAAAGGAATTGAGTCTTTCTCCATGCAGTTTTTTGCCGTGGATAAGAGTAAATATTCATTAGTGTATATCATTCAAAATCCATATAATAATGAGCTTATTTTTGATACAGAACAAGGAATTGAGTTTGCTTTAAATCATGAGTATCCATCGATAAATAAAAATAAGGAATATGGTTTTAGGATATATATTACGGAGAAAGATCCAGTGAACGTTGCGAAAACTTATAAGAACTATTTGATTGAAAAGGGAGAGTTTAAAACTCTCGCGGAGAAAGCTAAAGTAAATCGTGATATTGAAAAGCTATATGGAGCTCCCCATGTTTATTTTTGGGATAGAAGTGTGATTTCTGAGGAAAATGTGAAATGGGATCAACTAAGGGGTGATTTTCCTAAACAATTGAAACTATGGATTCAAGATCTACTAAACACAAAAGTTGAAGATGGGGCAGAACTTGTGTCAGCGTTTGATGAGATGACCTCCTTAGATTATATAGACAAGTATAACAAAAACAGAATTTTAAAAAGCTTGAGCTCCGTATTGAAGTTGAAAGAGTTTTATAATGCGGACATATTTAAGGATACAGACAAAGAAAGTCAGGAACTATTAAACAAAGGTATAGACAATCTAAATCCGGTAGAATTGATTGAATTAAACAAAATGCTTTTAAAAAGCGTCCTTGGAAATCTAGTAGACCCCATTGATAAATGGGCTGATGCAAATACAGTTGATGTGATAAAGGATATGAAGGATTCGGGTTTAGATCAAATGTGGATCGGTTTAGATGACTGGCAAGAAGGATTTATCAAACCAGAATTGGTACAAGCAGCGAATGATCAAGGATATCTAATTGGTACCTATGATTCCTATCATTCGATCCATAAACCAGGCGAAGAGCAGTGGGAAACCGCTAAGTTTACGGATACTTCACTATTTGAGGATGCTACCGTAACCAATAAACAGGGAAATAAAATTGAAGGATTCCAGGGTGTAGGTAGAAAATTGAATCCGACCTTGGCGATGCCTAGTGTAAAAGAGCGAGTTAACTCTATTTTAGATACGGGATTAGCATTTAACTCCTGGTTTTTAGATACAGATGGAACTGGTGAGGTATTTGATGATTACTCTCCAACGCATATGACTACGGAAAAAGAAGATATCAAGGCTAGAATGGAGAGAATGGAATATCTTCAAGCGGAGCAGGGATTGGTAGTTGGAACGGAGGGCGGGAATGATTTCGCTAACAAGAGTATCGCTTTTGCTCACGGAATAGAAATGCCGTCATTTTCCTGGATGGATGAGGATATGAACAAGAACAAAGATAGTGATTATTATGTAGGTAGATATTACTCTAGTACGAGCGGAGTTCCCGAATTATTTGCTAAACAAATACCAATAAAAGATAACTACAAAAAGATATTTTTGGATGAAACGTATACGATCCCTTTGTATAAACTAGTCTACAACGATGCAGTGGTTACAACCTATTGGTGGGGATGGGGGACTCTGAAAATTGAAGATGAAATAGCCAATAGAATGTTATATGAAGTACTTTATAATGTCCCACCTTTATATCATATAGATAAAAATGAGTGGAAAAAGCACAAAGAAACGATTATAAATCACGCTATGGTTTGGTCTGATTTCAGCAAAAAGGCAATAACTAAAGAAATGACTGACTATAAGGTTCTATCAGACGATAGGCTGGTTCAAATGACGAAATATGGTGAAGATTTAAGTGTTGTAGCTAATTTTTCGGAAAAGGAATATATGTATGAGGACTCAAAAATACCAGCCAAATCATTAT
The DNA here is from genome assembly GCF_014639155.1 of Paenibacillus segetis. Lineage (NCBI taxonomy): Bacteria > Bacillati > Bacillota > Bacilli > Caryophanales > Paenibacillaceae > Paenibacillus > Paenibacillus segetis. The sequence continues at coordinate 1,567,077 of NZ_BMFT01000001.1, forward strand.
TAATCATGGATGGAGACCGTGAATTAATATATAAGCCAGAAGTGAAATAAGCGAAATAAATAGCAACCGCCCGGTTAAACCTTTTTAGGTCAGTCGGGCGGTTGTTTGTATTATTTGAGTACGTAATCGTACTAATCCATAGGCAACTTGACCGTAAAGGTTGATCCTTCTCCTAATTCACTTTCCACCTTAATGGTACCTCCGCATAAATTGATAATACGACTGACTAAAGGAAGACCAAGGCCATTACCTTCAGCAGACCGGGCATGATCTCCTTGATAGAACTTTTCAAAGATGTACTTCTTCACATTCTTCTCCATCCCGATACCATTATCGGAGATAGTTGCTGTGATGTTATTATCTTGTAACGAAAGAGTGATAGATATTTCTCCACCCTCATGTGTAAATTTAATCGCATTTCCAAGTAGATTTAACCACACCTGCATCATCAGCTCTTCATTGCCATAATACAGAATCTTCTCAAGCTCAATATTAAGGGTCATTTGTTTAGGTTCCCACAAGGTTTCTAGTAGTAATATGGCTTGTCTTAGTTGCTCATCTAAGCGATATTCCTTTTTTTCGGATATTACTTCTTGATTTTCTAGTTTGGATATTTTCAGGATATTCCCAGACAGAGTTGATAATTGCCGCGCACTATCGATAATCATCTTAGTATATTCTTCATGCTCTTGTTCTGAGATGCTCCTGTCTTGCAGCAGCGTAGCGTAACCTTCAATAGAGGCAATAGGTGTTTTAAACTCATGAGATACATTGACTACAAAATCATTGCGAAGTGTTTCGATACTTCGTAGTTCTTGAGCCATTAAATTGAAATGATGTGCCATTTCACTGATTTCATTCACGCGATGCGATTCATTTAAGTCGATGTCGAAGTTTCCTTTGGCGATTTCTTTTGCAGCATTGCTGAAAATAGTAATCGGGGATAGTATTTTCTTGCCAACCATGATCGTGATGATGGTACCGATGACAATACTGAGTAACGATAAAACTAAAAAGGGTGCAAAGGGATATCTTCCATGTTCTGGGATATTACCGTAGTGAATATACAACAATGCTATCGGAGCCATAATTAAAGATGTTATCAACATGCCAAGAAAAACTAACGATACAAAATACCACCATAGACTTTTGATCTTTCGAATGTTCATGTTGGTTTCACCGCCTTGTAACCAAGACCTCGGACAGTGACAATCTCAAAATCGGTACATGCCTTAAAACGTTCACGCAAACGGTTAATATGCACGACCACCGTATGTTCATCAGAATTGGAATCAAATCCCCATATTTCGTCCATCAACTGTTGCTTCGTGAAGGTCTTATTCGGATACGATAACAGTTTGTACAATAAATAGAACTCCTTCTGTGGGAGAAGAATGCTCTCATTATGCTGCGTTACAGTTAGGGAATCATAATCTAATAGGGTATTTCCAAATACAAGTTGTCGCTCATTGACGATCTTTGCCCGGCGCAGCAACGCTCCTACACGCAGGATCATTTCATTGACGTCAATGGGCTTCACCATGTAATCGTCTATTCCCACGAGAAATCCTCTTTGTTTATCAGCAAAGTTCTCCTTTGCCGTTACCATTAAGATAGGTAGATTAAAGTTCGCTTCTCTAAGTGTTCTCGTTAGTTCGTAACCGTCCATATGGGGCATCATAATATCTGAGATGATCAAATCGACATATTCTTTATCTAAAATAGACAGTGCATCATTTCCATCTTCCGCAGACAAGGCGCGATAACCATTTCTTACGAGCACCGTGCAGAACAACTGACGCAATTTCGGGTCATCCTCGACAACAAGGATATTAAACATTATAGTTACCTCCGAAGTTATAGGTATTTGTGATGTGAGTAGAAGCAAAAAAGAGTGGCTTGTACAAATAACAGTATACCTTATAAATATAAAGTAAATCTCAACCGCTAAACTGACTTCAAAGTGGAATCATTCAGTTTAGGTTTAGTTTATATATGGTTGATATACTAGCTGCATAAACAAAGAGAGTTTGGAATAGGGAAGGAGAGAAACATCTTTATGTTGCAATTGAAAAATATTACAAAGAGCTATAAGACCGGCGAATTCACGCAGGTTGCGCTGGACAAGGTAAGTCTTAATTTCCGGGAAAGTGAATTTGTTGCTATTCTTGGACAGAGTGGTTCTGGTAAGACGACCCTATTAAATGTGATCGGTGGTCTTGATCAGTATGATAGTGGAGAGCTAATTATTAATGGACAATCCACCAAAAACTTTCAAGATGGCGAATGGGATGCTTATCGTAACAATAGTGTAGGCTTTATATTTCAAAGCTATAACTTAATCTCTCATTTAAGTATCGTGGATAACGTTGAGATGGGAATGACACTTAGCGGTGTGTCTGCAGCAGAGAAGAATAAGAAGGCAATGGAAGTACTCGAAAAGGTCGGATTGAAGGACCATGTGCACAAAAAACCAAACCAGTTGTCAGGTGGACAGATGCAGCGTGTCGCTATTGCGCGTGCACTTGCGAACAATCCAGATATTATTCTGGCGGATGAACCAACAGGTGCGCTAGATTCAGAGACTAGCGAACAAATCATGGATTTGATCAAGACGATTGCAGAAGACAAGCTTGTCATTATGGTTACTCACAATCCTGAATTGGCAGAACAATATACGGATCGTGTAATCAAATTCTCCGATGGTAAGGCGGTATCGGATAGCAATCCTTTAGCCAACCAAAAGTTAACATCCAATTATAAACTTAAGAAAACAAGTATGAGCTTTTTTACCGCATTAAAATTATCAGGCAAAAACATTGCAACTAAAAAGTGGAGAACAGGATTAACTGCTTTTGCGTCCAGTATAGGCATTATCGGGATTGCGCTGATCCTATCCTTATCCAATGGATTTGATAAGCAAATCAGTTCTTATGAGACGGGAGCACTCTCTACTTTTCCAATAACGATTAGTCAGACCGCTATGAACGTTGATATGACACAACATTCTTCATTTGGTGGTACGGATCTTACCCCTTATCCGGAAGAGAAGGTACTGTTCCCATATGATCCAACGGAGAATTCAATACTTCACTTTAATGTATTATCTACCGATTATTTGGACTATCTAGCGAAGATCGATCCAGCACTGATCGACGGAATATCGTATACACGTACCGTGAATATGAATATGCTAAAGTCGGACGGAGAAAAGGCGACAACGCTGAATAAGAGCAATATTAGCTTTTCATCTTATCCTAGCAAGCAAGGAGACGCCACAGGGAGCTATTTAGAGCAGTACTATGATCTACTTGAAGGCAGTTTCCCAACTAAAATGACGGATCTCGTACTCATTGTGGACGAATATAATCGTTTGAATAATTCCTCACTTGAGGCTCTGGGTATTAAGCATGACGCTGATAGCATTGATTTTAATGATTTAATTGGTTATGAATTGAAACTGATTAAGAACGATGACTATTATGTGAAAAATGGTGAACAATTTACTGTTAACGGCACAGCATCGAATTTGATCGATATGTATAATAGTGACAAAGCAATAACTTTAAATATTGTTGGTGTTATTCGCGGTCAGGAAGAATCCAAAATGTCTACATTGCCTGCCGGGATTGCATACTCCGATGAACTTGCAACCTACTTTATTGAAGATGCGAAAAATTCAGAGATCGTTAAGGCACAGCAGGAAGCAGATTATAATGTAATAACTGGACAGTTATTGTCTCAGGATACTGCAGTTGAGAACAAAATGGCAACGATGGGTAGTGGCGCAATGCCTGTTGGTGGAATGGGATCCGCTATGGCTGCAGGTTCCGATGTCGCCCCAACCAAAGATGAGATGTTAGCTTCCTTGGGTGCAACGGAGATACCAGCTTCCATTTCGCTATATCCGGTTGATTTTGGTGCAAAAGAAAAGGTTACTGCTTATCTGGATGAGTGGAATAAGGACTTAGAAACAGAGAACAAAGTAGTTTACACAGATATGGCAGCCATTGTCACACGTATTTCAGGCGGGATTATGGATGGTATCACTATGGTACTGATTGCATTTGCGGCAATCTCTCTAGTAGTATCACTGATTATGATTGCAATTATCACTTACATTTCGGTAATGGAAAGAACGAAGGAGATCGGTATTCTTCGCGCCTTAGGTGCAAGGAAGAAGGATATCACTCGGGTATTTAATGCAGAGACCTTTATTATAGGTATGTGTTCTGGGGTGCTTGGTATTGGTATTACGTATCTGTTAACGATCCCAGTGAATGCGATACTGTATAATCTTACAGAGCTCTCCAACGTTGCTCAACTTAATCCGATACATGCCTTAACACTTGGCATTATTAGTGTAGTCCTTACGATGCTTGGTGGCTTCATTCCTGCTAAGATGGCAGCGAAGAAGGATCCAGTTACGGCGCTACGCAGCGAATAAGTGTTCAATCGTAGATCGAAGGTCGCTGCACGGACGGATTATCCTTCCGATCGCTGTTGCCTCCAAATTTATTTGATTATCTCGCTATAGGGTAAAAATTTGGAGGCAAAGGCGACCGCTCCGCTTCTTCAGGACAATTCCGTCCTCTACGCTAAGATCTACTTAATTAAGGTAAATAATAAAAAAAAGGGTTCAACCTCGTAGAAATACGTGGTTGAACCCTTCTTTTTTTGCGTTTAACTATCTATGTTTACTATCTCTAATGATATGCCCTTGACCCAATTCGATTCGAATGAATCCGGCCATATGTTGTGCTTGATATACGATAGGGGAGCTGCTGCCAATTATAATGATATTCTTTACGTCCGTTGCGCTTTCAGATGGTAATTGAAACGACTGAACAAAGTCATATTCTTCGTTAAGCGTCGTATGAATGGCGTTCATTAGTCTGTCGTTGTTTCCTTTCCCCATCAGGTTCATGATGATTGAACCATAGGGATGCAGTTTTTCTTTTGTAACCTGGAAGAAATCTTTAGATATTAAATGTAGTGGGGTACCTTTTTCGTTAAAAGCATCGATAATAATATAGTCGTAAGCGTCTGATTCTTCATGCTCTAGAATTTGACGTCCGTCTCCAATGATCACATTATCGTGGTTGTATCCAAAATGCTGCTTACTTAACTCCACAACTTTATCGTTGAGTTCGGCGATCTTAAATCTTTTATCAACATAATGACCGGCAATACTTCCAATGCCATGACCAATCATAAAAACGTCTCCGAATGATGGGGTATTACACTCCATTAGGTGGATGATGGCCCGGGGATATTCAAACAGAATACGCTTCGGGTCATTCAAATCCATCGCACCTTGGATAGCAGCATTTGCAAACTGCATGACTCGGAAATTCCCCGATTCCCCATATAATTTCGTCGTATCGTAAACTTGTAATTCCTGATTATTACTATCTTCTTTAAAAAGGTATTGCTCCAAATCATCGATCTCCTTTTAGGGCATGTTGTATGGTGACAGTATACCACTGATTAGTCATTGACTACCTGCGAACAAATAGCGCACGAATTACGAATAATGAATTTTGTAGGTACGATAAGGGCTGGAGGGGGTGAATTGGGCATATTGATCATGTCATTCAACAATAGAATCGACTGATCTCCGAGTGTTAGGAAGTCCTGTTGAATGGTTGTGAGTGCTGGTTGTGTATGTTGGGAAATCTCGATATCATCGAATCCGATCACAGACAAATCTTGAGGGATGGATAAACCAGCCTCCACAGCAGCCTCCATGACACCAAGAGCAATCATGTCAGAGCTGCACACGACGGCAGTTGGTCGATCTTTAAGCTGTAGAAATGCTGTCATAGCCGTATAGCCTGATTCTTTAGTGAAATCACCAAAAGATATGTACTCAGGAAAATAGAGTAATCCCAGTTCCTGAATGGCGCGACGATACCCTTCAAAACGTTGCTTCCCAACATAGGAATCAAGATGCCCATTCACAAAGGCAATTTTGTGGTGATGCAATTTGTACAAATACTGAACAGCAGTCTTGATACTCTCAATGTTTTCCGAGGTAACATAACCTGCATGAGGACCTATAAAATCTAAATCAATAAAAATAGTAGGAATATCGGATTGAATGATCTCTTCAAAATTGAGATCATTCTTCTGAAATCCAAAAATAAGGACTCCTTCTACATTGCGACTCATACAATGTTGAACGAGGCTGTATTCTGGGTTCCAATCAATCTGAACCAGGTAAAGTAGATCAAACCCTGTATTTTTCAAAGCGTTCTCTAGTCCAACCAAGACTTTGGAGAAGAAAGGATGAGTTAATCCGGTAGTTAAAAACATCCCGATCGTTTTTGATTTCCCTTTAACTAACCCTCGGGCTGTATGGTTCGGTATGAATTGTTCATCCCGAATGATCTGCTCCACCCGTGCCCTTGTTTTTGGACTGACATAGGGTTTATTATTAATGACCTTGGAAACGGTTGTAACCGAGACTCCAGCCGATTTAGCGATATCGCGAATATTCTTCGCCATGAGTGCCACCTTGTTTCTTCAATTTAGTAATACTTTCCTTGAATACTTAAAGGATATCTCGTTCACAGGAGTTTTGCAATTAATAATAGGGAAACGTTTTCTGTTCGATTAGAGGGAAGTTATGCTATAATCATGAGTGACTTGGTAAACGAAACGATAAACGCGCGTTCATAATATGTAAGCGCTTTATTAGAGGGGATTTTCTCTATCAAAAACTGTTAAAAAGGAGGAGGTATATAAAGAATATTGCAGGAATATATATTTTTATGTTGAATCTTGTTGAAAAAGGGAAACGTTTCCCTATTTTTCATGACATGATTTATTCCAAAAAAATGGCTAAGTTTTGGGAGGTTAGAACGTGAAAAATAAGATAAAAATTCGAATGGCTGCAATCATAATGACAATTACGTTATTAAGCTCACTTGTTCCAATCAGGTTAGGCGCGACAGCAGAACCTATCGATTCTAACTTGATTGTTCAAACTGCAATTAAACCGTCGATTGGCGGTGCCTTACAAATAATTGATCATAATGGACAAAAAACTCTAGGCGATCAAAACGGAATTCCAATTCAATTGCGTGGGATGAGTACGCACGGCTTACAATGGTTTCCAGAAATAATCAACGATAATGCTTTTGCAGCACTAGCCAATGATTGGAATGCTAATGTAATTCGACTTGCTATGTATGTGGGCGAGAATGGATATGGAACAGAAGCTAATAAAGCGATTCATAAACAAAGAGTTATTCAAGGAATAAATTATGCGATAGCAAATGATTTGTACGTGATTGTGGATTGGCATGTACATGCTCCAGGTGATCCAAGAGCGGAAATATATAGTGGCGCTAAAGAATTCTTTGAGGAGATATCCGGATTATATCCGAATGACGAACATATCATTTATGAGTTAGCGAATGAACCAAGTTCCAATAACAGTGATGGACCGGGCATTACTAACGATCGTGCGGGATGGTTAGCGGTAAAAGAATACGCAGATCCCATCGTTAGCATGTTGCGTGATCCTGTGAACGGGAATGCCCAGAACAACATTATTATCGTCGGTACTCCAAATTGGAGTCAACGACCTGACTTGGCCGCTGATGATCCAATTAATTCTCATAACATCATGTACACGGTACATTTTTATACGGGTACTCATATGCCTGCCACGGATAGTACAGATAGAACAAATGCGATGAGCAATGTAAGATATGCACTCGACAAAGGTGTAGCCGTATTTTCAACGGAATGGGGTACTAGCCAAGCTAGTGGTGACGGTGGGCCTTACTTGGATGAGGCGGATAAATGGCTCGATTTCTTAAATGAGAACAATATAAGCTGGGTGAACTGGTCTTTAACGAATAAGAACGAAACTTCAGCGGCTTTTATGCCTTTAGAGCTTGGTAAACAAAATGCAACGAGTCTTGATCCAGGCAGTGATCAAGTATGGTCTTTACCGGAGTTGTCGGTTTCGGGTGAATATGTAAGGGCAAGGATTAAGGGAATCCCTTATGAGCCGATAGACCGCAACAAATATTCCCAAGTCTTGTGGGATTTCAATGACGGAACAACACAAGGATTTGGTGTAAATGGCGATAGTCCGAATAAAGAGAGCATTACATTAAGTAATGTAGCTGATGCTTTACAAATAACAGGATTAAATACTAGCAATGATATTAGCGAAGGAAACTATTGGGCCAATATTCGACTATCCGCAGATTCTTGGGGGAAATCGGCTAATATCTTGGGTACGGAACAACTATCTATGGATGTTATCGTAGACGCGAAGACAACGGTATCGATTGCCGCGATTCCGCAAGGTCCCTCAGCAAGTTGGGCTAATCCGACTCGTGCGATTCAGGTAACGGAAGAGGATTTTATTCCTTACGGGGATAAATTTAAAGCAGTTCTAACGATCACTGCAGATGATTCTCCATCACTTGAGACGATTGCCATGAATGCAGACAACAACATCATGACGAATCTGATTTTGTTCATAGGGGCAGCAGATGCAAATGTGATTTCCTTGGACAATATTACTGTAACAGGTACTAAGGTTGAAATTCCGGTTATTCATGATCCAAAGGGAACCGCAATACTTCCATCTAACTTTGAAGACAATACTAGACAAGGTTGGGATTGGAATCCGGAGTCAGCGGTTAAGAGTGCTCTTACAATAAAAGAGATTCAGGGTACTAAAGTTCTTTCTTGGGAAGTTGCCTATCCGGATGTTAAGCCTTCTGATGGCTGGGCTTCGGCTCCTCGTCTAGAGTTATATAAGGAAGGGTTAATCCGTGGAGATAGCGATTATGTCATGTTTGACTTATATATCGAGCCGCAGCGTGCAAGTTCAGGATCCTTGGCGATTAATCTGGTATTCCAGCCGCCTACCGGAGGATTTTGGCAGCAAGTTCCGGGAAGTTATAATGTTGATTTTGAAAATCTTAACTCAGCTTCTGCAACTGACGAAGTGTATCACTATAATGTAAGTTTCAACTTAAGAGATTTGACAGGGATTACAGATGATACGGAATTGCGTAATATGATTCTTATTTTCGCGGATGTTGAGAGTGACTTTGTAGGGAGATTGTCTATCGATAATGTCAGGTTTACACCAGGTTTGGTGGCGACTGCTGGAGATGGTCTGGTAAATCTGGAATGGGAGCCCGTATCGCAAGCAGAGTATTACAACGTGGAGCGTTCGACGACTTCTGGTGGTTCATTCTCGACAGTGGCCTCAGCAGTATATGGAACAAACTATGTAGATACGGATGTAATAAATAACACAACATACTATTATGTTGTTACTGCCGTCGATCGTGATGGAGGAACTTACAGCTATAGGGAAAGAGCCGCTACGCCTGGAGCCATACTTCCAATCCCTGCGATCCCTAATGGTCTTTCAGCGCAAGCGGGCGATAGCCATGTAACACTAACTTGGGGCACCGTGCCAGGAGCGAAGTATTATAACGTGAAGAGATCGACAAATTCAAGTGGCCCCTACACGAATGTTGCAGCCGTAACAAGCGGAACAAGCTATACGGACAACGGTCTGACCAATGGGACGACTTACTATTATGTTGTATCTGCTGGAAATGAATCTGGCGAAAGCGCCAATTCTGCGGAAAAACAAGCTAAACCATACAAAGTGAGTAGCGATACTGACAATAATACTAACAATAATAATAGTAGCACTAGTAATGGTGGTGGAAGTGTACCTCCAAGCAACGGTGCGATTACTCTTCCGGTAGTAGATCAGGATGGTAAAATAGTCGTGTTAGTTGCAAAAGGAGCGACAAAAGTCGTTCTTCCAGCAAATTCAACAGTGATTGATGATAAGGTCATCATAGAGTTTAAAAATGAAGATATAACGGTACAAATTCCTGGAAGTATTTATAAGCAACTTCAAAGTTTATTCACTGCGGATGAACTGAAAGATGCAACAATTTCTTTCCAAATGGTGCCTTCGTCCATCACGGATCGTCTTGCTCTGCTAGATAGAATAACAGCTAATAACAGAGCTGATGTGACGGCAGCAGGAGACATCATAGATTTCTCGATATCGATCATAAGTAAAGACGGCAAAGAAATAAAGCTGACTCAATTTGAAAAGCCCATCATCATTACTCTGAAAGTAGATGCTGATACAAACAAAGAACTGATGGGTATGTACAGCATTGCTGATAATGGCACATTAGAGTATGTCGGTGGAAAACTTGTAGATGGTAAAATGGTTGCCCAAATCAGTCACTTTAGTAAATATGGAGTTCTAAGCTATGACAAATCTTTTATTGATGTAAACGAGAAGCATTGGGCAGTGCAAATCATTAAGCAATTGGCAGCAAAACATATTATCGAGGGTGTGAGTGACACTAAATTTGCACCTGATAGGTTCATCACTCGTGCAGAATTCGCAGCTCTGATTGTCCGTGCACTGGATATCGAAGCCAAAGGCAAAGCGCAATTTAGCGATGTGGGGGCCTCAGATTGGTATTCAAGCGCCATCGCTGCAGTTAGTGAAGTTGGTATTGTAAATGGACGAAGCACTTCGAAGTTCGACCCGAACGCTACCATCACTCGTGAAGAAATGGCAGTCATTCTGGTACGCGCTTACGAGTACAGCAAAGGGGAAAAGGCTTCTGCAGAAATTGTAAATGTCTTTGCCGATCAAGCTAATGTAAGCTCTTGGGCACAAGATGCCGTAGTAACTGCACACTCGCTTGGTTTGATTCATGAGCTCACAAACAATCAATTTGCTCCAAAAGATAAAACAACACGTGCGGAAAGTGCACAAGCGATCTCTAAGTTAATTGCCGAATAAGTTATCGTAAGTTCCGCTGGCTGTTGGGGGACTTCATCTTGAATAAATACTCCAACAGTCGGTACTTAAAGCATAATAGATCATGTTCAATGGCCTTCCTTTAGTATCAGGAGCTGGTTGTTTAATTTATTTTCATGGAGGAGTTTTTACGATAAAAGAAGCACCAAAGACAGAACACTGAGTCCATCAAGAAATATGGAATTTGAGGCTAAGTTCAATGAAACACGTCTATTCTGACGTGTTTTTTCATTTACGTTATTCTCATGGAGTTAGGCTTTGTTTTATGCGGAAAAATCTCCTGAGCGCTTTAGGATTATTTAATAACTTTCCATTTATACTGTGATCAGACAGAACGGAAAGGGGTTCTAACGTGTTTCTGAAAATACTAAAAAAAGATCTTAAGCGCAAAAAAGTGATGAATATCGTGTTGTTTGTTCTAATTACTCTAGCAGCTACGCTTGTTGCGAGTAGCACTAATCTGATGGTGTCCACAACAACCGCCGTATCCAGTTTTATTAGTCAAAGTAAGGTCGCAGATTTCAGCTTTACTATCTACAATACCCCAGAGAATAACAAACGGATAGAAGATTGGATCAATAGTACACCGATGATCGAAAAGTACTATGCTGATAACCTGATCAACGTACCCTCAAGCGATATCACGGTTCCGAGGGGAAGGAATAACATACCTGGGAATACAGTGATTGTGCTACTATCCACCCTACCACGGGATATCAATCTTGTGTTTGGACAGAACAATGAAAGTTTTACATTACAAGACGAAGAAATAGCTTTACCTATCAACATCAAGAATAGTACTGGAATTCAGCTCGGGGAGCAGCTTACGGTCAATCTTGGCGGCGTCTCAAAAACCTTCACTGTGAAAGAATTTTTTAAAGATGCTTTTATGGGGTCCGATTTATTCTCCAACAAGAGGCTAATCTTATCGCAGCATGATTTTGAAATATTTAAGCAAAGTGTACCTGAGGAAACCTATACGAAAGTATGGAGCTTCGTCAAAAAAGCTGAGGTTGATTTTAATGAGAAGAATATGGCCACAGAATTTTCGCGGTCGAATATTCTTAGTACCTTTGAAATTGACAAGACGTTAGTTGAATCGTCGTTTATGACAGACCGTATCATGTCAGCCATGTTATTTGTTGTTAGCTTGTTCTTGATCTTTATCGCTTTTCTGACCTTAAGATTTACAATCGTGTCCACACTGCAAGATGACTACAAGGAAATCGGCGTCATGAAAGCCATTGGCTTTACGAATGCCAGTATCCGAAGATTATATTTGACGAAATATTTGGGGATATCGCTTGTTGGTGGCGTTGTTGGACTAGGAATTAGTATCCCACTTACAAACATCATGACGCAGAGGGTATCTGAATATATCATTGTGCCAAGTGGAAACACCAGCATCATTGTAGCCATTCTAAGTGCACTCGCTATTGTGGTCATTACATTATTATTCTGTTCCCTATGTATGCGGAAGATTAATAAAGCTTCTGCGATTGATGCGATTAGGCAAGGACATACCGGTGAGCGATTTAAGTCCTCGGGGAGAATATCATTACACAAGAGTAAAGTTCTTCCCACAACCTTGTTCTTGGCGATTAGTGACGTGATCAACCGCCTTAAAGGATATACAACATTAATTCTGACCTTTGTATTAAGTACAGCAATTATTCTCATTCCGATCAATTTGACCAACACCATCGTAACACCGAAATTTATTAGCTATTTTGGAGTAACGGAAGCTGACTTCTACACCAAACAAGTGGTTACAGAGAGTACGACATCGGAGATATTAACCGAGTTGGAACGGATAGATCAAGATTTAAGAGGGAAGGGTTTTGACGTTTCCCTATCCGTTGATTCCGTCATCAACACGAAATATATTTCCGATGATGGTAAGGACAATTTGCGAATGATGGGGATGAAGAACGAGTCATCTACAGATCAATTATTTGATTACTTAGATGGAGTTGGACCCAAGCTGAAGAACGAAATAGCGATTACAGGCGTGATGTCCAAAATTTACAATAAACAAATTGGCGATAGCATTCAGTTTGAGATTGATGAACAGCAGCAAACCTTCCTTATCTCTGGCATATTCCAGACGATTTCGAATGGCGGATACATGGTGCGATTGGCAGATGATTATAAACCAATCAAAGCTGCAGCCTATCAAATGAACGGAACCATACATGCTCCGGATCAAGACAAACCACAGATTCTAAAGGATATGAAGGAACAGTTCCGTAATCTCGATATCAAGAGTGCACTGGATATACAAAGTGATATGACCGGAGGGTTCATAGATCAGCTTAAAATGGTCATCGCGATTATCATTGCCGTTGTGAGCCTCATTACATTCTTCATCACCAGTCTATTTGTTAGACTCTTAATTACGAAGGAAGTTCAAGGCATTGCAATAATGAAGAGTCTCGGTTTTACCAATGGAATGATCAGGTTATGGCAGACGTTACGTATTATGATTCTGCTTGTTGCTTCTATTATATTAGGTGTATTCGTCGCTAATGTTCTCGGCGAACGACTGGTAGGGATACTATTCAGAATGTTTGGTTTAACGAAGCTAAGCTTCAATATTGTACCCTTACAGGTTTATGTTTGGTGTCCACTCATCATTCTTATGGTCGTATTGCTCGCAGTGTATACGAGTTGCAGACAAATCAAGAAGATTCAAGTGTGGAATATGAATGAAGAATAAGCGAGGAAATGATCAATTTAATTGGGGGGAATAAAGTCATGACTACCGTATTAAAGGTTAGAGATTTATGCAAAACGTATATCGTGAATAAACAACAAAATAATGTATTGAAAAATATAAGTTTCACCCTGAACGAAGGAGAATTTGTCTCAATCATGGGACCGTCGGGTTCAGGGAAATCTACTTTACTGTACACGGTAAGCGGGATGGATCGGTTAACTGCTGGAGAGGTCGAATTTGATGGAATCAGCCTTTCCGGGCTTTCGGAGAAGCAAATTGCCGAGGTGAGACTTCATAAGATGGGGTTCATCTTTCAACAGATGCATATGCTCAAAAATCTATCGATTTATGATAATATCATTCTATCGGGCTTCCAAGCTTTGAAAAGTAACGGCAATAAACGCACTCGTAGCGATGTGAATGGGTATGCCGATAAACTGATGAAGAAGTTAGGTATCGTTGAAACGGCCACTCATGATATAACGGAAGTATCGGGAGGACAGCTGCAAAGAGCTTGTATCTGCCGTGCATTAATTAATCAGCCCAAAATGCTGTTTGCTGATGAGCCTACGGGTGCACTAAATTCGAAGGCAGCCAAAGAAGTAATGTCAGAGCTTTGTCAGATAAATGAGGACGGGACTACAATTATGATTGTCACTCATGATGTTAAAGTAGCCGCGCAAAGCGACAAAGTCATGTATATGGTAGACGGCAATATTCAGGGTGAACTGAAATTAGGAAAATTTTCGGATGAGAATGGACTCAGAGAACGAGAAAGAAGCTTAAATCGTTGGCTAATGGATATGGGCTGGTAGAAGGATGGGATCAAGTGGTAGATATACTAATCATAGAGGACAATGTGGAGCTTGCTACGCTTATTTCAGATTTCTTATTGAATGAGGGATACTCGGTATTTGTGACTTCGAGCGGGGAAGAGGGACTTCTATATCTTGAAGAGAATACGGTGAAGCTCCTATTGCTCGATATCATGCTGCCCGAGCTTGATGGATTTTCAGTCTGTAGAACCATAAGGGAGAAGCACAATCTACCCATCATTATCATGAGTGCTAGAAACGGCGACGATAACAAGATTATTGGTCTTGAGCTCGGTGCAGATGACTATATGGAGAAGCCTTTTACTGTAAATCTATTAACTGCCAAAGTAAAATCGCATCTACGTCGCAGCTATGACATGGTTGAGAACAAACAGTTACTATCAGACGGCGATCTTACGATTAATCGAGCTTCGATGACGGTCTACCTCAAAGATGAGCCGATTGTAATGACATCAAAGGAATATGAACTATTAGTATTGTTAATGGAGAATAAGGGGAAAGCCCTTCGAAAAGAATGGCTGTTTGAGACCATATGGGGGGTTGATAGCTTCAGCGAGCTGTCAACCCTTACGGTTCATATTAATAAGTTACGTGAGAAAATAGAGAACAATCCCAAACAACCAAAGCGTATCGTCACGGTATGGGGAGTAGGGTATAAGTATGAAGCAGTTTAATCGCTTAATCTTATCAGTTATTGTGATTGGAATAGCGATCGTGATCACTTTTTCATATGTGGCTTATTATGGCGACAATGCGGAGGTTAATAAAGGATATATAATTGAAGCAAATCGAATCGCTAATGAGATGAACCATGGAGTGCTACTAACAGACATTGATCTCGACAAAGCTACTTCTATTCAATCCATCGATTGGATTGAGGCTGACGCTCAGCCACTTCAAATGGACCATTTTTTTAATGGTGTAGGTGTTCAAAGTGAAGAAAGTTTCCTGATCAAGCCCATCTATCAGGGTCAGAATCTATCAGGATATCTACGGCTTACCTATCATGTACAAAATCAGATCAGATCGATGATCATGACCATAGATATTATTTTACTTATAACGTTAATTGCAGTCGTGCTCATGTTGCTATATCTTAAACGGCAGATTATCAAACCATTTCATTTGATTCAGGATCTACCAGTTGAGTTATCCAAAGGACATCTGAAGCAAGGCTTGAAGGAGAACAAAAGTCGGTTCTTCGGCAAGTTTATTTGGGGACTTGATCTGCTCAGAGAGACGTTAGAGTCTCAGAAACAGACCAATTTACGGCTTGAAAAAGATAGACAGACACTCATCGCCTCATTATCACATGAGCTTAAAACCCCGGTTTCGGCTATCAAATTATACTCTGCTGCCTTATACGATAACCTATATGAAAGCGAAGAGAAGCGGAAGGAATGTGCGAAGCTAATTGAACAAAAAGCTGAACATATCGAGAAGTTAATTGGCGATATCATCAATACATCTACTTCCTCCCTAAGTGATATGGAGATACAACATCGGGAATTTTATTTAAGGGATTGGGTTGAGAAGGTAACAAACAGTAATCAGGAGCGGCTTACGCTGCTGAAGATTAAATTTGAGATCGAGTCCTATCGAGACAAGCTGTTGCTAGGGGACCCTGATCGACTTGCCGAAGTATTCGATAATATCATCGACAACGCCATTAAATATGGGGATGGCAATTACATAAGGGTTTCCTTCTACGAAGAAGACTACCGCCAACTCATCTCTATTCAGAACTCAGGCACACCTATCTCTCCAAATGAACTACCACATATGTTCACCAGCTTCTGGCGAGGCTCTAACTCGGAGCACAAACCAGGCAACGGATTGGGATTATACATATGCAAGCAGCTTCTGAAGAAGATGGACGGCGACATATTTGTTGAAGCTGGGGAAGGGACGATGGGGGTTGTGTTGGTAGTGCGGGTGTAAGTTGAAATTGATAGTAATACTGCTGCACACTAAAAAATAGTCGATATAAGCTTCGAAGCTTATATCGACTATTTGTGTATTTACCCTATTTTATTTGATGGAGGCTTCATAAATGTCCTGAATGGATTTAGACAGCATTGCATTGAATTCATCGTCTGTTTGCCCAGCGGTTAGTCCTTGCGATAAGGCACGCGAGAAACTAGCGATCAATCCGTGGTTATGAGCCAGCTTTTCATTTGCTTCCGCTTGACTGTAGCCACCTGACAATGCCACAATCCGCACAACGTGTGGATCTTCCATTAAGTCGCTGTAGAAATTGTCTTCCGTTGGTATGGAGAGTTTCAGCATGACTTTTACGTCTTTACCAAGAGAGGATAATTGAGCAGCAATTTCATTCTTTAATAGATGTTCCGCTGCTGCTTTATCTGCGCTGTAGATATCTACTTCCGGTTCGATAATCGGAACAAGTCCCATCTCTACGATTTGGTTACCGATGGCAAACTGTTGCTCAACGACTTTTTTGATTCCGGTAGGATTGGCTTCCTTAATAAGTGAGCGCATTTTTGTTCCGAAGATATTGCGCTCAGCCGCCCGTTTCAGCAGGTCGTTTAAGCCAGGGATCGGTTTCATGATCTGAACACCATCTTCAAGATCAGCGAGTCCTTGATCGACTTTTAGAAAAGGGACAATCCCTTTCTTCTCCCAGAGATAATCGGCGGTAAATTGCCCGTCTATGAAACGATCCATCGTGTTCTCAAAAAGAATAGCACCTAAAATGTACTCAGAGTCAAACGCGGGACTCTTAATAATGCGCGTTCTCATCTCGTGTACCAATGCATACATCTCTTCTTCATTGGAATAACTTTTTTCTTCAATGCCGTATTGGAGCAGAGCTTTAGGAGTACTTCCGCCGCTTTGGTCCAAGGCCGCTATAAAGCCCTTACCTGTTCGGATTCGATCCAATTGTTTTGTATTCATGGATGGTTCTCCTTCCCATTTGTGGACTGAAAATTTTTCAATACTTTTCTATTATAGCACTTTTTATTGGCAGCATACCTTCTAGGTGCTAGGAAACAAACTCATCCTGTTAATATTTGGATGTAACATCACGGGTAGATTTCAACTAACCTGAAATTGTTACTTGAGTTTTATTTTATTTATACAGAGGTAAAGGAAACTGTTTTGGGGTGCATGCATTCTGAAGAGGTTTATGAAGGATAAATATATTAACATAAAAATACATTTTGCAATATGACAAAACTAATGACAACTGTCACTATGACGAGGGTATCTTTTTGCGTATAGTAGTTCATTAGTAAAGTTTTTTATAGTTGGAAATGTCGAAAAATATTAAGGGGAAATGTTGAGGTAAGAGCTGGTCCTGAACAAAGTTGTACTCGGAAAGAGTATTATCACGAATTTAAAAGGTCAGCTAGTTAAACAATCAACTAAACGGACACATGACCAATTGTAGGAGTGAATAAATTGAACCGATATATTAACAAGATAAGTTTTATATTAGCTGTTGTAGTATTACTTCAAATCTCATTACCAGAGTGGTTAACGTTATCTCAAACAATGAAAGCGGCAATAGCGGGACCTATTATTGTAAGCAAAAATCCGGCCGACGACTCCCAAAGCGTAGCATTAAGTTCTAATCTGTCCTTCAAGGTTGATGAGAGCATTACAAAAGTAAATGGCGCGGCGTCCATTATCATTTATGAATCTGATACGGATTCCGTATTCGAAAGCTTCGTTGTTGCCTCCAGCGGAGCAGTTACGATCGATTCGACAGGAAGAGTTGTAACGATCCAACCGAGTAAACCTTTTCAAAGGGATACGGAGTATTACGTCATTATTGAGCCGGGCGCTTTTGCTAACGTTTCTAACGGCGCGAATTTTAATGGAATTGCAACAAATAATCAATGGAACTTTAAGACGACCGCTCAGGACAGTATTTCACCTGTACTTCAAGCCCATTCTCCCGCATCAGGGGCACTGGATGTACCTTGTTCATCGTCAATCTCGATGACTTTTGATGAAGAGGTATATGTAGCTAGTGGGGAATTTAGTTTAGTATCGGACTTAAGCTCTACTGTCTACGATAATAGACAAATCCCTGTAACAGATAATCAAGTGACAGGCAGTGGCTCCAAGACCATTACGATTACCCCATCAGTAGCATTATATACAAATACGACTTACACATTCTCGATACCAGATGGGGTTATTCAGGATAGTTCAGGCAATAAATATCATGGTTATAGCTGGAGTTTCAAGACAGATACCGCCCCTTTGAAAGTGCCACCAACTGTAACTAAGCTGGAATATAGCGGAAGCACGATTACGATGACATTTAATGAAGATTTAAATGAAAGCTCTATTCCGGTGGTAGGCAGCTTTTATATTACGGTGGATGGCGTGAATCGTCCCGCAACAGCGATATCAATCTCGGGTGCAACAGTGAAGGTAACGTTGTCAAGTGCCATAACGAATGGCCAAGTCGTTAAGCTCTCTTATTCGAGACCGACGAGTGGTGGTATTCAGGATTTAATGCAAAACCAGGCAGTGAACATCTTTAATCGTGATGTTACGCAATTAGTGGATCCAATAGCTCCCACATTAGTAAGTGGTTCTGTCTCAGGGAATACGATAACATTGACGTTCGATAAAGAACTGGCTCCTGCAAGCAGCAGCGCTTATCAACAGTTCAGTGTCTACATAGCTGGCAATTATTTTAGTGCGAGTTCGCTCAATACACGCGGCAGAGTTCTGACGTTAACTTTTCACGGTACAATAACGGACAGACAATCGGCATATATTACTTATTTACCAAGCACGCATCCAATTACCGATACAGATGGCGTTAATGTCGCAGCATTTAGCAGTTATAGCCTGACGAATGCGACTTCATCGTCTAATTCAAATTCGGTATACACCCCTGTCAGCACAAGTACTAGCTCTTTGAATGGCGCAATTGTAAAAGGCAAGACGCTTACGCTAACATTTAATGAACCATTGAATACGAACTATATTCCTTCCGTCAATTATTTCTCGATTATGAGTCAGAATGTAATGCTATCCGTTGAGAAAGTCACCATTAGCGGTTCTGTAGTTACATTGACACTAAATGCTTCACCAAACATTGGTGAAGCCGTGTACATTACCTATATCCCAAGTACTAATGGAATTCACACGACAAGTGGGAAGTCAATTGAAGGGTTTACATCCACTACAGTTACTAATCAGACGACTTTAGACTCCTTATTGGGAGATTATACTGAAGCCGACGGAGGTGGGATTGATTTTAAGATTTCAGCAGCTACAACGACTTCGGCTATATCGCCTGCAGGCACTTTTACAAACAAATATTCCATCTCAGCACAGCAAATCAATAATGCCTATGAAGCGGCAACAAGTGCGGGCCTGAGTAAACTGCGCGTTGTATTTAAGGTTCCCAATACCGAGCGGGCTGCAATCGTAGCTGTGCCACTTAGTACGCTTCAGAACGCCGCCAACTTTGGCCAAGGAGCAAGCTTTGCAGTGCAGTATAACGATATTACGTATGAGATTCCGGTCCATTCTTTGGATTACTCCGAACTATCTAAAATGCTTGGATCAAGCGGAGTAGTAGGTGATCTTCTTATCAAGATCGACCAAGGGGAGTCTAGTCTGACAAACTCATTCATGTCCGCGATCAATCGTTTTAATGCATCTGTTCTATCAGGTCCTGTTCACATTGAGGTAGCAGTTTCCGATGGAAAGATGGAGAAGAAAATACCGAGATTCAGTGGCTATGTGTCTAGTTCGTTGGATACGGTAACGTCGATAGAAGCAAAGTCTGCTGCTGTAGTATGGTATGATCCGGAAGCTAATGCGTTGTCGTACGTGCCTACTCTATTCACCACTTCAGGGGGCAAGACGGTTGCTACCTTTAAAAGCATAGGTAATAGAGCTTATGCTCTGGTACGAGGTTCTGCAAATTATTCGGATATCGGCAAGCATTGGGCAGGAACAACTATCCGAGCATTGGCTAGTAAGTTTATTGTTGAAGGCCGAACCACGACAAAGTTTGAGCCTGAGAAATCAATTACCCGAGGCGAGTTTGCGACTTATATCTCGAAGGGCCTCGGTTTGTCCGGCAATAAGTCGGCGGCTTCCAAGTTTGAGGACGTGAATACAGGGGCTACAATGGCTGCTTACATCGGTGCTGTATCGGAAGCAGGAATTGTAATGGGGAACACAGACGGAACCTTCAAGCCTGATAGTCCGATTACTCGTCAAGAGATAGCAGTCATGATGACTCGTGCGGCAGCTACAACAGGGGTGACAGTATCATTACCGACTTCTGCCTCGTCATATTTGGAGAAGTACAAGGACCACAGTAAGATCAGTAGTTGGGCGAAGAATGATGTAGCCAAAGCGGTGTATACTGGGGTTATTTCAGGTCAAACATCAACCAACTTAAGTCCATTGACCCATGCTACTCGCGCTGAAGCGGTTGTTATGATCCAACGTTTGCTTGAATCGGTTAATCTTCTCGAAATGTAATAGATAAGAAACATAGACTGCCCATGATCATACGTGATCTTGGGCAGTTTTTTGTCGATCTGATTCCGTTAATATTTGTATGCAAAACACGGGTAGATTCCAACTAACTCTATATAATGAAGCTTAGGGTATCCCGACAAAGATACAATATGGATAGGCATGCTTGTGGTAAGTAATACGGCATAAGGTAGCAACCTCTTCCACTCTTGTTGTCAGATCAGCTGGAACACCTGTAAAGATTTCCGCATTTCAACGAATTTCATAGTTAATGTTACATATTACTTGCAGTAAATTATTGTTAGTATGTTTGATTTATGGTATAAAAGGCGTGATAAACCATTTGCAAATCGTAGGTATATCAGTCACAAGAACTTCAGGACGACGATTTAACTTACTATTAGATAGAATGGGAGATTTCCAATGAAGATTAAGATGGCTGTTATCATATTTTGCTTGGTAGGTATGTTTTTCACATTTACTAGTGTTGCTGCCTCTCAAAGCGTTGTGATTAAATTCGATGGTCACATATTAGAGTTGAAGCAAGAGGCTTTTATTGAAAATGGAAGTGTTATGGTCCCAATACGTGGAGTTTTTGAGCAAGTGGGGATTAAGGTACAATGGGACGGAAAAGATCAAACCGTTACAACCACTTCAAAGAATCAAAAGATAGTGCTGAAAATGGGTAGTGTAACAGGATATGTAAACGACAAAGAATTCTTACTTAATAGTCCCCCGATTATCAAAAATAACTCAACTTACGTTCCGCTTCGGTTTTTAATTTCACATTCAGGATTCCTTGTTAACTGGGATC
This sequence comes from Paenibacillus segetis, assembly GCF_014639155.1. Taxonomy (NCBI): domain Bacteria; kingdom Bacillati; phylum Bacillota; class Bacilli; order Caryophanales; family Paenibacillaceae; genus Paenibacillus; species Paenibacillus segetis. The sequence goes on from NZ_BMFT01000001.1 coordinate 1,588,784, forward strand.
AGAAATCTAAGACAGTAAGCATAAGTGCTCCCAGCTCCTCTAACACAACGATTAATGCATCGGATCAATCCGTATATTTTCCTACACAAGCTAATACGAAAAAATATCCCGAAGTAAAAGGGCAAGTTCTAGATTCTACAGGTAAACCAGTTAGTGGGGCAACCGTTTATTTCTATTATTTATCAGGTGTTTCTGAAGACTATTCTATAACAACTTTACAGGATGGAACTTTCACCATTTCTGAACTGCAGCCCGGCACAGAATATTTAACTATTGCTTATCCTCCGAAGGGTCATGCGGACAATAATTCTGAATCTATTAATTTTCGATATGAGGGTAAGAATGAGCAACTTCCTATTATATCTTTACAAGCGGTGCAAGTAACAGGTGAAGTCATCCTGAATCCGAATGATGCTATTAGTGGTGAGATATCGATTCTTCTGTATGAAATTCAACCCGATGGAAGTTATGATAAGATCTTTAATAGTCCTATTGATGAGGAAAATAAATATAAATTAAGCGGGCTAACCGTGGGTAGAGAGTACGTAATTTTTGCAGATCTTTTCGATGAATATAATTCCAAATTTTCAATTCTTGACATTACCTCTGGCAATAATCGTTTTGTATATCAGGCGGATAATCCCAATCGTGATCTTATATTGTCCAAGCCAGCGGAAAACCCATATATACAGCTACTCGGGTCTGAAGGAACAAGTGTGAAAGATAGTAACATTATGATACAAGCTAGAGATTCCTCTGGAAAGTTCTATTCTACTCAATCTACAGAAGATGGAAATTATATGATTCAGGATCTAAAGCCAGGTACAACCTTTACCATTAGTGTACAAATCATCGGTAAGAATAAGTATAAAGCTCCTGCTCCAATTACAGTGACTTACCAATCCGGTAAATTAAATTTAGGTGTGATTAAGCTTCTAGATCAGGCACCACCACAAGTAACAGGAAAGGTTCTAGACGAACAGGGCAGAGCAATTACTCGTTTTACAATCTTTATCAGAGAAATGAATACGAGAGAAGAATTTTCATTGAATTGGAGTGATCCTAACGGGGAATTTACACTGAATGATCTTCAACCAGGACATCGGTATCAGGTAGAAATTGATAATGATAGGAACATTCATTTGCCTATTTCGGATGACGATTATGTAAAGCCACCTAAATATGAATTTATATATGATTCAAAGATGACCACAATTCCAACATTCATTACACCGAAAATTCAGATGATAGGGCGTGTTATTGAACCTAACGGTACTCCGTTGAATGCGTATAGTCGACTCTACGATTCGAATGGGGTATTGATATCGGAATTTACTCCAAGATTGGATCGTCAATTTGCCATCGGAGGGATGAAGGCAGGGCAACGCTATCGTATAGACTTCGTCCTCACTCGTGTCAACAATTTGGGTAATAATTTACCCGAATTATATTCCTATACTTTTGTTTATCAACCTTCGATGACACGGTTTGATGATATCGTGTTTGATTTTGATAAAAAGTCACCAGGAGAGTTTATGGCTGTAAAAGGTAAAGTTGTTGACAATAAGGGTAATCCGATTCCAGATGTATTTGTACGAGCGGATCACAATTCGAATGGTGAGATAGTAAACAAGATAGTAAAGACCAATAGCGGTGGAGAGTATGTGTTTTATTTCAGTGAGCCAACTCAAGGAGAGATCTATATGCTAGGTAATGATGATATTTCTTCTAAGGTGCCATTCTCCATTGTTGATCGTGATATAAGTGTTTCAACATTGATTTATAGTAGATAAATAACAGAACTACAGGCAATCCTCTTGTCTTTGCTGCTTCCAGCACTTCGCGTCCCAAGCAATGTAATATCCGGACGGAACATTTAAACCTGATGCGACTGTAACGCGCGAGGAATTTACGTTCATGCTGATGAATACGTTGAAGCTGCAAGGCGAAGGAGCATCGCTGGCTTTCACAGATACAGCGAAGATCGGAGCTTGGGCGCAGAAAGCAGTCACACAGGCGGTATCAGCAGATATAATTAGTGGCTATCCGGACGACTCATTCCGTCCAAATCTTCCGAAATGGTGAATACCGAATAAACATAAAAAAAACGGCAGTCTAAGACTCTATCTTCGAGTCTTAAGCTGCCGTTGTTACATTTTTAGCGTTTCTATTATAAAAACATGCGCAATAGCATCACGGATACAATGCCTACCAATACTGTTCCTAATAAGCTACGAGTTAGAATTGCGGTCAAAAATGTTGGTGCCGCTGCGATTAACTCGATATGATTTTGAAAGGGGGAAAATCTCCCATCTACCAACAATAACTCTTCTCCCACCAAGGCTGCCATTACTGCGACTGGAACATAACTTAACCATCGCAGTGCCCAATCAGGTATATTTATACGACTGAGTACCATGAGTGGAACCACTCTTGGGATTAGGGTCACAATTGATGCACCTATAATTATTAAGAGAATATGCCATCTTATTTCCATTTTTCAACCACCATTCCTAATGTAGCAGCAATAACAGTAGCAACAATAATTGCTATACTTCCAGATAAGAAAAAACTTGTCCCCAAAACAATAACTACAGCACTTATTGCCACAACTAAATCTTTAGCGATTTTCCCTCGACTAACGAACTGGATAACAAGAAGCCCGATAAACATGGCAGGTAATGCAAAATCCAAACCAAACTTTTCGGGATTTGTAATCCACTGACCCAAAAATGCTCCAGCTAAAGTGGCTACAATCCAATTTAGATAAGCTGTTATATTTAGACCGTGCATCCATTTTTCACTGATATAATCTTTGTCCGCCGTCTTATTAATCGCGACCCCAAATGTCTCGTCTGTAAGTAAAGAACCTATTAGCAAAGTTTTAACCGGAGCTAGACGACTGAAATACGGTGATAAGGCTGCGCTAAGTAAAAGATGCCGAAGATTTACGATAAAAACGGTGAGAATAATTGAAGCCGGTGATCCATGAGATGCGATCATTCCAGAAACGATAAATTGGGCAGAACCAGCATAGATAAGTAATGACATGAGTGTGATTTCAATAATGCTTAAGCCAGATGTATTTCCTACAACACCCGCAGCAAATCCAATACTTAAGTAACCCAACAATGTTGGAATGCAATCTTTTACACCTTGTAAAAAACTATCCTCACGTATATTAACATCTTGTTTATGTAGTTGAATATTCTCTTGCACTATAAGTTGATCTTCCTTTCACTCTCGCAATCTTCCAAAGGTTTGTTTATTATAACATACGAAATTTTAAGTAAAAGAGTATTCCGGAGGCAAATTGAATAACAAATTGTACCATAAGATCATGCTACGAGGGCAGAGGAAGTAACAGTTTAAAACATTGTTTTTTCAAAAGGGACACTCGTCAAGGTAATTGATCCACCATGGAAAGCTATGTTTTCTTTGACAATGGAAAGTCCAATGCCCAGTCCTTCGCCTTTTCTGCTGGTATCGACACGGTAGAACCGTTCAAAAACATGTTCTTGATCCTGTAAGGGAATGCCGCGTTCTTTATCAATAACCTACATGAATAGGGTATCATCCTTTTTCATAAGGTCAATCTCAAGATGGCCAATCTCAAGATAATTGCCCTCTGATCCGTAACGGATCGCGTTGTCGAGTAGGTTTCGCAGCGCTCGTTCGATTAGGGGAGCATCAATCCAAGCTTGGATATCCTCATCATGAGATATAATCTTCGTGAAATAAAAAGGGAACTTCTCTCAAAACTGAGAAGTATCCTTTTTTTTATCTATTGAATAGTTATTTGTTATGTGAACGGAGGGGGATTCCAAACTACTTCAGTAGTGTTGACATCATCAAACTATCGTAGTAGTATGAAGGTGCAACTCAAACTATTGCAATAGTGTAAGGAGCTGATCATCATGGCCATTAAGCTTTTCGATTCTGAACTTAAGGTTATGGAAGTCTTATGGAAGACAGGTGATATCACCGCCAAACAGATTTCTGATACTTTGAAGGAAGAAATTGGTTGGAATATGAACACGACCTATACTGTGATCAAAAAGTGTATTGGAAAAGGTGCAATAGAGCGCCGTGAGCCTAACTTTGTGTGTCATGCGCTGATTGCAAAGGTACAGGTACAAGAAATGGAGACAGATGAGTTGGTTGACAAGGTGTTCGATGGTTCTGTTGATAAACTGTTTGCCTCATTATTAGGACGAAAGAAATTATCTACTGGGCAGATTGAGAAGCTCAAACAGATCGTAAACAATGAAGAATTAAATGATGACTTATGAGCACCTTTTTGAATATGAGTTCCTCGGCAGCAGTGATGATCTTGGCAGTTGTTGTCATTAGGGCATTGTTCATCCATAGACTTCCCAAGAAGACCTTCATGGTGTTCTGGGGAATTGTCGTATGCAGATTACTGCTTCCTTTTAACTTGCCGTCACCATTTAGCATCTATACCTGGATCGATCGTTTCAGTTCTGAGAGATTACCAAGCGTCAATCAACCCTCATTACCCATAACGCCTCAACTAGCCTTACCAATGAGGTTAGCAGGTTCGACGTCAGAGGTACAACCAATCAGTGACCCAATCACAACTGGAACTATTTCGCCCATTGTAGTCATCTGGATTGTTGGTGTAGTTGTCTGTACCTTGTTCTTTACGATCACATATGTGAAATGTCGAAGAGAATTTCAAACTTCTGTACCTGTTCATCACCCAGTCGCTTTGAAATGGCTAGCCGAACACAAGTTGACTCGTTCGATACAGATACGCCAATCGGACAGAATCAATTCACCCCTAACCTACGGAATTCAGAAACCAGTCATACTATTGCCGAAGAACACAGATTGGGATCATGTCGTACAGCTGCAATACATCCTAGAGCATGAGCTTATACATATTCGACGATTCGACCAGATTTCTAAACTGTTGTTAACGGCTGTTCTCTGTATCCATTGGTTCAATCCGTTAGTATGGGTTATGTACATGCTTGCGAATCGTGACATGGAGCTTTCTTGCGATGAAACGGTCGTGCGATCCTTTGGTGAAACGACGAAAAGAGCCTACGCCATGTCGCTGATCACGATGGAAGAACGAAAGAATAGGATAACCCCTTTGAGTAACCATTTTTCAAAACATGCGATTGAAGAAAGGATTGTTGCGATTATGAAAATGAGAAAAACGTCTGTAGCAGCCACGGTTCTGGCCTTTGCATTGATTGTTGGTGCAACGACTGTCTTCGCAACGAGTTCATCTGGATTGAAACAAGATTCGGATTCAGCCTATGCATATGAAGGAACAGGTAGTATGAACCCACCTCTCAGTGAACAAGAGCAAAGGTCTGAAATGGCAAAGGTATTAGCTCCATATGATAAATTCGGCTTGATCTATGATAAAGCGTCGGGGAGAAGCACCTATTATGGAAAAACGGTTCGTCAGTTTTTTGATGAAATTGCCCAACTAGGTTTCTCTGAGCTCACTGGTGAAGTAGATTTGGAAGCGGAATATATAGAAGGGAAGTTAAGTGGATTAGTTCCTGCAACTCAAGTGGAATTCGATGCGAGAACGAAGGAACTGCAAAGTGTTCAGAGTAATGTTGGTTCACTAGATTCGTCTCAGGCAATTGAGATGACAACGCTCTTGTCCCGAGAAGAGAACGGTTCAATACAATACTCCTCCGACGAAGGAAAGACGTGGCTGACACAAGCTGAGTATGATGCTAAGTATCCAACTCCTGATGTCGAATGGTGGACCTATGATGGGTACAAAGCATGGCTGGATAATGAAAAGATAGAACTTCAGAAAGTAATTGGAGCGAGAGCATGGAACTCTAAGGATGGCTGGTTCACATGGACACAGAAACGTGTGGATGATGCAATCGCTACGTATGAACAAATTCTCGCGGATATTAAAGCGGGGACACAAGTCTCGAAGACCGTGGATGGTCGAGATGATGTTGTGTTATCCTTTGATCCAGGTAAAATTTCTACTGGCACTAGCTATAGCGTAGATATCACACTAGATAACGGTGAAGCAACCTCTTTTGGTCCATATGACACGAAGGAAGAGCTTCTAGCGAAGGTAAAACCCTACTGCGAGCAACAAGTGAAACAAGGAAATATGACGCAGAAGGAAGCGGATGAGATTTTGAATCGATATAACTAAGTGGAATACAAGAGTCGGATAGTAACTTGATAATTATCGAAAGCCCCGCTCGAGATGAGAGGGGCTTATTCTTATAAATCTCTCCGACCCTACAACCCCAACTTCTGCCCCTTCTCCAGCCTTTGAATATGCTGCTCCCCGTTATCCGCCAGCTCTCTAAACTGATTAATCGTTTCACGCATCTTCGGAAGGGCTTCTTGCTTATAAGTGCTAATGGAATCTAAAGCCGAAAGAACGTCGGTGAAGGCCTGTTTCAAAGTATCTACAGAGATACTCGTCTCAAGAGATTGTTTATGGATTGCTGCTCCTTGGTCTTTTAACATTTTAGACGTGCCGCTAATTAGACTGTCTGTGGTTTGATTGAGAAGCTCAATCTTTTTCAGGACAATTCTTTGATTGTAAAGGGCACTGGCTACGGTAACTGAAATTTTGAGGGCGGAGACAGTAACGTTTCTTGCACGGTCTACCCCTCGGATCAGTTCTTTATTATTTCTTATGACAACCTCAATCGCCATGATTCCCTGTTGATTAACGACCAACATTTGTTGTAGATCCATGACCCGCTGACGCAATGGAAACAATACTTCTTCTGTAATGAACTTGATTTTATCTTCAGACTCATTACGTAATTTAGCAGCTTCGATCTGAGTCTCGATTTCCTCGTCCATCAGCATACCAAGCTGGATTTCTTTTTGTAGTTTTTTGGTGAGGTCCCGTAGTGCCTGCTGTTCAAACTCTAGCGTTGTATTATCATTTTTTAATACGGACTTACCCTTATCTAAGGAAATGATAATGTCCGAAATGACTGCATCCGCTTTTTGGTACTTGGCAAAGTAAGCACGTAATGGATTAAAGAATTTACCCAGGAATCCACTCTTGGCAAAATCCACGACACTCGGGTCCAAATCTTTCAACTGCAATTGTAACTCCGTCAAACCCTTGGCTACTTGGCCGCCCTCATCGCCGGTTTTGGATAAATTGCCCACAGATACTTGCAAGAGCGAATTTTTCTCTGAAGACGACTTCATAGAATTCATGCCAAAGCTGTCGATGGATTGTAATACAGCCTGACGTTTCTCTAAAGACTCAATATCTAACTCCAGGATCGCCCCGACGTTGTTTGCTGCTAACTCCTTTAGCTGCTTAACCTCTTCAGGCTCTGGTTTAACCTGCTCCTCAATAACCGACTTAAGCTTCTCCGGACTTACTACTTCCATAGAAAAAGACATTGTTACGCCCCCTAAAAATTATTTACATTTGAACATTAAGCAAATTGCTTATTTTGTACACCACATCATCTGTATCCGCATTGATATTGGCGGCTTCGTTAATACTTGAGATACTTTCAAGCGCCTTGATATTCGCGTTATAACCAATCGTGTATATCGGGATTTTGTAGGTCTCAATTAATCCTCTGATCTCATTAAGGGAATGCCCTTCATTTGTTTCGCCATCACTTAGCACAAAAATCATCGGTCTGCTATCCGGATGAAGAGCTAACTCATCTTGAAGCATTTTCATGGCGACGACGATACCATCAAATGTTGCTGTACCTCCGTCAGCTTGCAGGCTGTTGATCGATCCAACAAACATCGATTGCTGATTGGTATCGTACTTCCCGATAGGAAGATTGATTGTAACGGTATTCGAGTAGGAGACAAAACCAATGCTATTGTCCCTACCTAGGAATTTTTGACCGGTTAGTAAGGATTTCTTCAGTTGATTGAGCGGTTCTCCGTTCATACTCCCAGATACATCTGCAACAAATACCGCAGTGATCGGTTTACTTCCGTTTTTCTTCTCCTTCCATAACTTCTGAGCTGAGGATAGGAGGTTGCCATCAACTGCCGCAAGTTCTGAATGGTAATCATCAAGTCCATTGAACCCTTTTTCCTTAGCCAAATCCTGATATTTAGCTCCTTCAACAAAGTCTGCAAACTTCTGAATAATGTCTAACTTATCTTGTGGTACATCCCCTATAGCATAGAGAGGACTATCATGTCTTACCCCAAAAGGCGTGAACACATAGCCACTCTTTAGATCTGACGCATTGACATAGGTTTGATACTCTAAGACAAAAGCATCCAGCATCCCGGTCTTAGCAGCATCACGCATTTGTATCGTAGTGGAAGCAAGGAAAGGGACATTGGCTTGGAATTTCTCAAACCCTTGAACCGCTTGTTGACTTAGTAAATCCGAGCTATCAAAGGTACTTAGAGCAGCTACCAGGAAGTTCAAACCTGTGGAACTAGCAAAAGGATCTGTATATCCCATAGCTAGTTCGTTATCCGCAATAGCATCGGTGATCGTCTTGACGTTCAATGAGCCGTATTTTTCTACCAACTGATCGTATTTCGTTTTATTCGTAACCACACCAGCTACGTTACCGACAAGTCGTTTCGATATAAGCTCCGTATGGATGCCTTGTGCTTTGACCATCTCACCCCATAGTTCATTTGAAGGTGTAAATGCATCAGGCACATATTTTCCAGATCTGATGTAATCAGTAGCTGTACCCGAAGGAATATTGCGGATTTTGACTGAAACAGGACTCCCATTCACTTCAATATTAGCCTTGTTGAAATCTGTAGCGACTTCATTTAACCATCCATCAATACCGGTTCCTGATTTCTCGGTAGAAGAGAAAATCTCTACAAAATGATCCGTCGTATTGGTTACAGAGATTGGGAACTTCGAGATATCGGGCAATGAATCACCGACAGCAACTGGATCTAAGTCGATCTGACCTTTGATTTGTTCAGCTGTAGTTACGGAAATATTTTTGTAGAGTTTATTTAGTTGTTTAGCAGCGTCTTCTGTAGTGATCTCCGTTTTGCTCTTGCCTAGGTTAGAGGTTAAGTTGATGCCAAAATACACAAGCCCGAACACGACCACCGCAATCACAATTAACACCACAAACGCTTTACCCTTGCTTGCCATACACATCTTCCTTTCATTGCTTGTAGAATTTGGTCTGGTTGATCAGAGCATCAATTTCCTTCATGCAGGGCATATCTTCAACATCCTTATAATCCGTACTCCCTAATAGAGAGATTTCCAATAACAATTTGTCTAGCTTCAGCAGAATTTCTTCATTCGCACCCAGATATCCAGATACGCTGGATAAGTACTCATTGTACAAAACCGTTTTTTCTTGTATCAGTTTGTTAGACAACTGCGTTGATCTTTGACCACTGGCGAAGGTTGCGAACTCTGACGCATCAAACACACTTAACTTATTCAGAATCCCTCGGACACTGAGATAAAAGAGTTTTTCGACCTCAGAGATGACGGACATAAATTTTTTGAAGCTCAATTCTGTAGGTTCAAATCTTTGAGACAGGACATCAAGTAAAGTTTCTTTTTTCTTCTGGATTCGTTCCAACTGGTCTATGGCAAGGGCAACGTCCTTTTTTAGTACCTTTACATTTCGGTAATGGGAAAGTGCTTCTATATAATCCTCATGAGTTTTGATGTCTTTGACAGGTGGTACAGCCGGAGGTTTTAAGAGTAAAAAATAACTTCCATATAGTACAACGAGCAGACTAATGATTAGTAAAGTTACGCCACTAGCTGTCTCAAGGACATTTGCTCCGCCAATTTCCACACCTAATAACCCTGGTGACAGGACTACAACGTTCACTAGCACAATCCCAGCAATAAGGCCCAACAGTTTGATACTTCTCGAGCTATTCAAAATAGACACCTCCACCACGTATCGCGCAAACCGATAATATAGTCCACTTCCAATATATAGATTTAGCGCAATATTTATGCGGTCAAAGGTGAACAAGGCTTGGGGGGATTTGAAAGGGAAAGGGGGGGGAGAATAATTTACGATCAATAGAAATGAGCAATGGGTGTAATTGAAAAACATGGTAGTGATACAGTCATCCTTTTTAATCTGAAGAAAAGGGTGCACCAAATACTGCTGGTTATGTTCTTGGCGGGTGTAGTCATTCATTTAGCAGCCTTAGTTAACTTGTGAAAAATACCTAATTATCCGTATATGTGTCTGAAAATTATGGTATATTTGTATTTTAAACTAGTAGACGACGGACGACAGTTCTATATTTTATTGGATGGAAGTGGGGATTATATGTCTGAACAAACAAAGACGGAAAGGGTTCATCAAGTTTTTGAAAAGATATCGAATCAATATGATTCAATGAACTCGATCATCACTTTCAAGAGACATATCGCATGGCGCCTAGATGTCATGAAACAGATGAATGTTAAAGAAGGAAGCAAGGCTCTTGACGTATGTACTGGAACTGGGGATTGGGCGATTGCTTTAGCAGATGTTATTGGAACGCATGGTGAAGTAATCGGTTTAGATTTTAGTAACAACATGCTCAAAATTGCACAAGATAAGCAACAGCAACAAGCTTTAAAGCAGCTTACATTTATCCAAGGAAATGCCATGGAGCTCCCTTTTGAAGATCATTCATTTGATTATGTTACCATTGGTTTTGGTTTAAGAAATGTACCGGATTATTTAACCGTTTTACGGGAAATGCATCGAGTAACAAAACCAGACGGAAAAGTAGTTTGTTTAGAAACATCCGAACCCACATTAATTGTTTATAGACAACTTTCACTTTTTTATTTTCGCTATATCATGCCCTTGCTTGGTAAGTTCATTGCCAAAAGTTATGATGAATATTCATGGCTACAAGAATCAACTCGTCATTTCCCAAATAAAAAAGTACTAAAAGAAATGTTCTTAGAAGCGGGATTTTCCAAAGTTGATGTAAGAAGCTATAGTGGCGGCGTCGCAGCAATGCATATGGCTATGAAGTAGATGGAGAATAACTAGCAGCGCCAGGGAAGTAACGAACAGCCAAATGATTCCGACCATTAAGCAAGTCGGAATGGGATTTCATTCAAAATAACCTGAAATAGAGCAAGCCGGAGCATGGATTGATCATGTACTCCGGCTTGTCTTTATTTTGTTAAGATTTCTGACTGTCTTGCATAGAATGATGCACTTTGGGGAGAGGTATGTCTATCTCGGCCACATGCTCATGAGAATGCAGAACACATTGCCGGATGGCTGATTACCTTCTTGGATTACATATTCACATTTCTTCATGAATTACTCCTCTAAAATTTTACAGTTTACATATTCGATGATGTGTCATCAAAAATGCTCAACATTCTATTTGGAAGGCGGCAAAATATTAACACGTTTGGAGTAGAGGAATTAATAGAAAGCAAAACATTTAGTTTCTTTGGAAGGGGGAGTAGAGAATTCTGTCGAATAATAAAAAGAGGAGTACTGGCGTTTTTTGGAATAATTTCCGTAAGAGTTTAGAACTAAAATGGGCAAATCTATTTTTACATTCAAGACATAACCTGATGCATGAACATTAAGAACAAGGGAAATTAATATTGTTTCAAAACGAATGAAAAAGTTAGTCGCCCTTGATCTAATGTAAAATAATGCATAATTCATTAAGTTGAAAAGGTGCGAAATTCCATAATAACTCGTGTAAATCAATTAATATAGATGCTTCTGCCAATGGAATTGGTGGGAGCATTTTTTGTTCGGAAAGTATAGAATTTAATTGTAGTATTCTTCCATTTCATAGTAAGTTTAATTCTAATAGATTTAGTAAAGAAATGGGGAAAGAAAAGGAGGAGCGAAAAAAGCTGGTGTCGAACTTTCTACAACGGAAGAAAAATACTTTTATCGACTAACTCAAGAGTGTTATACAAATAATGGAAAATTTATGTTTGACGGAGGGTTCAGCTTATGGGCGAAAAGAAAGTTGGAGCAAGCGATTATCTTGCATTAGGTTTGTATGCTTTTGCAGGATTCGGTCTTGAAGTTGTACTGTCAATGCTTTTGCCTTTTATATTCGGTGTTGGAAGTTCTGAATATACTCTCATCCATCAATGTATACACTGGGTTCTTACATGCATTTTGTGGGGGAGTATGGCACTGTTTTTGATAAGGCTTTCAAAGAAAAAATACTCCTTTGATATTATGAAGCTAAACGAAATGCCAGACTCCAAGGGATGGTTACTTGCGGTTGTGATTTCTGTTATAGCAATTACAGTTACCACTTTTGTATGGGGTGGCTTTAAGCCAGTTCAAGAATACAATGGTATCGTTAAATACATTTTTCAAAATATTTACTACTTGTTTGAAGCTGCCTTGATTCTGCTAACGATTGCTTTTGGACAAAAATTCGGTGAAACGCTCATAAAAAGAGGCAGTCTACCTTATGGAGGGATTTTTCTTGCGCTCACATGGGGACTCATACACATTTTTCTCCAAGGAAGTCTAACAGGTGTTTATGCTTTCTTCATGTCCATTTTATATGGCATTGTATACATATTGTTAAAAAAGAATATCCGATATTCATATATTATGATCGTAATTATATTTATCTTATAAGCAATTACATCATACGGATTTACATAAGTCTGTGCAATAAAATTGAGGTGCGGATTCAACCTATTACTTAGCTCGTGACACTTATGTATAAGAGGAGGCGAATGATATGACGATAATGCCTGTTATAGTAATGATCTTTGTATTTGTACCTACCATTGTACTCATGGTAAGCATGCCTTATTTAACAAGGGAGACGATTAGTTTTGGGGTCACCGTCAGCGCTGTACAATTCCACAGTGAGCCTCTGCGTCAGATGCGGAAGTCATATGCTAGGATCAGTGCTACCTTGCATACCATCCTATTCATTGTTTGTATCATCTGCCTAATATACGGTGATGAACATTCCAAGCAACAAAGTTGGATCATTGTCACTTATTCACTCGCCATGGTCGTAATCTCCCTAGTCATAAACATTAGCTATCATTTCAAAATGAAAAGTTTACTACCTATGCTGCCTATTGCTCCGGAATCATCGATCATGGCAGTGGACACTGGATTTAGGAAAAGAGACATTGGCTTGTCTAATAATTGGTTCCTCATTCATGTTTTATTTATTGTTGTTAGTATTGTAACTGTGCTACGCAACTACGATCTGATTCCTGATCAGATTCCGATCCATTTCAACAGCAGTTGGAACGTAGACCGCTATGCAGCTAAATCTTATAGTTCTGTGTTTATGCCTACGATAATGCAAGTGTTCATAACACTTTTGTTCATATTTGAGAATTGGAGTATTCGCAGAGTGAAGCAGCAGGTTCAACCCACTGATCCTAACCGTTCCATCAGACAAGATGTAACATTCCGCCGTACTTGGTCATATTTTATGATTACAGCAAGCTTCTTAATAGTTATCCTGTTTTCCGTCGTGCAACTAAACATGATATCTCTGCTTAACATCAATTTCGCTATCCCCATTATCCTAATCATAATAGCCTCTATCATCCTATACGCCTTCGCCTTATCGTTCTGGGCTGGTCAGGGCGGAAGCCGCTTGGAGCGATCTGCCGATCGCTCCAATGTCAGACCTGTCCATGATGATGATAAATGGCTATTAGGTATGATTTATTTCAATCGCAATGATCCAAACCTAATCGTCGAGAAAAGGTTCGGAGTCGGCTGGGGATTAAATTTCGGTCACTCAGTAATCTGGCTGATTTGTCTCGGAATTATTGTACTGTTAGTTGTGGTGCGGTAACAAGGCTTGGAGGTTAATACTCACCGGAGTATTCTAGCTTTCAACAAAAAAATATTTTCGCTTCCAAATTAGACGCCATTCACATTAGACAAGCACGTACCTGTCATTGATGAGATGTTCGCGTGAATCAATTTCTATAGAAGCTCTTGCTTTTAAGCAGGAGTTTTTTGTTTGACGTATAAGAACAATATTCGAATGCGGCCTGATTATGGGGTATCTCTGAATGGTAAAATTCTTTTCTGCGGTGAGCATATCAATGGTGGGAGAGTTTGAGAATTAATATTATCTGCACAGTAAATATAATCTTGGTTTTCCGTACGTATTTTAATACTAATTTTTTCGGTTTCTCTCTATCATTCGAAGCGAAGTTACATATTTAGTCCCCAAAATGGTCCTGAGCGCAGGAGGGAACGCACGAGAACCCGGCTCCGTAAGCTCGGCTATTTCTTCCTTTCCCTTCCGAATCTCTCGAATCGCCACGGTTACCCTAGAGGCAAAATGCCGCCCTACCGCTTTTTTCCAGATAACTAAGTTTAAAAGAATAGTTGACACATCATTAAAATTTAGTATACTTGAAATTGGGTTTTGAAATTGATAATCATTATCATTGATGTTTTTTGTATTGTCGCTGTGCACTAGTGAAATAAAAATATCTATTATTAAATCACGCATAAAAACATCCATAGATATTAATTCATCAATTCAATAATCTGTTTGTCTATAAAGTTACATAAGGGGAGAGTATCGGAAATGAAGAAATTTAAATTAACTGTTGTCTTTTTAGCCATTTTTGCTGTGATGTTGGCAGCTTGCTCAAATTCAAGTAATGAAAACGGTAAAGCTGGAACTAATGGGAAAGAAAATGATTCTACTGTAGCTTCAACGGTTGAAATCACTGATCTTCATGGAACTGTTACTGTTCCTGTAAACCCAAAGAATGTCATTTCTTTGGATAGTAGAACTTTTGAAACTTTATCTGATTGGGGAATTAAATTGGCTGCTGCTCCAAAGGATGTAATGCCTGCGGATTCACCATATGTAAGTGATGATTCTGTTCAAAATATTGGAAATCACCGTGAACCAAATCTTGAAGTTATAGCTGCTGCAGATCCTGAACTTGTAATTATCGGTCAAAGATTTGCTAAGTATTATGAAGAAATCAAAAAATTAGTGCCAAATGCAGCTGTTATTGATCTTAATTTTGATGTCTCTGAGGAAGCTGATACACCTGGGGAAAACTTAGTAAATGGACTTAAGGATTCTACTGTCGTTTTGGGACAAATTTTTGATAAAAATGAAGAAGCTAAACAATTGGTAGCTGATTTTGATAAAGCTGTTGAAGAAGCTAAGTCTGCCTATAATGGATCGGATACAGTTATGGGTGTTGAAGTTTCTGGTGGGAATATTGGCTATTCAGCTCCTCATTTTGGACGTGTATGGGGACCTATGTTTGACATCTTTGGATGGAAACCAGCTTTAGAAATTGAAAATGCTACTTCAGATCATAAAGGTGATGAAATTTCTGTTGAAGCTATTGCACAAAGCAATCCAGATTGGCTTTTCGTACTAGATCGTGATGCTGCAGTATCTTCTACAACGGATGCCGTTCCTGCTAAGGATGTTATTGAAAATTCACCTGCACTTAAAAATGTTACTGCTGTTTCTAAAGGGCAGATTGCTTATGCACCTAATGACACTTACACAAATGAATCAATCCAAACTTTTATTGAGATATTTAAGAACCTCACAAGTACTTTAGCTAAGTAGTCTTAAGGAGTCTAATATGGTGCAGAAAAAGACAATACAAAATAATTCCGGGGTTGAGAGAAATTCTCAACCCCAGCTTTATAACCACAATAAGATATGGACAAAACCTTTTATATTAGCAATTATAGTTGTTATTATTTTAGGCATGATATCCCTATTTACTGGAGTATATGATATACGTGGACAAGCAGATGGAATGGAAATGTTCTTCATCACTCGTGTTCCAAGAACAGCTGCGTTAATGCTTACTGGAGCTGCCATGTCCATGGCAGGACTTGTCATGCAACTTATTACACAGAATCGTTTAGTTGAACCTACCACAACAGGAACCATTGAATGGGCGGGTTTGGGCCTTCTATTTGTTTACTTATTATTTCCTGCACCAACGTTAGTTTTAAGAATGACGGGTGCAATTGTTTTTTCTTTTGTAGGAACGATGATTTTCTTTTTATTTTTGAGAAGAGTTAAACTTCGTTCGTCTTTAATTGTTCCGATTATTGGACTGATGCTTGGAGCAGTCATTTCTGCAGTTTCCACTTTTATTGGACTCCTTTTTCAAATGACGCAAAATATTGAATCTTGGTTTGTAGGTTCTTTTGCGGCAGTTCAAGTTGGAAGATATGAATATTTATGGCTTATTGTTATCGTTACTTTTCTTATTTTTATTGTTGCTAATAGACTGACTTTAGCTGGACTAGGGGAAGATGTTGCGACAAGTCTTGGAGTAAATTACAATAGGATCGTTCTTGTAGGTACGGGTCTTATATCTGTTGCAGTTGGAATTGTTGCTGCTGTTATCGGAAACTTACCTTTTTTAGGATTAATTGTCCCGAATATTGTTTCCATGTTTAGAGGCGATGATCTTAGAAGTAATTTGCCTTGGGTATGTGTGATAGGAATGGGTACGATAACGGTTTGTGATATCATTTCTCGAACCATTATAATGCCTTTTGAAGTGCCTGTTTCTCTAATACTCGGAACAGTGGGGGCAGTCGTATTTATTGCTATTTTATTGAGGCAAAGAAAACCAAGGAGGCTAAGATGAGCGCATTGGAATATAGAAATAATGAAAATGTCGTAATCGATTCTAGCCTTCATAATGAGAATAGATCAGCTAGAGCTTTTCGTTCTAAGAAAGAAGAAAAACGTTATTGGATTTTACTGATAACATTGATCATATTGGGCATCCTTTCTTCTTATGGACTTTTAGTTTATAACAATCCAGTTCCGGTAGATTCACCTTCTTTTATCCCGGTTGTTAAGAGAAGAATAGTAGCTCTGGTTGCTATGGTTATTGCTGCAATTTGTCAGAGTTTGTCGACCGTTGCTTTCCAATCGATTACGAATAATAAGATCATAACTCCTTCACTTTTAGGTTTTGAAGCACTTTACTCAACTATTCATACGAGTACCATATTTTTCTTTGGTGTTGGTGCATTGATCAATTTTACTGGTATTGGCCCATTTGCAATTCAAGTTATTGTTATGGTCTTGATGAGTTTGATTCTTTATGGATGGTTGCTTTCTGGAAAGTACGGAAATTTGCAGCTTATGCTGTTGGTTGGAATTATTATTGGAACGGGGCTGAAATCTGTATCAACTTTTATGAAAAGACTTCTTGCGCCGTCTGAGTTTGATATTTTACAGGCAAGATTGTTTGGTTCTGTCAATAATGCGGATTCTGCATATTTTCCTGTAGTAATTCCAGTGGTCATCATTGTAGCATTATTACTTCTTGCTAATTCTAAGAATTTAAATGTATTGTCACTTGGAAAGGATGTCTCTACTTCTTTTGGAGTTAAACATCAATCGAGTATAATATATACGCTTATTTTAGTTTCTGTTTTGATGTCAATTTCAACAGCGTTGATTGGACCCCTTACTTTCTATGGATTTTTAGTTGCAACTTTGAGTTATCAAGCAGCGCCAACCTATGATCATAGATATATTTTTCCAATGGCTCTTGCTATAGGATTTTTGATCTTAACGAGTGCATACTTTTTAATGTATCATGTATTCCATGCTCAAGGTGTGGTTTCAGTTATTATTGAATTATTTGGTGGAATCATATTTTTAATTGTAATTTTAAGGAAGAGGGCCCTATGATAAAGATTGATAATGTTAGAAAATTGTATAGTGATAAGGTAAAAATAGGACCTTTGAATATTGAAATACCAAAAGCGGGTCTTACATCTTTAATTGGACCCAATGGTGCTGGAAAGTCTACGACACTTTTGATGATTGGAAGACTTTTGGATATGGATGAAGGCCAGATTCAGGTCGCAAATATGGATGTTTCTGAATCTAAATCCAAAGACATAGCGAAAATTTTAACTATTTTGCGACAAGAAAATCATTTTGTAACGAGGCTTACGATTAGACAATTAGTTGGATTTGGACGATTTCCTTATTCAAAGGGAAGATTAACTAAAGAAGATGAGGCTATTATTTCTAAATATATCGATTTTTTAGGTTTGAATGAATTAGAAAATAGATATTTAGATGAGCTTTCTGGTGGTCAAAGGCAAAGAGCATATGTAGCCATGGTTTTGTGCCAAGAGACTGAATATGTACTTTTGGATGAGCCTCTGAATAATCTTGATATTGCTCGTTCTGTTCAAATGATGGAGCATTTGAGGCATGCTGCAAATGAATTTGGAAGAACAATTCTGACTGTCATGCATGATATCAATTTTGCAGCCAAATATTCTGATCGAATTTGTGCCATGAAAGATGGACAAATTGCCACTTTTGGAACAGTAGAAGAGGTTATGACCCCAGAAGTTTTGACAGATATTTTTGAAACGAAAATAGAAATTATCGAGGGTCCTTATGGACCAATAGCGGTTTATTAATCTCCACTCAGTCTGAGTCTAGAACAAATCATTCGGATTGAACTACCTGAAATAGAACAAGCCAGAGCGTGAATGGTCATGCGCTCTGGCTTGTTTTTATTTGCTAAGTTTTTCAATTTTACCGTCTTTAACATTTCTTTAAATTAGTCTTGTATAATGTACCTTTAGTTCAAGAAAGGGTGAGATGGGATGCAGAAAGATATCTTAATCGTCGAGGACGATATGAAAATAAGAAAGCTCTTAAGGATATATTTGGAAAAAGAAGGATATGGCGTATTGGAGGCTCAGAACGGGGAAGAAGCCAGAGTGATATTTCAACAGGATGAACCCTGTTTCGTGATCACTGACCTGATGATGCCCAAGTTCAGTGGCGAACAATTATGTAAGTGGATTCGGCATGAACTGAAAAGCGATATCCCTATTATTATGCTCACAGCTAAAATTACGGAATCCGAACGTATCGCAGGTCTGCAAATGGGTGCGGATGATTATATTATCAAGCCATTTAGCCCTCAAGAAGTAGTTGTACGGGTAAATACGGTACTCAAACGGATGGCGAATCGTTGCAGCAAGATTAGTTACAGAGGTCTAACGATCAAGACGTTATCCGGAGAGGTTAAGTATAAAGGGGTCGATATTGCGTTAACACAGCATGAATTTAGATTGCTGCATTTCTTTATGAAGCATCCTAATCAAATCTTGTCCCGCGAACAAATTTTAAATGAGCTCTATCCCAATGATGAGAGATCTGTGATTGACCGTACGGTTGACGTCCACGTCGGCAAGCTCAGAGAGAAGATCGAGGTATCCTGCCGGGCACCGACCTTCTTTCAAACGGTCCGTGGAATGGGGTATCGCTTTGTTGCTAACTAAGAAATTGCAAATACGGAAGCATTATGTCGCTTGGAAGTTGATTGCGGTTAATGCGTTGGTGATGCTCGTTGTGATCTGGTTAGCAGGTGTGTCAGTGAAAGATTTTGCATGTGTGTTGGTGGAAAAGTATCAGCTGGTGGGTGATGCCAAGAACGATTTTTTTCAACGCACCATGCAGTTCTATCTTATTAGGGCAAGTCTGCTTGCCATCGCAGTTGCTACACTCATTCATTTTTTCTTTATCAAGAAGATTCTATCTCCTTTGAGAAAATTGACAGATTCGACCCGTCAGTTAATGGAAGGATCCTATCCTGAACCTATTGAAGTCAACTCTGAGGATGAGATTGGAGAATTGACAAAACGCTTTAATGCGATGACACTAACCCTGCAGCGATCGGAACAAAATCGTAAAGTAATGTTCAGTAATGTATCACATGATTTAAGAACACCCCTCAGTAATTTGAATGGTTATTTGGAAGCGTTAAGTAACGATGTGATTGAGGGAGACCGAGAATTGTATTTATCCCTGTTGGAAGAGTCACAGCATATTACGAGACTTGTTGAGCAGCTTCACCAACTATCCCTTTGGGAGGACAAGGGAGCTGACAGTATGATTTTCAACCGGATACCCATCGATGAGTTCATTACACGTAGTTTGCAATCTTTTCAACTAGAACTCCAGCACAAAGAGATAATATTAGATATTTCGCTTGAACAACTTGATATAATAAGCTCAGAAGACGGATTACGACAGGTCTTAACCAATCTGATGCAGAACGCAATTACTTATAATTCAGGACATATGATTTGGATTTCAGGAGTAGCTGACCGTGATAATTATCGACTTACAGTAAGCAATTTGGGAGAGTCTTTGCCAGAAGAGGAGCAGGATTTGGTCTTTGAACGTTTCTACCAAGCAGATGTGTCCAGACAACGTAGAGAAGGGATAAAGGGCAGCGGACTTGGTCTAGCTATAGTAAAGGAGATTATGGAAAAGCTTGGAGGTCAGGTAGAGCTCACCTCTGACATGAACATGTATTCTTTTGCAATAACGATACCTCTCAAACCAAACAAGACATAAAGGATCATTTGAATTGAAGTAATCAAGGTTACTTTATCATATCTTTATAAAAGTCTGACAAGCTGATAAGAGAGAAAGGAGGTCGGAGGATATGGGAAATATCCAACTGGGATCACTATTACTAAATGGACGACTCGTAATGTACCTGACCTTTGGGGCAATAGGATGGCTCGTGTTGCATTATCGGCTACGGCATAATCCAGAACGAAATCGCTTCATGTCTTATGCAGGCAATGCATTCTGGATATGGATGCTTGTATGGAAAGGGAGCTTTATATTGTTATCTCCCGTTGAATTTATAGAGACTCCCATTAGCTTATTGTATTTTGATGGCGGCAAGCGTGGAGAGTGGTTGGCGAGTATCATTGCGATTTGTTACCTTTGGTATCGTTCGAGAAAATTACACTTGCCTGCGAATGAATGGATGGATATCGGGCTGTGGTTCATCACTGGATGTTGGTTGCTCTATCCATTCTTGCAGTTTATAGCAGGAAATGAACCTGCTTTATATGATAGCTTAAGCGTATTATGGTCGGGTCTGTTTCTGTTGATCCTGTTCCTGACGCGGAGAACCTCACGGTTTGGTGACCGGACTGGATATGCCATCTGGTTTCTGCTTGGACATGTTCTACTTCAGTTTATGCATCCTGACCGTACGTTGTGGCTACTGTCATTTAGCAGGCTGCAAATGATTTGTATTGCAACAGCGACAGGTTTGGCGGGATGGTCAATATTCCGCGAGAAGAACGAGAAAGGATCATGATATGAATCAAATTTCGATTATAGTAGCTTTTGCTGCCGGGATGTTGTCCTTTCTATCCCCCTGCATATTTCCACTGATTCCTGCTTATTTGTCACATTTGACAGGGTCATCGCTGCAAGACGGCAAACTTGTGGTGCATAGAGGGAGATTATTCACGCAATCCCTATTTTTTATTTTAGGATTTAGTTTGATTTTTATCGCCATGGGTGCTTCGGCAAGTTTCATTGGTCATTTTTTTGCTCAGCAACGAGAGTTGGTACAGAGAATAAGCGGCCTATTCATTATTATCTTTGGCTTGCAAATGATCGGATGGCTCAATCTGTCTTTTCTAATGTCAGGAAAAACTTGGGGGACCAAAGGTGGGAGAAGCAGTGGAGCGGTTCGTTCTTTGCTCACTGGATTTGCGTTTGGAGCAGGTTGGAGCCCGTGTGTTGGACTGGCATTATCCTCGATTCTACTCATGGCGGGTTCATCAGAAACGGTATGGAGCGGTGTAGGTATGCTAGCTGTCTATTCCCTGGGCCTCGGCATTCCATTTCTCCTGATTTCCTGGATGTTAACATACTCTTTGAACGTGCTAAAAAAAATGAATAAATGGATGCCCTTGTTATCGAAGATGAATGGGATTCTGTTGATAGGCATGGGACTTCTCCTGTTCACAGGGCAATTGCAAAGACTGAGTGCTTGGTTGGCTAAATATAGTTTCTGGGATATTAATTTTTGATAGACAGGGGTAATTAAATGAAAAAAAACATCATCGCAATTATCTTTATAATTGGATTAGTACTATATGGCGGATATGAATACTATAGCAAGACTTCCCAACAGCCTATGCAAAGTGCAAGCTCGGAAGAGGAAAGTCATGATATTGGAATTGAGAAAGGACAATTAGCTCCTGATTTCTCACTTCAAGATCTGAAGGGTAATCAGGTACGGCTATCGGATTATAAGGGAAAAAGAGTATTGCTAAATTTTTGGGCTACATGGTGTCCTCCCTGCCGGGTAGAGATGCCGCATATGCAGAACATTTATGATCATTATCAATCGGAAGATGTGGTCATTCTCGGAGTGAATATGACTACAACTGAAGATTCGATTGAGGATGTCCCCACGTTTGTTCAAAACCATGAACTTACATTCCCGATTGTATTGGATGAGGAAGGGGACCTTATGTTAACCTATCAGGTCGTTGCCTACCCGACCACTTATGTATTGGATGCCGATGGAGTCATTCGGGAGAAGGTGCGAGGCGCCATGAATTATGAGATGATGAAAGACCTACTTTCAAGAGCAAAATAGGAGAGAAATCATCAAAAGGGGAGCTTGACATGTCCAAGCTCTCTTTTGTATTGCTATCGAATATTTTTCGTGAATAAAGCTGGGGAAAGTGTTATTCGTGATGATGTACATTCTTCAACACTTTATAGCCCGTAAAGCTGGACACCGTAAAGCTGGACACCTTGAACAAGGTGACATCTTTACGGGTTATTTGTATGCCTATGCTACTTTTTTAAAGCTTCAAGCATGTCATTGATATGAAAATGCATCAGTTGTTTCGCCTGTTCACTATGTCTTTCCTCGATAGCAATCGCAATGAGAATGTGGAAATTGGAGGCTTTCGTACGCATATGAGGTAAGGTATTCGTCTGCTTACGTCCTTCAGCCAGTAGTGGATAGATCGATTCCAGCATACGCAGCAGGACAGGATGCTGAGCTGATTCGGCAATGAGCCGATGAAAGGAGAGATCTGTATCCAGGAAAGGGCCGCCTTCTTCCATCTGATGAACCATTGCATCCGCCAGTTCCCGGAGTTGCTTGACTTGGGTTAGTGTAGCCCGCTCTGCACTTAATCCAGCAAGTACCGGCTCAATTAACAATCTTGCCTCCAGCAATTTGACGAGCGAAATATCTCCGAGCTCTTTGAGATTCGCAGTTGGATCCTCAAGCAATAATGGATCATTACGTACATACATACCCCGACCGTGTTCAATGCTTACGTTTCCCTGGCTCTCCAGCGTTCTCAATGCTTCTCTAATTGTGGTGACACTGACTTCCATTTCTTTGGAGATTTGTTGAAGCGTAGGGATGCGTGAACCCGGAGGCCACTCACCGTCAATAATTTTTTTGTTAAGTTGCTCTACTGTAGTTAAGAATGCGGTCTTTTTCATGATCATAGTCTCCTGATATTTCTCATAATAAAGCTATTTTAACATAGTCTTTCAGCTCGTCGCTAATTGTATTAGTATGTTGACATCTCCCGAAAAAGATACTATGATACCTCCATAAAGATCATATCTATTTATCTATTATAGCAATAATCCAGTTAAAATATGTTTATTTATCGATAAAAGATCATTTGTATTTTGATTTATTAGGATTAAACCAAAAATAGATACGATCTTTAAATTGGTATAAATTAAACGCTAAACTGGTTGTTGAGTCAAAGGAGGATGTAGGATGGAGGTTGTCACTTTTGGTGAATCGATGGTCCTGTTTAGTGGAGATCAGAGTTTACCACTTGAATATGTGCATCAATTCCATAAACAGATGGCGGGGGCCGAGTCTAATGTAGCGATTGGACTAGCCAAATTGGGCCATTCGGTAGGTTGGTTCAGTAAGTTAGGACAGGATGCCTTTGGACGTTACATCATGCAAAGTGTAAGAGGTCAGGGAGTGGATACTTCCCGTTGTATATTTACGGATGCGGCTCCCACAGCTGTGTTTTTTAAAGAACGCCAATCAGGCGGGAGAACACAGGTCTATTATTATCGCAATCAATCCGCCGCAAGCTTGATGAAACCTGAAGATTTAGATGAATCTTACTTGGCTCAAGCTAAAATTTTGCATGTAACAGGCATTACTCCTGCCCTCAGCCAGAGCTGTCTAGAATTGATTGGGCATGCGATGGACTTGGCCAAACGGAATCATTTGCGCATTGTGTTTGACCCCAATATAAGATGGAAGCTTTGGAATCGTCCGGATACTAAACAGATATTACTCGAACTAGCTAGTAAGGCCGATTATATTTTACCTGGTTTGGATGAGGGTGAATTCCTTACAGGTCAGACGGAACCCGAAGGAATTGCCGAAGAACTGCTCAAGCTGGGTGCAAAAGCAGTTATTGTAAAGCTTGGCAAGGAAGGCGCGTATTATCAGTCCTTAACCGAGAAAGGGAGTGTCCCTTCTTATCCCGTTCAAGAGATTGATCCTGTCGGGGCTGGTGATGGATTTGCTGCCGGGTTTATAAGTGGACTATTGCGGCAAGAAGAGCTGGCGATGGCTGTGTCCAGAGCGAATGCGGTCGGGGCAATTGTTGTCGGGGTTAATGGCGATACAGAGGGACTTCCAAGTGATGAAGAGCTCACGCTGATGATGTCCGGGCAAGTGAATTATCAAAATGTACAACGGTAAGGAGTGTTGAATATGGAGAAACATGAAAAGTTACAGCAGTTAAAGGATTCTGGTGTCATTGCCGTCGTACGTAGACCTCCATTTGAACAAGCTGTACACATTGCGGATGCACTTGTAGCCGGTGGGGTTCAAGCTTTGGAGATTACGATTGATACAGATAGAGCTTTAGAACTGATTACATTGCTTAAAGATAGATACCAAGATCGTGTACTGGTTGGTGCGGGCACAGTTCTGAATGCGGAAGTTGCGGTGACGGCGATAGAAGCCGGGGCAGATTTTATTTTTTCACCCATTTTGGATGAGGAAACCGTAAAAGTGACCATTAGAGCTAACTGTATATCGATACCAGGAGTTATGACTCCTACGGAGATTGTAAAGGGGTATCAATATGGCGCCGATATGCTCAAGATTTTCCCCGGGTCATCTCTAGGCGTTAACTATATTAAGGAGCTGTCAGCACCTTTGGGACATATCCCGATGATGCCAACAGGTGGGGTAACATTGGACAATGTAGGTAAGTTCATTAAAGCTGGGGCAGTAGCTGTTGGTCTTGGAGGATCGCTGATCGATAAGAAGGCGGTAGAAGAAAAGCAGTACGATGTAATAACAGCCCGGTCGCAACAATTTATCCAAGAAATTCATAAAGCAAGAGAATAGGGAGAGATCATTCATGAAAATTACAAAATTCAGCACTTATATCGTACCGCCGCGCTGGTTATTTCTAAAAATTGAAACTGATGAAGGCATTGTAGGTTGGGGAGAACCTGTAATTGAAGGCAAAGCCCATACGGTGAGAGCCGCAGTAGATGAACTCATGGATTCGTTGATTGGTCAAGATCCTCTTCGTATTGAAGATCATTGGCAGGTCATGTACCGCAGTGGATTTTACCGTGGTGGACCTATTTTAATGAGTGCTATTGCTGGGATTGATCAGGCCTTGTGGGATATAAAAGGGAAGTACTTCAATGCGCCAATCTATCAATTGCTGGGCGGGGCATGCCGGGATTCCATGCGTGTGTATTCCTGGATTGGTGGAGACAGACCTGTAGATGTTGGGCAAGCTGCACTGGAGAAACAAAATGCCGGGTTTACTGCCATCAAAATGAATGCCACGGAGGAATTGCAGTATATTGATAGCTATCACAAGGTAGATGAAGTTGTGAATCGTGTGGCGGCGATTCGTAATGCTACAGGTCCAGACTTTGGCATTGGGGTAGATTTCCATGGCCGTGTACATAAACCAATGGCCAAAGTGCTAGCAAAAGCACTAGAGCCTTATAGACTTATGTTTATTGAAGAGCCTGTGCTCCCAGAGAATAACGAAGCATTGCGAGATATCGCCAATCACACAAGTACTCCTATTGCAACTGGAGAGAGAATGTTCTCACGCTGGGACTTTAAATCGCTCTTGGAAGATGGATATGTTGATATCATTCAACCGGATTTATCGCATGCAGGTGGTATTACAGAATGCAAGAAAATTTTTGCGATGGCTGAGGCCTATGACGTTGCCGTAGCACCTCACTGTCCATTGGGGCCGATTGCGCTGGCAGCTTGCTTGCAGGTTGATGCGACCGCCCATAATGCGGTTATTCAGGAGCAAAGCCTGGGGATTCACTATAATAAAGACAATGATTTGTTGGATTATATCGTCGATCCAGATGTGTTCGCTTATGACGATGGATATGTAAAAATCCCGCAAGGTCCGGGACTCGGGATTACGGTCAATGAGGAGTATGTGATCCGGATGTCATTAGAAGCTCCGCATCGCTGGAGAAATCCACTTTGGAGACATAAGGACGGATCTGTAGCTGAATGGTAAAAGAATGGATCAGGCTCAAATCAAACAAAATGACCCCGTAATCAAACAAGAGTCAGTTTGAGAGCCCTTTCATATCCGATACAATAGAACAATCTAAATACGAAAGATGCGAGGGGAATAGATATGATCAATATACCGAAATATTGGGAAGATCTGAACGTACTTCAACAAAATAGAGAAGCTCCAAGAGCTTATTATATACCCTATGGTGACGAGGAATCAGCGCTCAAGCAAAAGCGTGGTAAATCCCCGTTCTATCGCACACTTAATGGGAATTGGAAGTTTAAATATAAGGAATCGGTCCAACAAGTAGATGATTTTTATCAGACCGATGTTGATGTCAATGATTGGGATGATCTGCTTGTACCTTCATGCTGGCAGGTCAATGGATATGATCAGCTTCATTATACGAACGTAAATTATCCTTTTCCTTGTGATCCACCCTATGTTCCGAATGCAAATCCGGCGGGTCTGTACGTAAGAGAATTCAACATTTCCAGCGATTGGGAAACGAAACAGAAATATATTGTATTTGAAGGCGTAAACTCATGTTTTTATTTGTGGATCAATGGAACCTGGGTCGGGTACAGCCAAGGTAGCAGGATGCCTGCTGAATTTGATATTTCACCGTATGTTCAATCTGGGAAGAACAAGATTGCCGTTATGGTACTAAAATGGTGTGATGGCTCTTATATAGAAGATCAGGATGTGTGGAGATTCTCGGGCATATTTCGGGATGTCTATTTACTGGCCCGCAACCCTGCTCATATCGTGGATGTATTCAATCGAGTGGAATTGGAGGACGATTACCAGGCTGGAATCATTACCTGTGAGTTAGATACCATAGGTGAATTAGAAGCTCGGATCCAGCTTATTGATGCGGATGGTCAGAGTAAGGCGGATGAAATTGTCAGCGTCAAGGGTAAGGGGAGCGTTACTCTTAACATCAACAACCCAAAACTATGGAATGCCGAAACCCCTAACTTATATCAAATGTTGATTACGGCTGGCGATGAGATATTACACTTTGCAATCGGTTTCAGGAAGGTAGAGATTATTGACGGCATATTCCAAATTAATGGTATGGCAGTCAAGTTAAAAGGAGTGAATCGACATGATTCACATCCTGTATTGGGACAGACGGTACCCATCAATCATATGATTCAGGATTTGAAACTGATGAAATTGCACAACATCAATACGATTCGAGCTTCCCATTATCCGAATGATTCACGTTTCCTACAACTGTGTAATGAGTACGGCTTCTATGTTATTGATGAGGCAGATCTCGAATGCCACGGGGTATTTCATGCCATCGGTGATTTCAACATGCTGACACGTATCCCGGAATGGGAGCATGTTTTTGTTGAACGTGCCGTTCGTATGGTGGAGCGCGACAAGAATCATCCTTCTGTCATCATATGGTCAATGGGCAATGAATCAGGTTACGATACGAACCACATGGCGATGGCGAGATGGACCAAATCAAGAGATAACTCGAGACCTATTCATTATGAAGGCTCTGATCCCCGACATTTTGGAAGTCCAGATGTAGAAGTGCTAGATATGGAGAGTCGGATGTATTCCTCACCTGCTTATATCGAAGCTTATGCCAAGGATGAGAATAGCACCAAACCGATGTTTATGTGTGAATATAGTCATGCGATGGGCAATGGGCCTGGGGATTTAAAGGACTATTGGGATGTTATCTATAAATATCCGAAGCTGATGGGTGGTTGTGTATGGGAATGGTCGGATCATGGTGTCTTGACCACTAATCATGAAGGAACGCCATATTACGCTTATGGAGGAGATTTCGGGGACAAGCCGAATGATGGGAACTTCTGTATCGACGGGCTTGTCTCTCCTGATCGAATTCCCCATACAGGCCTACTTGAATTAAAGAAGGTAATTGCTCCAGTCAGGATTGAAGCAGACAATTTGTTGGAAGGAACTGTCCGGATTACGAATCTCTATGATTTCATTGATCTCTCCCATTTGAATTTACATTGGAAGATCGAAAAGAATGGAGAACTTGTTCAGCAAGGACAGACCCTGTTAACTCAGGTTGGACCACATACTTCAAGCAGCGTAAAGCTGGATTATGTATTTCCTGAATCATCTGCTGATACTTATTTCTTGACAATCTCTTGCCGATTACAGCTGGATACGGACTGGGCGGATTCAGGACATGAAGTGAACTTCGAGCAGTTCAGACTGCCCGTTGAGATTCTGGAAGTGTCTGAACCAAAGCCAGCGAATCATTCTTTGCAAGTTACGGAACAGAATGAACAATTGATACTTGAAGGTTTTGATTTCCGGCATGTGTTCGATATGTATAACGGAACATTTATCTCAGTATCCAAGCATGGAGTAGAAATGATTCACAAACCACTCAGCTTCAATATATGGAGAGCTCCAATAGATAATGATCGCAAGGTCAAATTGCTGTGGATGGAAGAAGGCTATGATCGCGCACATATGCATGTATATGAGACAATCGTAACCGAACAACAAGAATCTGCTGTGGAATTACGAGTCAAATTTTCTCTGGGCGGATATATCAAGCCACCATTGCTACACGGAGTAGCCTATTGGCGAGTATCAGGCGATGGTGTAATCAAGCTGAAAGTTGAAATTACGGTCCGCGAGGATTTGATATTCCTACCAAGATTTGGTTTACAGCTAACGATGCCATCAGGTACAGAGGAAGTAGAGTATTTCGGAAATGGTCCTCATGAGAGCTATGTTGATAAAAGTCAAAGCACGCTGAAGAATAAATACTTAACAACAGTAGACGGGCTATTTACACCTTATATCATGCCGCAGGAAAATGGTTCTCATGATAATACGGATTGGGTCATTGTAACCAATGAGCAGGGGATGGGATTGAAGTTTACAAGTGCCAAGCCATTCTCGTTCAATGCCTCACACTACACTCCGGAAGACTTAACTTTGGCTCAACATGCTTATGAGCTTGTTCGCAGGAATGAAACGATTGTTCATCTGGATTACAAGATGAGTGGCGTGGGTTCCAACTCCTGTGGTCCTGAATTATTGGAGGCTTACCGTTTGGATGAGAAGCAGTTCGCGTTCGAATTGAATATATTACCATTATTTAAAGAAGACTAGTAATTACCCTTAAATGGTGTCCCTAAAGTGAGCAAATCAGGGGCACCATTTATTCAAATTTATAAGGTTATTTGATATACTTTGTAGATTCACTAGTTCATTTGCTATAAGAATAACCAGAAGAGGTATTATGATGAGCAACTTAGAGAGAATGAGATCCCGCATCAGACAAGCAGGAACTGTCAGAACAAAGCTAACGCTGATCATTTTTATTGTTGCTATTTTACCCGTATGCACACTTGGATATTTTTCGTATCATCAATCCTCCAAGGTTGTAAACTCACAGTTTGGTAGTTATGGTATGTATGCCGTTGAGCAACTTAAGCAACATGTGGATAGCAATTTAAAGCAGATGGATCAAATTACAGGTAATATCCTATCCTATCTCATAGCCTCGTCCATATTAGTTGAAGATAAAGCACCTTCTACGTTTGAACAATTTGTTGAGGAACGGGATTTTCAAAACTATATTTCCTCACTAGAAAACACAAATATATTTAATGTAGCCGTGATTACGCCTTCAGGAAGGGTCATCGGAAAGACCCTAATTAATGAGGAGAGCCTTGCTAACTCCCAGTTCTGGTCTAATGAATCTCAGTATAATGATAGGCATGTTATGATTCATATTCCTGACTATTACTCCGTTCCTAGCAACGACTATATGATCAGTTTGATGGTTCCTTTAAAGAACTCTTTCGGGTTACCTATAGGTAGTAAATTAATAATTGATATGAAAGCGGATACAATTCTTAGCTTAATTAAATCATTCGAAGTTGATACCAAATCCCACTTACAAATTAAAGATGCATCTGGACGCTCTTTGTTACCAGCATCTTCGAACTATACGAGTCAAGACAATGATATTGTATGGTCACGTTCTCTGGATACAGAGGATTGGGTAGTGGAGGCCAGAGTTCCTTATGCAACGTTTTATGAATCGTCTACCGTTATTTTGAAGTATTCTGTCTTTATTTCCGGATTAGCCGTGTTTCTAGGCGTGATTTTGGCGAGCTTCTTTTCCATTCGTTTTACGATGCCAATTAAGAAATTAGCTCATTCCATGCGTAGGTTTGGTGAAGGTGATCTGCTAATACGAACCCCTGTCATGTCATCGGATGAGCTTGGTTTTCTAAGTGAAGCCTTCAACAAGATGACAGAACAAATCGTGGAGCTTGTTAACGAAATCAGTAGAACCGAGAAGCTCAAAAGCGATGCTGAGCTGAAGATATTACATTATCAGATAAATCCACATCTATTGTTTAATACGTTGAATTCAATTCAATGGAAAGCGAAGCTAGCCCATCAACCCGAAATTCAAAAAATGCTCCAGCATCTTATCGTCGTTCTGGATGGAAGCCTTAACTTCAAAAAAACGCTTCTTCCCTTGAAGGAAGAAATCGAAATAGCACGTCATTTTATCGAGATCCAGCGCTTTCGTTATGACGATGTGTTCACCTTTAACCTTGAGGTACAACCCGGGATTGAACAATGCCTGATTCCACGAATGGTGTTTCAGCCCTTGCTGGAAAACATTTTTTTTCATGGATTTCGAGACGGTCATGGGAACATCAATATGGAAATATTTGAAGAAAGAAATATATTATTTATGGTACTTGAAGACGATGGAATGGGCGTCACCACGGAGCATATGAAGTTTATAGGTTCTGGCCAGAGGGTGCCGGATAAGCAAGGTGGATTAGGTTTACGGAATGTGGATGAACGTTTTAAGCTGCATTATGGTGATGTATACGGATTATCCATCGAATCAGACAGAAATAAAGGAACGAAGGTGACTTTGACATGGCCAAAGACAGTGGAAATTCATTCCCAATCAAGGTTCTAATTGTTGATGATGAGCAACTCGTAAGAAAAGGTCTTCGTATGACGATTAATTGGGAACAACATCAGATGGTTGTAGTGGATGATGCATCTAACGGAAGTCTTGGGTGGCACAAATTTTTGGAACATCAGCCCCAATTGGTTATAACAGACATTGTCATGCCGGAAATGACGGGGATTGAACTCGCGCAAAAAATCAAAAAAGAAGCCCCAGAGACTGCGATACTATTCCTGAGCTGCCACAGGGATTTTGACTATGCCCAGCATGGAATCCAATTGGGGGTACATGATTATATCGTCAAGACGGATATGGATGACGATCATATCAATGACTCATTACATCGTGTTTATGTACAATTCAAAGAGCACCTCACGAAGCAACAAACAGCGGTGGATATGGTCAATGAGCATCAAGATCGCACAATAGAGGCAATGGAAGATTGGCTTAATAAGCATAGTTATACAGCTAGAAATTATTTGTTAGAACGTGTACGTACAGAGTGGAACTGGATGTTATCCTATTCTTGTTTGATTCACGTGTTTATTCCTCGAGATAGTACTGACAGTAAAGGTATCTTTCTTAATCAATGGAAGGATATATCAATGGCTAACCCGAATCAATTAAAGTTACTTGAGTTAGACGAATATTCTGCATTTATTGCATGTACACCAGCGCTTCAGGATCTAGTGAGATCGAAGCTTGTAGACTTGAAATTAAAGAACAATTCATTAGAGTGGCGCCAAAGCAAACCCATTGTCAATGCTGAAGGTTGGTTAGATTCTGTAAGCAGGTTATATCGCATGTGGCAAGTAGAATGTAATACCAATTTGTTAAGCTTGACGCACAAAGAGGATATTATACAAGCCATTGATTTCATTGATCAGCATCTTGATACTGATATTAGAGCAGCAGATGTGGCTGCAATTATTGGAGTGAGTCGAAGTTACTTTAGTACGATCTTCAAGGAGGCAACAGGATATAGCATCATTTCCTTTATCTCTGATCGAAAGTTACATCGGGCTAAGGAGTTACTAAGTGTAACTACTATTCGTATAGAGGAAGTCGCCGAGAAAATAGGCATTCAAGATGTGAAATATTTTTCGAAATGGTTCAAGAAACATGTGGAGATTACACCTGGGCAATTTCGTCTTCAAACAAAATGACCATTTCTTTGAACAAATGTACAACTGTGCCTGGATCGTCTGGGCATTTTTTTTGTTTATCGGAAAAGATCACACTTTAATCAAACAACAGTCCGTTTGAAAGCCCTTTCAGAAGATTTATCATAATGAATGTAAGCTAGAATTTATCAACTACAGGGGGTTAAGATTCATGAAAAGAAAAAGCCTGCTATATGTACTCATTACTTGTCTGATGTTTTCTTTACTAGCAACTGCTTGCTCTTCAGATAACAAGCAGAATGAGTCCACTGCACCAGCTAAAGGTGACGAGAAGGTTAAGTTAGTGGTCTGGATTTGGGAGACCGCAAAAGACGGACTCGATTTGAATATGGAAGCGTTTAAGGCGAAATATCCAAATGTCGAAGTTGAATTTCAAACGATGAAGTCTACAGATCTGTATTCGAAATATCTGATTACTTCAAATACCGGAGATGTGGTACCCGATATTATTACAGTAGAATCGACAAATCTATCCCAAATTGTGCAGATCGACTCATTGCTTGATATCACATCTCGCGTAGAACCATATAAGGACAAGATGAGTTCCTATAAATGGGAAGATGCTACCAAGGATGATAAAGTCTATGCCATGCCATGGGACAGTGGTCCAGTTGTTATGTTCTACCGCAACGATCTCTTCGCACAAGCAGGCCTACCTACCGACCCAGAAGAAGTTGCGCAAAAAATTCAGACCTGGGACGACTATTACGAGGCGGCTAAGCTAGTTAAAGAAAAAACGGGAGCTATGATGTACGGAGATTCCAAAACGAACTCTAGTAACCGGATGTTTGAATCGATGATGTGGCAACGAGGACTCTGGTACTTCGACGCTGAAGGAAATGTTGCAGTAGATTCACCGGAAATTAAGGAAAGCGCAGATTTCCTCATTAAAATGCAAAATGAAGGACTTGTGTTCGATGCCCGTGCCAATTCTGACCAATGGGGTAACGGTATTCGGGATGGAAAAATTGCAACCGTTGTCGGCGGTTCGTGGCATGATGCAATTATTGAAAATCAATATTCTCCAGCGGACAAAGGCAAATGGTCTGTAACGATGATGCCTAAATGGTCCAAGGATGATAAATATACGGGTGCGAATCAAGGTGGAGCGAATTTGGCCATTAACAAAAATTCGAAACATCCTGAAGAAGCTTGGAACTTTATCGAATTTATGCTTGGTAGTGAAGATTCCCAAGTGCAAATGATGGAGAAAGCCGGACTATTTCCAGCGATGTTAGTTAATAATGATGCCTCGTTAGAGGAGAAATCAGCCTACTTCAATGATCAAGCCATTCGAAAAGTATATGCTCAGTCTCTTGCGAACACTTATCCATTGGCGTATACTTCCGATTTTCCAATGGCAAACAAACTTATGACAGATGTATGGGCGAAAGTCTTCCTGAATAACGATAGCTCAGAGAAAGCGTTACAAGAAATGGCTGCTGAGTTACGCAGCAAAACAAAGAGAAACTAAATTAATTCTGATAGGAATGGAGGGAACGATATGAAAACACCTAAATGGAACAAGCAACTGTTGTTTGCTCCCTATCTTTACATATCACCCTATTTCATTTTGTTCTTTTTCTTCTCGTTATATCCTATTTTGTATTCATTTTATATCAGTCTTACGGATTGGAATGGGTCTGGAGAGAAGCATATCATTGGGTTTGATAACTATGTACAATTGTTCGGAGATAAGACCTTTTGGTTATCCCTATGGAATAGTTCATTGATATTCCTGATGTATGTGCCGCTCATGCTATTTCTGGGTCTAATCTTTGCTTCCATATTGAATTCGAATTGGATGGTAGGTAAAGGATTTTTTCGGATGGCACTTTTTGTACCCAACTTCGTATCCGTTGTAGCCGTATCCTTCGTGTTCATCTTACTCTTAAATACGCAGGATGGTCTAGTTAACAGTATTCTCAGAAGTATTGGTCTGATTGATAATCCGATACCTTGGCTCGAATCGCCATGGTGGGCACGTATTTCCGTTGCCATAATGGTGTTATATCGCTGGCTTGGATACAATATGCTGCTGTTGTTGACAGGATTGCAGAACATTTCGAAGGATTTGTACGAAGCCGCATATGTGGACGGAGCGACAAAAATCAAAAGTTTCTTCTACATCACCATTCCGTTAGTCAAAAAAATGTTGTTGTTCTGTACGGTGCTCTCTACTATTGGAACATTCTCGCTCTTCACAGAGCCTTTTATTCTTACGCAGGGTGGACCGCTAAACTCTACGATGACCCCGGTATTGATGTTATACACAGAAAGCTTCCAAAACTTTAATTTCGGTTACGCATCTTCCATTGCCGTCTGCTTCTTTATTCTGATGATGGTAATCTCATTGTTGCAAATGCGTATATTTGACGATAAAGAGTAGGGCGGGAGGATATTATGGAAAAAACGATTAAAATACAAGCTAGAGACACTTCTAATAGCAAGAGCATATGGTCCTCATCTTTAGCCTTTATATTGATGGCTTTGGCTTCAATACTAACAATGTTTCCTTTATTCTGGTTGTTTAGTTCCTCGTTAAAGGATATAAGTGAAATATTTGTAAATCCACCGATCTGGGTTCCCTCAACCCTACATTGGGAGAACTTCAGGGAGTTATTTGTAGAACGAAAATTTGGTATCATCACGTGGAACAGCTTCTTGTTATCTACTACCTCCACGCTTGTAGCTTTAATATTTTGCGGATTGGCTGGGTTTGCTTTTGCAAAATATCGATTTAAAGGGAAGAAGTTTTTATTCGTACTAGTGCTGGCATCACTGATGATTCCGCATGAAGCTACAATGGTGCCCTTGTTCGCTATGTATAAGAACTTAAACTTGATCGATAACATTTGGGGAGTTATTTTGCCGGATTTGGCCAATGCATTTGGGATATTTTTCATGCGGCAATATTGTATGTCGCTTCCGGATGAGATGATGGAGGCGGCACGAATAGATGGTTGTACCGAATTTAAGCTCTTCCGTCGCATCGTACTTCCTAATTTGAGATCAGGATTTGCAGGACTAGGTATCATCCTATTCGTTAAACAATGGAATAACTTCTTATGGCCTTCAGTGATCTTGAGATCTCAGGAAAATATGACGTTATCCGTTGCGCTCAAAGCGCTTGAGGATAGCAATAATACACCGTACCATCTTATTATGGCTGGTTCTGTCATCAGTGTTGTGCCGCTTTTGATTATCGTGTTGATCTTTCAAAAGCAGTTAATTGCAGGGATGATCGAAGGCGCAGTAAAGGGCTAATTAATAATAGTTTATCGATACCCCATCTCGATTACGAGGTGGGGCTTTTACATGTATTAAGATCCCTTGACAATATTATGTAAATGTCGTATATAGTAAGTAGTAAGTGATAAGTAGTAAGTAGTAAGTGAATTTCCAAATGTTCATCATACAGATTAAACATCATCCGTAAGTTCGAAATTAAGAGTAGGGGTGGATGGTTATGACGGATTTAAAATTAGCACAAAGTTTTGCATTGATCGCATTAAATGCACAGAGTAGTCTTTATTTGACTAATGCAAAGAAAGTGTCTCTACGTTGCATGGCAGCTGCGGTTATTTTAGAGGCCAACTTAGAGGGATGTTTTACACAAGCAGAGAACAAGCTAACTTTCCACAAGGAAGTACTTGAACAATCTCATTCAACACTCTATAGAGAAAAAGTTCTGCAGCCCTTGCTTCATAACCATACTGAGGTGATAGGCGATCTAAATTGGTGGTTAAAAAAGGCTTCTAATCTATCTAAGAAAAAATTAAAAAAGTTTGAAATCGCGATATCAGATTATCTTAAGTCAATAAATATGCTGGAAGAAATCCCAAGTTTGTTAGGTAGCGACATGTATTTTGATTCTGCTGGAGTTGAAATGAGAGCATATCGCAGTAATTTGGAGACGTACTCGAGGATTACTGAGAACATTCGGGCTGAAATTTTGGAAGAGGGATCGGTAACGGATGAGATCATTTGTATGCTGTGGCTTCTTCGTGAAAGCGGTTGTATGCATGATTTCTTCTCGCGGAACGAACTGGAAAAAGTGAATACGAGAATGAATGAATTATATCAAAGTAATTTATTGGCAAAAGCCTTGTTTCCGATTCAAATCCATCATGGAATTGAGTTAGGAATCAAACAATTATTAGAAATGAAGACTAAGTTTATGAAGACATATACCGGTAGCAGTATCAATTTTTTCTTCCCTTTTCTAGAACGCTCACAAGCTGTTTTTATAGAAACAGAGGCTTGGTTCGATAATTCTAATAAAAGACTAAACTCCGTCCTTACAAGGTTAAGGTCATATGGACATGAAGTTAAGGTAATTGAGGGAGGATCGATTGCGACCCTTAAAATTGATAATATGTTATACGATGCGATGCCGCATTTTGTGATCATGAGAGTACCAATTCAAGGTGTGCGTCTTGTTCCGAAGCACCCAGTCTAAAGGAGTTGGTATTCATGTCTAGACAACGTTCAATGGAGACGATATTGGTGTCAGAATATGTATCCATTGGTGAATTGGTGCGACTTACAGGATCTCGTTATAGTACACTGAAGCACTACACCGAAGAAGGTATGCTGCCCTTTGAACAAGCCGAGGAGAATTTGACACGAAGGTATAGAAGAGAGGAAACCGTTGCTCGTATTCTTTGGATTAAAGAGTTGAAAGCGAACGGTTTATCGATTCCAGAAATTAAAGAAGCTCTAGACCATGAATAAAAGCATAGGGTGTGAACTCTAATGATATTTTATCGTCGTATAATTAGCACTCTTGTTCTGACGTCAATTCTTATAGCTTCCTGTTCAAATGCAACGGAAGAAACGTCTTCAAATATACATCCAGCAATTGTAATGGAACAAGATAGGGTTATTCATACAGCTCGCCAAATCGTTCCTGTGTCACAGGTCCCAGCATTGGATGCTTATTTAAGCAAGGAACAATATACGAAGATTGAATTTGACCGCCTTCAGGTAAGTTCGATCTATGATACGAATCAGGTTGAGGTTGTTCGAGTGGGATATGGCTGTGGAAATAAGATGTGCCAGAACGTATTGGTACAGGTGAAAGATAATGAGACTTTGAGTTTGGAGTTGCCTGAGAGCATCTATATGGACAGCTTACTATTGCAATCACAATATGATACACGAGCGCTAATCCAATATGGATATGACGAGGGGAATGTAAATCGAAGTGGGATTGTGGGGATTGACCTGGATACCTTTCA
This sequence comes from Paenibacillus segetis, assembly GCF_014639155.1. Classification (NCBI taxonomy): domain Bacteria; kingdom Bacillati; phylum Bacillota; class Bacilli; order Caryophanales; family Paenibacillaceae; genus Paenibacillus; species Paenibacillus segetis. Next base: position 1,626,525 of record NZ_BMFT01000001.1, read on the forward strand.
AATTTTGAAGATAACAGATGAAGATATAGAAAAGTTAATGGGTCAGATTCCAATACAAGAAAAAACATGGATAGATGCTCAGACGATTGAGCTAATGATAGCGGATGTTCCCGATGGATCGTTTGAAGCCTTAAAAGTGTGGTATGACATTTTAAATAAAGAACCAAGCAAAGCACCTACTCGAAAGGTAATAGTAACATTTACAACCTAATCATCAAGGAACATGAGCACCTTTTAGAAAGGTGCTTTTTCTTGATTTCAGCAATAATCATATTCCATCCCTTCCTACGATGAGAATGAACTTACGGATGAGATGGCTCAGTTTGGTACGCTCGTCACAATATTTGTTTACGTTTTATTACCATTTGTCTTAAAGCACCTAAGTTTACAAGTACAGTTCCAGCAATGATCGTGACAACCCCAAGTAGCGTGATCCAAGAGACGGTCTCATGATAAAAGAGTACACCTACTCCGACTGCTATCGGAGGAGAGATATATAGCCAGGTGGAAGGGAAGACCGGATTCGTCTTGGCTACAAGCCAATAGAATAAGGTATGTCCAACCATAGAGCCAAGCACGATCAGGTAGAGGAGCGATCCAGCTGTTTTGAAAGATAATAGGAATGAAGGATGCACGTCTTCGGTAATGAAAGAGAGTATGAACAATAATATTCCACCGTACATCATTTGCACTGCATTTAATGCGATTGGCGAGACATGGGACATGTTACTTATTACTTTCTTCGAATAGATTGTCCCGAGGGCATAGCAGCATTCTCCTATTAATATTGCGACACAGCCGATAAGCCATAAATGAGAGATGTTCAACGATAAATTAGGCAGTACTAATAGCAACACACCGATAAAACCGATGATGCAACCAAATAAGGAGTGTAGGGGCGCCTTTTGACGTAGAATAGCAGTCTGCAAGAGGAGAATCATGATCGGCCCCGTTGCTGACAACACCGCACCAAGTCCTGATGATACATATTGCTCAGCCCAATATAGAGTTGAGAACGTACCGAAAGTCAATGTTGCTCCGGTAAATGACATTTCTTTACGTAATAATAAAGAGAAGCTCGCCTTACGTTTCCATACCATCCATAGAAACAGAATAGATCCGGCTAGAAAAAAGCGTAGCCCTGCAGAGAAGAAAGGTGGTGCACCGGCATCTACTCCAATTTTAATCGCTAGAAAGGTCGTACCGAATATAAGACAGATTAATGCATAAGCCACTAGAATCATGTTCATGTCCCCTTTAGAAGTTGTTCGTTAATCATAAATCGGGCTGGACAGAACAGATAATAAATAACAGAACAGATACTGTGAGTTTTCATGTATCATGAAAGAATTAGATTATCTCAAGGAGATGTTGCAGATATATGAAAAAAACGGCGGGAACATCACGAAACCATTCATTATTTCGTCAAGTTTATGATTATATCTTGAATCATATTGAGCGTGGCGAATGGAGTGTCAATGATAAATTGCCCTCGGTACGCTTACTTGCTGAAGAGCTCAAAGTACACCGATTAACGGTGTTTAAGGCATATAGACAGCTGACTGAGGATGGCAAAGTGTATGTAAAGGACAAATCGGGATATTACGTGTCAGCGAATAATGCTGTAATTGAAGATGGTGCTATCGTTTCTTCATATATTCAATCAAGTCAACTATCCGATATTCAACGAATACCAGTTAAGTATCAATTCTCACAGGCATTGATTGATCCTAATTTACTGCCAAATTTGTATTTATCGGATTATGTTAAGAAAGTATTTGATATGTACCCTAAGGTAATGGGTACTTATGCCTCGGTACAGGGCGATGATGAGCTCCGGGAATCACTGAGCCAACATTTCAAAGAGCATCATCGATTGCAACTATCATCTGATGAATTATTGATCACATCAGGAGCTCAGCAAGCCATTAATCTGATCGCTCAAATGATGCTTGGAACCTTGGATTCGGTGTTAATAGAGCGACCCACATATAGCGTAGCGATGGATATTTTTCGCAGGCAAGGTGCGCGGCTTATTCCCGTGAATATCTCACCTGATGGGTATGATTTGGATGAAGTGGAACATTTAATGCGCACGTATAAGCCACGTATGTTCTATATGAATCCGACACATCACAATCCTACCGGATATACGGTTCCGGCATGGCAACGTAAATTGCTAGTGGAATTAGCTGAACACTATCAATGTTTGATCGTAGAAGACGATCCGTTTCGAGATATCTTTTTCGACGAGAAGCCGCCGCTACCTTTATTCGCTTATGACACGGAGGGCTGGGTGATATATATCAGTAGCTTTAGTAAATACATTGCTCCAGGTCTACGAATTTGTGCTGTAGCCTGCCGTTTTCCATTCATGAACCAGCTAATCAAGGCAAAGTCGATAGCTGATAACGGGACTCCGCAACTAAATCAGAAGATTTTTTTGCATTACTATTCATCTCCACGGTTACAGCAGCATTTGGATAAGTTACGTATAGCGCTTCAGATTCATAAAGAGATCGTGGAGGAAGAACTGGACAGGGCGGGCTGGGAATGGACGGCTCCACAAGGCGGACTCAATTTATGGGTTAAGTTACCCGGTGAGATCTCGGCTGAAGCTCTCTATCGGAAGAGTATTGAGCAGTCCATCAGCTTTGTTCCTGGAGTGATCTGTGATCCATTGGGAGAGTCGAAGTCGTGGATTCGTCTCAGTTTTTCCTTCGCGAATGAGGCTTTACTCCGTGAAGGAATGCAGCGGTTGGCAGCATTATCGCGGACTTTGGAGGTAAAATGAGCATTTATACCATCGTGCATAGATACCTCATATTGTTGCAAAACTAAAATTAACAACAAATGAGGAGCTAAACTTAACATGGATAACAGTGATGTAGTCAAAGAATTAAATGCTTTTCTCGAAGGCAATTATATGGCGGTGCTTTCTTATGAGCGATATATTCAGCATGTTGCGGATCAGGACATTAAGAAGGTACTTCAGGATATTCAGAAAGACCATAAATATCATGCCATACGGGTAGCCGAAAGAATTCAAAACCTGGGCGGAGTTCCTGCAGATGATGCGGGAATCCAAGGGAGCATGGTGGAGTTTATGAATCGTTTCAAAAAAGCCACGGATGATCCTAATTTTATTTTGCAGGATGCTATAAAAGGTGAAGACAAAGGGATTCAAATGTCCGAGCAATTGGTTAGAGGTGACTTGGATCCTGAGAGTCAGAAGTTAGTTAAAGATATTTTAAATGAAGATCGCCAGCATTTAGATCAATTAAATCATTATGTCCATTGAGATCAGGGGGACAAATCATTGAAGCGATTCGATCCCGATCTTATATTTTTCGAACCACAGTCGTTAGATTATCCCTTAGGAGAACAGTTATACAAACATTTTGAGCAAGCAGGCATTCCGCTCAAAATGACAACCTCTCACAATCGGGTAACGGGCATTCCAGGAGATACCGATGCACAGAAATATCGAAATGCAAAAAGGACATTAGTGGTGGGGGTTAGAAAAACTTTAAAATTTGATACCTCCAAGCCATCTGCAGAATATGCCATCCCTTTGGCAACAGGTTGTGCAGGTCATTGTCATTATTGTTATTTGCAAACCACGATGAGTTCTAAGCCTTATATCAGAGTATATGTAAATTTAGATGAGATCTTAGCAGCGGCTGAGAAATATATCGAAGAACGAAAACCGGAAATAACGACCTTTGAAGCGGCATGTACAGGAGACCCCGTTTCTTTTGAACATCTTACTGGAGCTTTGCGTTACTATATCGAATTTATGGGGAAGCAACCTTATGGACGGCTTCGTTTCGTAACGAAATACGACAATGTTGATTCATTATTAGATGCTAACCACCGGGGACATACCAGAATTCGTTTCTCGATCAACTCAAGTTATGTCATTCGTAACTTTGAACCTGCGACTTCTGGCTTTGAGGAGCGCATTGAAGCGGCGGGTAAGATTGCTGAGGCAGGATATCCGCTGGGCTTCATCATGGCCCCGATCATGATATACGATGGCTGGAAAGAGGATTATTTGGAACTAATCAAGAAGCTGCACGAACGAATTGGAGACATTGACATTGTCGATTTAGAATTTGAATTGATCCAACATCGATTTACCAAAGTTGCGAAGAACACCATTATGAAGCGATATCCCAAAACCAAGCTTGATATGGATGAAGAGAATAGACAGATGAAGTGGGGCAGATATGGCCGTTACAAATACGTGTACAAAAAGGAAGATGCCGTAGATATGGAACAGATGTTGCGAGAGCTTATACTCAGTCATTTTCCAAACGCAAAGGTGTCTTATTTTGTATAAAAGAAAACGTGAGGATGCAAGTACATTGCTTACCCTCACGTTTTTTTAATTATTTCTGCGTCGTTGGCAACCAGTTAAGAATAGCAGATGATATTTGCTCAAGCTGCTGTTTCGGGGTAATGTCCGCTTCATTGTCGCCTTTCTGCTGGCCATACGAACCGAATTGACCATGATTACCACCGTCTATGGATACGTATTTCGTCTTCTCTGCTGGGAGATTTTGCTTACTTTGTTCCCATGTGCTCCAATTCAATACTGCGTCTTTTGAGGCTGTAACTTGCAGGATCTCAAGATTGGAATCCTTTAAGCTGCCGCCTTCATCCGCATAAGATCCTAGAAAGAATACCCCGGATATTTTATCCGTATTAACAGCTGCGAATCTAGACGCGAATACTCCTCCAAGTGAATGTCCCCCTATTACATAGGTATCCTCTGGATGCTCCGCGATCAAATCCTTTGCCCGATTCTGTCCGAAGATAGCTAGGTCAAATGGCATTTTTGCTATATATACACGGTGTCCCGCTTCCGACAGCTTACGAGCTAGTGGTGCGTAGCTCTCGGCATCTACAAGACCGCCAGGATAGAATATCACGGTTGGTTGATTAATTTCTCCATCCGTAGGTTCAAAGCGAAAACCATCCTTAACAGTAGTAACCGTGGCTGCGGAGTCACTCACCAGCGCTTGCTTCGCTTCTTCTAGCGGCTCATATTTCATCACCTGATAGGCAACGGTTAACCCCACTACCAGCACAATCACAAGTGAAGACACAGAAATAAGTAACCACTTCCATATTTTTCGCTTTGGCTTGGAACGCACAAAACCTTGCCCATAATTCACGCTATTTTCCCCCTTAATCATGCTGTCTCCATAAAAAACTAGCGTACCACAGTCTGTATCTCTTCGACAAATGATGGACTTACATATTAACGTTTTTATTTCGAGACTTCTCAAACACCTTGATAATCCAGTATACTGACCTCAGTTATGTATTATAAGAATTTGGTGTAGGTCATATGAGAGGACATGCGATGGTGGCTTCTGATTATGCCATCAAAGCGGTTGGACTAGATACACAAAATGACATGACTCGGATTACGGAAGAGAGGGAATGGCAATTGCGAGAACTGCGACAATATATGTATCAGGAATAGATTTTTATTACTTAAGAACAATTTCTTTCTCTTATAATGTCAGCTAAAAGAATACTAGTTTTTGAAAAGTGTTAATTGAGAGGACGACAACGATGAGAACAGAACGTTTTATCTGGTTTAAAAGACTAAGGATTAAGAATAAGATCATATCAATCTATTTTCCGCTGGTCCTTATTCCGCTCTTATTAATGGGCCTTTTTTCTTACACCATCAACTCCGAAGCTATTATTAAAAAGACGAAAAAAAATATGCTCGATGAGTCCAGGCTCATTATGATGCGAATAAATACGATATTAAACAATGCGGACAGCTTTGCCAATCTCGCCATGCTTGATCTCAACAAGGATAAACAGCGGATGATTTCGCAAAGAGAGAAAAGGGCACCTCTTGACTCGCAGGCTAACGATGATTTCGTATTACGCAATCAAATTGAGAATAAGTTAGATTTTGCCCTCATGATCTTTCCTGATGTGGAATCAGCGTTGTTCATCGATCTAAATGATAATATCTACGTTACGGATCCAAGATTGAATCAGGGTACAACCCTGGGATTAAATAGCCCTATGTTTCAGGAAGTGAAGCGTCAAAACGGCATTAATACTTGGTTTCCCATGCAACGTCGGGATTATTGGGTGCTTAACAAGGAGCAGGCTGTACTTACCATCGGAAAGAAAATATTGGATACCGAATCCCTAGATACACTTGGATACCTGTTTGTAAATGTGAACGAGAAAGCGTTATCATCTATCTATCGTCCGGTAGGATCGGAGCAATCGAACGGTTATTATATCATCGACGACAGGGAACTCGTTATTTCCTCAAGTGACGAGAATCAAATTTTGCAGCCGCTAAATCCTGATCAAAAATTGAACTTCCCTGACCAAACAACCGTGCTTCAGGAAGAGAAGACGGTGAATGGAAAGAAAGTGCTGCTCACTGCGGCGAATTCTTTTGGTAAATCGGGTTGGAAATTGGTGAATGAAATCGGGCTGAAAGATTTGACGAAGGAAACGAGACAAGTAACAAAGATCATTGTAATCGTTTGCGGGGTCAGTCTCTTGTTTGCTTTGCTTGGCGCCGTTATTTTGTCTAAGGCTATTGCTTCGCCCATTGTATTTCTGGCCAAACACATGAGGCGGATTCGGGAAGAGAATATTTATAATCCGGTTGATGTTAAAAGTGGTGACGAAATTGGTATCCTCGGCTCGGGACTAAACATGATGCTTGGGCGTATTGACGATTTGCTTGTGAGGGTTAAGGAGGAACAACAGTCCAAACGGGAATATGAATTGGCACTTATACAGGATCAGATCAAGCCACATTTTTTCTACAATACTTTGGATTTAATCTATGTATTATGTGTTGCGGGGGAGAACGACAATGCAGGCAAGGCTACAAAGGCGTTAGCTGACTTTTATCGAATCGCGCTGAGCAATGGTAAAGAGATGATTACGGTGCGTGAAGAGATTCGCAACCTGCACAGTTATCTTTATATTCAAAGCGCTCGTTATTCTGATTTGTTTGATTTTCAAATTCTGATACCGAATGAGCTATTAAACAGTGACATACCTAAGTTGACCCTGCAGCCTTTGGTGGAAAATGCGATCTATCATGGATTGAAAGAGAAGGGGAGCTTTGGACATCTCACCATAGAAGGTGAACGTCATAAGGATGCAATACACTTGAGCGTGAAAGATGACGGAGTTGGTATTCCTCCAGAACGGTTGGAGCAATGGAAAGTGAGTGGTAGAGAAAGTCATTTCTTTGGACTTAACAATGTCAATGAACGAATCAAGCTGTATTTCGGGGAACGATACGGCATTCAAATCCAAAGTCAGTTAGGCAAATGCACCACCGTAACAGTTGAGATCCCACTAACGAATGGAGACATCGAACATGATTAAGATCTTATTTGCTGATGATGAGGCGGTATTTCGACGCTATTTTCGAAATGTAATTAATTGGGAGGCAAATGGGTACCAAGTATGCGGAGAGGCGAAGAATGGCTTGGAGGCGTTGGAGCTTGTAGAGCAGATTCGCCCCGATATCGCTTTTATTGATATCAATATGCCTTATATGAGCGGGATGGAACTAGCAGCGAAAGTGAAGACATTATATCCGACCACTTTTGTCTTGTTGGTTACAGGTCACAGCGAATTTGAATATGCTAGGCAGGCAGTCAAAATCGGTGTGGATGACTACATCCTGAAGCCTTTTGACAAAGAGGAATTACTCATGGCTCTTGCCAAAGTGAAAGCTTCCATGGAAAAGACTAGAGTAGAGAAGGACAAGACAAACAAAGAACAACATGTTTGGAAAGAAGGATTTCTTAATTTACTCATTAGTAATACATACGAGCAAGACAATGAAACCATACAAACTCAGTTGAAGCACTACCAGCTCGAAGAGGGTAGTCAACTCTTTAAGGTAGTTGCGGTGGAAATAGATGGTCTACATGAGCAATGGCCGGATTCCGAGGAAATAAGATTGCGCAAATATATCATCGGTAATCTATTACAAGATTTGGTTCAAACGGAAGGTCGGCATTTTATTTTTAATGGGCCGGAAAACCGTGTAATCTCGCTGATTCAATTCTCCGGTACACAAGATAAGGAGACTTTCGATAGTTATGGTTACGAGCAACTTAGTGCATTAATTAAAAAGCACTTTGGTTTTAGTGTTACCATCGGAATCGGCAGTCCCGGTGAGGGAATCCCTTCGATCCGTCAATCTTATATGGATTCGGTTATTGCATTGAGGAACAAAATCTCCATGAACCATAAAGATGTCGTCGATTATCAGGATATTACATCAAGGTCGGCCAATGTCGGCTTCTATCCAAGTGAGATGAATGAGAAATTATTGATTCATTTGCGGCAGCATGATGAAGAGGGGATTAAGAACAATTTGGATGCCATTCTCTTATATATTCAAACGAAGCAGCTATCTAGCGATTATATTCATATGATTATGGCGGGGCTTGTTTCCTTGTGTCTGACTTATATTTATGAGATGGACAAACGGGTTGATCAGCTGCTACCAGAAGGGTTCTCCCCCTTCAAGGAAATTTTCAACAAACCTTCTCTCGAAGCGGGTTTCACTTGGATCACAGATTTATATTTGACTGTTGCCCACCATTCCAAAGGAACAAAACGTTCCAAGTCAGCCAAGTTGTTGAACTCCGCTAGGGAATATATAGATACCCATTACAGCGATAATCAGTTGAAGGTTGAGGATGTTGCAAAGCATCTCTATATTCAACCGCGCTATTTACTAAAAATATTCAAACAGGAGCTTGGGATCAGCGTCAGCGACTATATCTTTGAAATGCGGATGCAAAGAGCCAAAGATTTGCTTGTATCCGGACATAATTTACGATTGACGGATATTGCAGAGATGGTAGGTTACAGCGACCCAGGCCATTTTAGCAAAAGCTTCAAAAGAAACACCGGATTATCGCCTAGCGAATATGAAGTCACACGGTCAAAATAATCCAGAAAAGAGGCCGGATCATACAAATGTGTTCCGATTTATCCCTTAATGAAAGCGTTCTTACTCATTACAATAAAGACAGATCCACGAAGGGGGATAAGAAAAAATGAAAAAAATGAAGTCTCATGCAATGGCAATAATTTTGCTCTCCGCTATGGTTGCACTGTCAGGTTGCGGTTCTTCCAACAAGGGTGCAGACAAGGAAGTCAGCGGAAATAAAGAAGAACAAAAACCGGAAACGGTTCAAACCGTCAAGCTAAAATTCTATGCACAATACAGTGGTCAAGAGAAAGCCGCTTATGATGCTGCGAAAGAAGCGATGAAGAAAATAATGCCGGAGGTAGAAGTAGAGTTTGAAGTTGCCGCACAAGATGACGAACAAAAAATTAAGACCTACGCAGCGGCAGGAACCTTACCAGATATCTTTTTTGCATCTAGCGGGCTCATCGAGACGTTGAAGAATTCCGACAATTTATTGATATTGGATGATGCGGTGAAAGCAAACGATATCGAGTCCAAATTGAATGAAACTTCCAAAGCGATGCTGTGGAATAAGGATGGTCATTCCTATGCGGTTCCTAATGTTGGTCAATGGGCATCGGTCCTATATTATAACAAAGAAATTTTCGATCAGAATAGCATCAAAGTACCTGCTAACTATACGGAATTATTGGAAGCGGTAACAGCTTTGAAAGCGAAAGATATTACACCACTTGCGTTATTTGCTAAGGAAAAATGGACGGGTGTGCAGCTGCTTGATATGGCTATTGTCGGATCCGATCCTGGTGGCTTGAAGAAACTTGACAACGGCGAAGGAACGTTCGCTGATGAAGCTTATGCACAAGGTGCGAAGAAGCTCGAAGAGCTTACCAAAGCAGGATTACTGTCTAAAAATGCTTTTAACACGACCTATGATGATGCAGTAGCACAGTTTACCTCCGGCAAGGCGGCTATGCTCTTGAATGGTGCCTGGGCAATGGGTGCTTTGGAAGAGGGACTCGGAGAAGGCAAGATAGGGCTACTGTACACGCCGTTTACAGATGCGGATAAGGTGGATAGCGTTCAGTGGAATATTAGCGGTGGCGGCTTCAACCAAGGTTTTGCCGTTTCGAAAAACACGAAATATCCAGAAGTAGCAGCAAAGTATGCAGCACTAATATCCCTAGAGTTTAATAAACAACGTGTCATTCAAATCGGAGATCCGAACCCAGTTCTGGTAGAAGATGTACAGCCTGAAAAAGGCTTTACGCCGATACAGCAAGAGTATGCAAAAGACGCAGTTAATTTTAAATCGATGACAACCTTCGCTTGGGGCTTTGAGAATGCTAAATTTAAAACGGTTATCGAAGATAACTCACAAAAGCTGCTCGCTGGTCAAGCAGCGGATGATTTTATTAAAGATATGAATAAAGAACTAGAGAGAGTCCGTCAATAAAAGGCACATCAAGCAGGTTGTCCTTAAATAGAGGGCAACCTGCTTTTAAAGGAGGCACATATGACATCGAAACAAAAATACAGGGTAGCATTATTTGTTTTTACGGCCCCGACGTTGCTTTTTTTCTCCATTATGGTTGTTTATCCGATTCTTCAGACATTCCAGAAGAGTTTCTTCAATTGGGACGGGTTAACCCCAGCAACCTTTAATGGACTTGATAATTTCAGACGATTATTTCAGGATGACGACTTTTGGGTATCACTCAAAAACGGTTTGATCTTTGCTCTTGTACTTGTTGTTTATCAGTTAGGACTGGGCACGGTGTTGGCTATCGCCCTCAGTAATAAAAAAATATTCGGTCGTAAATTTTTCAAAACAACCTATTTCATTCCTGTAGTCCTATCTAGTGTTGTGGTATCCCAATTGTTTATCGCTATATACAACACAGATGGCGGTTTGGTTAATAGTCTATTTACCGCATTAGGTATCAATTATCAGCAAGCTTGGTTGAGTGGAGAACACAGTTCGATATGGGCGATTGCTTTTACTAACGCATGGCAGAACCTGGGGGTTCATCTGGTGCTGATCTATGCCGCGATTAAGTCTATACCCGAGCAGCTCTATGAGGCAGCCACTATCGATGGGGCTAGCTTTTGGAGAACACATTGGAAGATTACAATTCCTCTCCTTGGAGAGACCTATAAATTCTGTTTGATTATGGCTATTACCGGCGGGTTAAATGCCTTCCAGAATATGTTCGTTATGACTAACGGAGGTCCAGGTAATATTTCGTATACTTTTACTTTTATGATGTACAAAGCGGCTTTCCGCTCTGGTGAATACGGATACGGTTCAGCTGCTGCGGCCTTCCTTGTTATTGAATGCTTGCTCTTTACCATTCTTATCAACAAATTCGTAGCCCGGGAGAAAATCAGTTATTAGACGGGAGGATCTTATGTTAAAGCGAGTAATGAGCAGAATATCATCCTATGGTTCTCTTCTGTTCTTTGTCCTAATTAGTCTATATCCACTAGTATGGTTGTTGTTTTATTCGTTTAAAAATAATGAAGAGATTTTTTCTACTAATGTATTTGGCGTGCCTCATGTGTGGCGGTTTGAGAATTATGTGAATGCTTTTGATGTCTTTGATCTAGTTCTCTATTTCAAGAATAGTTTTATCGTTTCGATTGGAACGGTTGCGATTACAGTGTTTCTCTCGCTTATGTTCTCTTATGCGGCTGCGCGGATGAAATGGCGATTTGCAGATACAGCCCGAATTTATATGACGGCCGGGATGTTTATTCCGATGCAAATTATTCTGATTCCACTACTTGTCCTTTCTCGCGATTTGCATTTGCAGGATAGTTATTTAGCGGTGATTGTACCTTATGTGGCGTTTCAGCTTTCTTTCTCTACGATTATTTTCTATGCCTTCTTTCGCTCGCTTCCCTTTGAAATCGAAGAGTCGGCGTCGATTGATGGTGCCAGTGTATACAGGACGTTCTTTAGCATCATGGTTCCGCTCGTGAAGCCGGCAATTGCTTCGGTTTGCATCTTCGTCTTTCTGTTCGCATGGAACGAGTTTCTGGTGGCTCTCGTTATGATCAGCGATAATATGCTTAAGACGTTGCCTCTTGGCTTGTTATATTTCCAGACACAGTTTGGCTCGGATTGGGGCACGATGGGCGCAGTTATGGTCATATCGACGATTCCAACGATAATTATCTATCTATTGTTCTCGGAGCAGATTGAAAAAGCATTGACCGTAAGTTCAGCCGTAAAAGGCTAGCTCCTACGTACTATGGGCACGGAAAGGTATACAGAACTGGTAGCTTACAAAGTGAAAGAAGAGAATAATTAAATAAAACATCGGGATTCCCGGTGTTTTTTTTGCTTGATTTTTAGTTATCACTCTTCGAGAGAATAACCCGATCAGGTCTCAGTCGGGAAATCCATTTGACTTACAACCGGTTGTTTCACCTCCATAAAATGAAGCCACTTTTTAGATGAGGGTATGAAACGTTCCTACGATTCTAGTTAAATAGTATTCCTGCATACGTGGATAAGTATGGGCAATTGCTCCTTAAGGTCGGATATTAGACTAATATTGTAAATGTACATATTATTTATCATTTTAGATACCAATTTCATGATAAGATGCTGATATATTACTATTAATTAAGGTGGTGGTTTGCTTGTTAGATAAAGAAAACAAAATATCAATCATACTTGCATGGATCGGAATTATTTATATCGTAGTAGGTTTTATTTTAGGGTTGGTATTAGGTAAAGATTCAGATGGATATGAACAAGTGTGGTCTTTGACCTTTATTTGGTGGGTTGGAGGATTGATCTCAGGAATGTTTTTTATTGGATTATCAGAGATTATAGAACAATTACATAGAATAAATATGAAATTACGTAAGGAACCAGTGAATGATGACGACTTAATCTTATTAAACGATTAATTCGGGGGGACGAAATGCTAGTTAATATTGAATGTCCTATAGAATTCCTTGATTATAAATTTTATAAAAGTAAAAGTACTGGTCAGGTTTACTGTTCGTTAACGTTTAATAACCTTACGAATAAACTTATTAAAGGTCTAAAGGCTACGATCTATTGTTATGATCAATTTGGCGACGCGGTTGTGGAAGGAAATAATAGAGTTGAATGTAAGATAGATTTTAATGATGGGTTAGCAAGAAATCAAAGAACTGACAAAAAAGTTTTGCTTTCAGAGTTTCCTAATACTAGAAAAATAGAGATTGATATATTAAAAGTCTTATATGATGATAAAACGATTTGGAGTAAGGATACTACAGAATTAGAAAAAGTAGATTTGATCAAGATAGAGAACCCAAGACTACTAGAATTTGTGAAATTACGAGCGGGCGAAGATGCTATCTACCTTGCTAGAAAGTATGAACATAGGTGGATTTGTCTTTGTGGCAGATTAAATCATGAACATCAATTCAATTGTTTAAGATGCAGTAGAGAAAAAATAGATGCCTTAACTAATTATAGTGATGAAGAAAAGATTAGTAATGATCTAAAAGCACATGAAGAACATACGTCTGAAGAACAAAGATTGATAATGGAAAAGAGCGAACGTCAAAGAGAAATAACGAAACACAAGGTAAAGAAATTGACTAAATACTGTTCTATTGCAGTCGCTATTTTACTAATAACTGGAATTGTTATCTATGGATTTATGACGAAATTTACATTTTCTAGGGGGGATAATGAGACTTTAGTAGAAGATGTAGTAGTTGATCAGCAAGTAAATGAAAGAGATTATCCTTTGGCTGAGGACTGGATCGTTGACACTACCTTTGTAGAAGTTGAAGGGGAAAAGGGCCTTGGAGAATTTACAATTAATTATCGAAAAGACGGTATCGTTAAAAGTAAAATAATTAGTAATATTATTAGGCCTGAAATCATTGATATTGATAACAATGGCTTAAGTGAGGTTGTGTTTAAGCACGCAATTGAACTCCCGGAGATTTTTTATGCTGAAACACTCTATTGGGAGGATGTTTACGATTTCGATATGGCCACTGAAGAGTTATATTTTGAAAGTGTAAGATATCCGGATTATTATAAGGACTATTTCATACCTGCAAATAATTTACTGCTCGCTGAATGCAATAATTCTGCTGAAAAACAAGCGTATGGAGTACTTCTGCAGGCAGCCGAAGATTTGATTAATGGGAATTTCACTCCTGATCAGAATCATCAAAGGATTACAAACTTGATAGATGCTAATATATTGGCAAATAAGCTGAAGATTACTAGAATAAAAGATAAGTTTTATGTTTACGGTATTACATATGATATGGAAATAAGCAAAGCCATAGAGATTCTTGGTGACCCTGATGAATCATTTGAGGTTGATTCAAAAGTTGCGATTTGGTATTTAGATAATGATTTAGAGCTTTATGTTGAATACTATTCAGATGAGCCCATATTTTATATTGCTTTGGGTGAATTTGATAAGATGATCAAGCAGGAAGTCATAAACATGTTGGGGGGGACGCTTGAACATGAACAAGATGGGAACATAGAATATGATTATTACTTAACTCCCTCGCAGTACCTTAGCTTTGGAATAATGCCAAAGGAAGGACGCTTTCGAATTCAGATTATGAACCCTGATGTCATTTATGCTACAGGAGGGAGTCATCAATTCTACACTATGAAATAGGAACAACAAAGAACAAAGAACCAAGAGCCGAATTTCGGCTCTTTTTTTGTGCCCGAGTATATATGTGAGATTGTTATAGAACAAAATGTATGCCTCAAATTTATTAACAGAAATCTAGTCATGTTCTATGCTAAAATTGAAGTGATTAATTTCCCCAAATTAATGTTGTTACGTCCGGACAAAGGGGTGAATGAGTTGAATGAGAAAGACAAATATCAGATCATTAGACAGGGGATCATCACAAAAAATGTGAGCAAAACCTGTATGGAATATGGTATTTCCAGAACCATTTATTATCAATGGTATAAAGCTTACCTGAAGCATGGTATGGAAGGGCTTACAGAAAAGGAAAGAAAGCCGAATATGCCCAATAAGGTAGATAAGCGTACGGAAAAAATGATTTTACAGTACGTAGCCAAATTTCCGGAAGACGGACCCAAACGGATTTATTATGAATTACAGGATGAGGGAGTTCAGGTTGGGGAGTCCGGTATTTACAACGTACTAAGGAGACATGGTTTAAGCAAGAGAGAGCAGCGTGAGGTATACGCTAAAGAAATCAAAGCTAGGAAGAAACAAGATGGAGAAGCAATGAAACAGAAGCAGCCTTCCATCGACTATAAAATGAAGAACCCTGGCAACGCCCACCCCGGTTATATGGTTCAACAAAGTATTCAATATATGGGCGTATTCCCGAAGATCGGGAAAGTCTATCAATATGTGATCTATGACGCTTACTCTAGATTAGGGTTAGTTAAGCTGTATAATCGCAAGGCAACCATTCACTTTATCGACTTCATGACGGTGAAAATTCTACCTTTGATGAAGACACTCAAATTCGAGATCGAGCATCTAGTTACGAATAAGAGTCGAGAATTTACCACGAACTGGGACAGAGGGAACCATAGGTACACTGAATTTTTACATAAAAATAATATAAACCAAGTGGCGATTACCGCAGACAATAAGGAGATATTTCAGCCCCTAGAGACATTTGTAGTCGTGTTGACCAAGGAGTTTTATCAGCAGGCTTGGAGTGATCCTACGATTGATTCTTTTGCGATACTAGAAAAGCGATTAGATTTATTCCTCCGTCATTATAATTTCAGTAGGGTCATCACGGACGGGCCTAATCAGGGCCAGATTCCTTCAGATGTCGTGCTTAACTACACGGGTCAGCAAGAGGCTTTGCCACTCTGGTTATTCACAAGGAGATCGTAGCTGATGGCAGATGATAGATTACAACACAAAATAGGGATCATTGGTGCGGGGATATCTGGCGTTACTCTAGCACATGAGCTGGCGAAAAAGGGATATACCAACATCACCATTCTGGAGAAGGATGATCGTGTAGGGGGCAAATGTCATTCGATAGAGTACCGGGGAAAAACGTATGAAATGGGTACACTTATCGGCTTGCCCTCCTATAAACATACCATGGAGCTCATGGCTGAATTCGATTTAATGGACAAAGGACCTTTATTGGAACGAGGTTTTTTTGATACCCAAGGGAGAAAAACTACGCAGATTCCGCTGAATCAAATGAGTGAGTTTATGGAGGAATTCAAACGGTTACCAGATATTGTTAGCCGATATGAATCTCTCAAAGAACCCGGTTTTCTCCATTTGCCAAGTGACTTGTATCAGCCCTTTGCATCATGGTGTGAAGAAAATGATTTGTCGGTCATTATGCAGATCTATATGCATTATTTCAGTACGTTTGGATTTGGCAACATTTATGAAGTTCCTGCTGCTTACGTACTGAAATTTCTAACTTACGATAACCTTATGGCTTTTATTGAAATTACTCACATGATTACTTGGCCAAAGGGAGTCAATGCTTTGATCAGACGCATGGCTGACGATGTAGAAGATCTACGGCTGACATGTGAAGTACATCGTATGATTCAAGAGGTAGACGGTAGAGTAAAGGTGGAGACAGGCCAAGATATGCTGTATTTTGACAAGGTCATATATACGGCTTCCTTAGAACATATAGGTCATATGGTTGAATTGTCTCCAACAGATCGGGCACTATTCGAGCTAATTATCTATGAACGCTTCCGGGTTTATGCTTATCGAGTAGAGGGGATTCCGGCACATTCTGGATATATCCCGTACAATATGTACCCTGAACGTAAGGGACATATGATGGCTTGGTACTACCGATGGGCAGATTTGGGTGCTACGGATTTGGTTACCGTGTATGTAGCAGAGAATGAACAGATGACAGATGCAGAAATGAGAGAATCAGTAGAACACAAACTTCGTGATCTTGGTGGAGAGAACATCCGTCTATATATGATGAAGTCTTGGAAGCAATTTCCCCATGTAGATTCAGCAGCACTACGTGAAGGGTTCTATGAGCGGCTAGATGAACTGCAGGGCAGAAATCAAATTTACTACGCCGGTGAAATTATGAATTTTCCTACGCTAGAGAACTGTGTCGTTTATGCAAAACACTTAGTGGAACGATTTTTTTGAAATATTGGGAGTAATAAAATTACATAAATACAAGGAACAGTCTTGTTTGCAGAGTGAAATCTGCCGATGAGGCTGTTTTTTACTTTCAAGAGGGGTTTACAGTTGGTGGGAGAATTAAGACGGGGTGATTAGGTAAAAATGGCCTAGTTTCTATGCGAAATCGAGCTTTCTTAGGCAAATCTACCCAGAAGGGGTATTTTTAAAATGGATTAGCGACTTCTATCTATTAATTAAGTGTAAACATAACTTGAAATGAGACTTCTAAAAGGTTGATAAATCAACATTCCTGTAGATTTGAAGGCAAATAGCCAATGCGATATATTCGAGTCAAGACATCATATTACTACTTAATTTGAAGGAGGGGTAAGTCATGTTTTTATTTGAATCGATTCCGTGGTATTCGGCACTCATGTGGTTCGTGGTACTTGCTGGATTAATGCTTGTTAATGAAATAGCACGGATGAGCAAATGGATTTCGCTTGCATTGTTTCTAGTACTACCAATAATTCTTACCGTAGCAGTTTGGCCTAATACAGCTGGCGAAGGTTCTAGTGTGGGTACTTGGTTCCACTGGGTTAAAGTTTACTCTGCATTGGCTGGATGCTTAGGATTCCTTGCCATCCGCTTTATCAAAGGTTGGAGCAGCAACAAATATATCTTGATGTTCCCGGCTATTATTTTGGCTGTTAACATTTTGGAAGCCGTTATTCGGGATTTCCAAGTGTACAGTTTGAATGGAATGGTAGACGGTGTCATGATGGTCGGCGGTCCTTGGAACATTATGAATGGGGTCGCAGGGATTTTGAACATCATTACGATCTCAGGTTGGATGGGTATCGTTATTAGTAAGGATAAGAAGAAAGATATGGTATGGCCTGACCAGCTTTGGTTCTGGATCATTGCTTATGACATTTGGAATTTTGCTTACGTATACAACGCGGTTTCCGATCATGCTTTCTACGCAGGGGCTGCATTGTTAATTTCATGTACAATTCCAGCGTTCTTCTTCAAAAAAGGTGCTTGGTTACAACACCGTGCTCAGACACTAGCGATTTGGATGATGTTTACCATGTCGTTCCCAATGTTTGTTGGCGAATCCAAATTCGCTGTACAGTCTTCGCACAGTGAAACGGCTCTATGGGTTGTGAGTGGATTGTCATTAGCAGCGAATATTGCTGTATTCGTATACCACGTCTACAAAATCACGAAACACAAACGCAATCCGCTTCACGTCGAAGTATATACAGATTTAGCAGCTTACAAAGCGATTGCAGAGAATAACTAAATATCGTAAGATAAGCAAACCTCTCATTTTCTAATGAGGGGTTTTTGCTGTTTTGTCAGGGCAAATTTTAGGTGAATAAATAAGATTGACAGATCATGACCCACGAGTAAAATGGGGACTACAGATAGATAAATAAAGGAGTGTATCAGGATCCATAATTCGCATAAGAGAAGACGGAAATTCTCGTCTCAACGCAAAAATTTGTATATCGCAACCACAGAAGGGATCTCTACCTCACTTTTTCAAGCGCTACTGGGCGGCCCATTTCTTACAGGATATTTGTTGTATTTAGGTGCAGACTCAAGTGTAATAGGTTTTGTTCTTTCGATTACCACCCTATTCAACATTGTGCAAATATTCATCGCATTTTTGGTTCAGAAATTGCAGGCTCGCAAATGGACACTTGTAATATTTATCGCGCTTCAAAGGACTCTCTGGGGTGCAACAGGACTTATTCCTTTTGTATTGGGTAAAGAATGGTGGGTGCCTGTTTTTATTGTTTTATATGCTTCTGCATTTTTGTCGAATACCGTGATCAATGTACTGTGGACTTCACTATTAGGCGATATTGTACCTGCAGGGGTTAGAGGAAAATATTTTGGGATCCGTAACACGATCACGAGCGCTTTGGGCAGCATTGCTATTTTTGCCGGAGGCAAACTATTAGATAGTTATCCCGAAAGTACAGGGTTCTTAATTCTGTATATCCTAGCATGGTTTTTTGGAATTATGAATATTGTTACGTTCTGTTTCTATCCCGATATCCCTTTCGAGAAATCAACAGAGAACCGGATCATGCCGATGATAAAGAAAACGTTTCGGGATAAATCATTTATAAATTCCACTATTTTTTTGGCTACCTGGTTATTTCTACAGACATTAGTTGTACCGTTATTCTCATATGTTATGCTCGATTTATTACATATTAATTATCAGACTGTCTCCTTGTTAACTGTTGTTCAGACATTTTCCATGATGTCGAGTTTATATGTATGGGGTAACCTGAATGCTAGATACAGTAATAGAACATTATTGTTCTGGACATTACCGATCATAGCTGGCTCTTGCCTAGCATGGGGACTTTTATCGTTCGTACCCGTACTTCCTGTATTATTTCTTTCACATATCTTGTTTGGGGTTGGCGCGGGTGGCTTTAATCAATTGGTATTCAATTTTACAATCGGGGATACGCCGAAGAGTGAACGACCTATGTTTATAGCCATGTTTGCTGCGATCACAGGTGTGGCAACTTTCTTCGGACCGATGATTGGTGGGCAATTATTTAAATGGATGAAAGTGTTCCCCGATTGGGTTCAGCAATATGGTTTCCAAACGGTGGTTGGATTTGTGATGTTAATTGTAGCTCTGACACTGGGTCGTCGAATACTTAAAGAGTTATAGTAATTAATGTATCCTGACTGAATATGAAGATGGGCTGGGATCTTATCGATGCAAGATTATGTGTTATCTAATAAAGAAATTGTTCGTCTAAAGCATTATATCGAGCATAAGCACCAGAGCCTTGATCCGAAACTGCGTGTTGCTATTCTATCCGATGCGGTGCATCGGATTATTGAAAGCCGTTTACCATCTTTTTCAGATGAGCTGAAACAACAGGTTCGTCACGAGCTACTCTTGAAGAATAGAGACTCTCTAGTAATTCAGGTGGATGATGTGCTTCAGCATTGTATGTCTTTGGATTTAAGTCAGGAGGAGCTATTATCGTCTTTAGCTGAGTGGATTTGCAGTAAATCGACTTTACCTGTGCAGGAAGAGGCGGTTCGGGATATTCTTCTTAGGTGGTCACAGGATTCCAGCTCTACCGTCTCTCTTCAAGCGTTGGAGAGGGAATGGGATCTACAGGATCGGATTGCTTTGGAGGAAATAGCGGTAACAAGTGAACCCATGATTCATTACGGAAACACAAGTTGGCCTAATCGAAGAATAACGATTGCGGTTGTAAGTTTTTTTGCGGTTCTACTTGCGATCCTGCTGATCAAATATCCAGTAGAACAGGAGTCCTCAGTCCCTGTACCATTAATAGAGCCGATCCAAAGGCCGCAACCCACATTGAAGGAAATACAATCTGTAGGTGGTATACCTTCGGGTTTCAAATATGTTGCTATAGATACAAAGCGCTTAAAGCAATATCTGCTCGAACGTGATTCCATGTTAGCTGAGGAATCGTATTTGTCAGCGATCGTGGAGGCTAGCAAGAAATATGATATCCATCCCCTTCTGTTGTTTGCTATTACGGGACAAGAACAGGGATTTGTTCCCAAAGATCATAAAAAGGCAGAAGAAATCGCCAATAATCCTTTTAACGTGTTTGGTAGCTGGGAGAGCTACAATACGACAATTGATGTGTCAGCTAATATCGCTGCGAAGACCGTAGTCAATGTAATGGGGCGACGCCCAGGTTCGATTCACCCGATCAAATGGTTAAATCTAACCTATGCTGAGGACCCCAATTGGTGGGAGGGTGTTACCTGGTTTTTTGATGATATGAAACAGAAGATTGAGGATGAATCTTTCGAGTGGCCTTGATTCTCCCATTTGAAATTATTGAGTTAGAAGGATATACTTCTTGAGGTATATATTTATTCAGCTAGGGGGGATGAAGATGCAACTCATCAGTCAATCGGAAGTGCAACGTAGAATCGACTTATTTAAAGATCAGGACTTATATATCCATCTTGAAATGACAACGGGAGCATACGCCGCCCATAGAGATAGCTCCAAACATCCGGCAGCAACTTTTATTACTAACTCAACGGTTAAGTATTCCCACGGTTCCATTTCTGGAAACGAAGGACCATACCGGGTTGGCTTAAAAATGCAGCATGGTTGGATATATTCGGAAGGGCTAACTCATTATGAAGAGAGTGAGACGGATCGATTGATCTTGGCAGGACATGACAGTCAGGGTAAACTCGTCGTTTCCTTGCAACTTAGTCGGGAGCCTTTTTAATGGAACAGGAGATGATGAATACAATGGAACAACAAATTCTTGTTGTGCTTCCGCACCCAGATGATGAGGCTTTTGGTGCTTCAGGAACACTAGCCAAACATGTGCAGAACGGAGCTAAGGTTACTTATGCTTGCTTGACTTTGGGTGAAATGGGCCGAAACATGGGCGTTCCACCTTTTGCTAATCGGGTAACACTTCCACAAATACGCAAGAAGGAACTGGAGGAGGCTTGCCAAGCTATTGGAATCCAGGATTTGCGATTACTTGGTTATCACGATAAGACGATTGAATTCGAGGACCAGGATCAATTGGATGCTGTGATTGATGGGCTATTGAAAGAGCTTCAACCTTCACTTGTGATTACGTTCTACCCAGGTTACAGTGTGCATCCTGATCATGACGCTACTGGGGCCGCTGTGATTCGAACCATCGGAAGATTACCAAGCGAACAAAGACCTGTAGTCCACTGTATGGCATTTTCCAATAATCATGAGCAATTCATTGGAAAACCGGATGTCGTAATGGATACTAAAGACTTCTTGCATACAAAGCTAGCATCGATTCGGGCGCATCGTTCCCAATTCCAAGCACCGGAACTACTAGGTAACAAGAAGGACGTAGAAAAAGAGCTCCAAAAGCAATTTGGAACGGAACGATTCTGGACTTATCGTTTTGAATAATGATTAAGCATATAGCTACATCGTAGATGTGAGCTGGACAATAGATAAAGGAGATCAGGGATGAATACCTTGATCTCCTTTTTTTGTATTCATGTAACAATGGAGATACATAGTTTAGTGTCAAATATGATTATGATATAGTTTAAGTAAGCTTGTCATAGGAGGAATGTGAAATGAAATACCGTAGATTAGGTGGCAGTGGTCTGAAGGTTAGTGAAATAAGTTTGGGAAGTTGGCTTACATATGGTGGTTACGTTGAGCGTGAGAATGCAGTTGGTGCGATCAAAACGGCATATGATCTCGGCATTAACTTTTTTGATACGGCAAATGTCTATGAACAAGGTGCTGCAGAGGTTCTCGTAGGGGAGACTTTGAAAGCTTATCCACGTGAATCTTACGTGCTAGCAACAAAAGTATTTGGCAAGATGGGCGAAGGCCCAAATGATCGTGGTCTGTCACGTAAACATATCATCGAACAAGCAAATGCTAGCCTAAAGAGACTTGGTCATGACTACGTGGATATATACTATTGTCACCGTCCAGACCCTGAAACTCCGCTAGAAGAAACGTTACGAGCACTCGATGATCTTGTTCGTCAGGGAAAAGTGTTGTATGTAGGCGTTAGCGAGTGGCAACCATCGCAGATTGCAGAGGCACTTCGCGTAGCAGATCGTTATCTGTTAGACCGGATTGTCGTGAACCAACCGATCTACAATATGTTCAATCGTTATATCGAGAAGGAAGTTATACCACTTTGTGAGCGTTCTGGTATTGGGCAAGTTGTATTCTCGCCGCTAGCGCAGGGATTATTGACAGGTAAATATTCATCCGTTACTGATGTTCCTGACGGAAGTCGTGCCGCGAAGCTAGATTGGATGCGTAAAGACATTACGGAAGAGAAAATTGCCAAGGTCCAAGAGCTTGAGAAGATCGCGAAGGATCTCGATATTTCTGTAGGTAATCTGGCACTCGCATGGATTCTGCGGAAAACCAATGTCTCAAGTGCGCTGATCGGCGCTAGCCGCCCAGCACAAGTTGCGGAGAATGCTAAAGCTTCTGACATCGAACTTAGTGAAGAAATTATTACTCAAATCGAAGGGGTTTTGCAATAATATAAGTATATTGCGACTATCATAGAAGAAGTGACACTGGAGAAGATATGTTATCATCGGTGTCACTTCTTTTTTGGCTATGGCAAAACTTTGAAAACGGAAAAATGTTGAGTATCAAACAGATCAGAAATTCTGCTGGTTGCATAAAATTAGAAGTTGCGAGGAATTTAGATATGAATACCAAAGCAAATACTTTCATGAAGGTTTTGCTTACCTGTATTTATGTGATTGGAGTTGCCTGTGTAATATATTACAGCTTTATGTATATACAACATTCTACTGAAATTCAGAATCCTGAAGCAATGCTACCTATGATGCAATATGAAACAGGAGCATGGATAATGATGCTGGGGATGCCATTTATGATTGCTTCATGTATATCAATGATATGGATATTCAAGCTAAAAAAAACGTTAGGCAGATTGTGGCTTTTATTACCTGCATTGATTGAAATAGTAGTGATTGCAAGCTACTGGATACTTGAACGTTGATGGAAGGGAATTTTGGTTTATTGAGAGATATAAAAATCTTTCCTATAAAAATGTTAGTTATCAATTTTTGGTTATGACATAGTCTTATACTTTGCGAGGTGCCTATGAATAGAAAAAGATTACTATTGAGCATTTTGGGGTTTGGCTGTGCTTGTGCAGTAATTTTAGGGATTCTGTTATACAACGGAGTAATATGGTTTAATCAACCTTCGTCACAAAAGTACCCCGTCAGAGGAATTGATGTTTCAGCTTATCAAGGTACGATTGATTGGGATGTTGTGTCCCAGCAAGAAATAGATTTTGCTTTTATCAAGGCAACTGAGGGCAGCAGTTCTCAAGACGAAAGGTTTAATTACAACTGGGAAAAGGCAAACCAGACCCCTCTTAAAATTGGTGCATATCATTTTTTCAGCTATGACAGTTCGGGGGCTACTCAAGCTGATAATTTTATCCAAACGGTGGGGAATTCAGCTGTGGCATTGCCTCCAGTGATAGATATTGAATTTTACGGGGACAAGGAAAAAAATCCACCAAGCAAGAAAGCGACCATTCAGATTTTAGATGAGCTGTTGAATAAACTGGAGCATTATTATGGACGGAAGCCAATCATTTATGCAACACATAAATCGTATGATTTATATTTAAAAGGTACGTATACCGACTACCCGATCTGGATTCGCGATGTGTTGAAAACTCCAACATTACCTGATAAAACGCCTTGGACTTTTTGGCAATATTCATCACGAGAGAAATTAGAAGGTTATGAAGGACAGGAAAAATTCATTGATATGAATGTGTTTCATGGAACGGAAAGTGAGTTTGAGTATTTTGTTAACCCCACAAACTGAAGGTTATTTGAGCTAATTGCCGTTCATGCACACTGTCGAAATATTGCTATCCTATTCAGGAACACTACTATATAAATAAAGATTATCTTATACTGTGCATATGAGGTGATCAAAATGGATCAAAAGTTATTTGACCTTGTATATGAAGCTGTTGTTAATCGGGAATCGACCTATGAAGGCGTATATTATACGGGAGTAAAGACTACAAAGATCGTCTGTCGGCCGACATGCCGTGCCAGAACGCCTAAATCAACCAATGTGACGTTTTATCGTACGTTAGAAGATGCGCTTCAAGCGGGCTTTCGACCATGTAAACGATGTAAGCCAGAAGCAAACGGAGCGCTTGGACCGGATGCGGCTTTGGCCGCTCAGGTGGATGATCTGATTGAGCTGCAATATAATGAGAAATTGACACTGGATAAGTTGGCGACTGCACTTGTCATTAGCCCCTACCATCTACAACGGACATATAAGCAAGTAAGGGGATATTCACCAGCGGAGAAGACAGAGCGTGTTCGATTACAGCATGCTCAGCAGTTAATATTAGAATCCAATGTCAACATTACGGAGGTCGGAGTGGCTGTGGGCTATAGTAGTCCATCGCATTTCACTTCGTGGTTCGCCCGTAGAACGGGGGTCTCTCCCACAGCCTATCGGAATGGACAAAGAGGAGGAGATTCAGCTGAAACCAAATAAACAATACCGTCAAACCATAATCGGCTTCAACCAGCCGTGGACATTAATAGCAAGTGAACAAGGAATTAGCCAATTGTTATACCCTCCCCATGTGACTACGCTCGCTGGCTTGGATCAAGATTTATCGGAGATGATCGAGGATCGTAGTCTGTTTGATGAATTCGGCATTGTTGACTTGTTGGAGCAGTATTTTGCCGGAATTCCCGTCAGCTTTGACAAGGTTCCTATAGACGTTGTTGGGACACCATTTCAACAAAGCGTATGGAGTGGATTGAGCCAAATCCCTCATGGAGAAACGTGGACGTACAAGCAATTTGCCGAAGCCATTGGGAAGCCGTCTGCGATACGAGCGGTTAGTACGGCGATTGGACGTAATCCTTTGCCCATCGTGTTACCTTGTCATCGGGTCGTTGGTTCTAACGGTACGTTAACAGGATTTAGAGGAGGCCTTCAAATGAAGAAGGACATTCTTGCTT
This sequence comes from Paenibacillus segetis, assembly GCF_014639155.1. Classification (NCBI taxonomy): domain Bacteria; kingdom Bacillati; phylum Bacillota; class Bacilli; order Caryophanales; family Paenibacillaceae; genus Paenibacillus; species Paenibacillus segetis. The sequence goes on from NZ_BMFT01000001.1 coordinate 1,652,199, forward strand.
TAGAAGGGATTACCCATATGAAGGTTACGGGACATGAACGTTTCCAGTTTTGAGTTTTGGTCCCGCGAATCACTTGGAATACCGAAAGCCCTGCTTAAACGAGTAGGGCTTTTAATATTTAATTTTAACGAATCACAGCAACGCTATTTGGTTCATTATCCTTGTTCTCACACTCTAACGAATCTTGATGAGCTTATTGACCTCTGATTCCGTGAAAAAATTCAATTATTAACAGATAGTGTTACTCAGATTCGTTACATTTACAAATTGGCTGTTTTCATTGAAATAACGATCATCAGTTTTCATACACCTTATCAAATAAGCTCATCTACTCACCCCTACTTCGAAATAAAAAGAACCGCTTTGATACGACTTGCTCAAACGAGCAGCATCGTATCAAAGCGGCATGTACTTCATACCGATATATTTTCTTTAAATTACCATATTATGATATTCTGATCAAGCCATATTGAACACTTAATCAAGCATGACGGCACAATTTTTAGTTGAGAATAGTTGGTAGCTCCGAGTATTGGGTATTAATATACTAAGCCTAACCAATGAAGGCTTAATATTACTTGGGAGATGAGAACCTATGGACAAGAAGATCGTACTAGAACCTGCAGCGCTACAAATCACCGAGGATACCTCTAAACCACCTTATTTATTCGAGCTTGGACCGGAAAAAGGGCGGGAAACCGTTGACTCTCTTCAATCAGGCGATGTTCATAAGCTTACCGTTGATATTCAGGATTTCGATATTGATGGCGGCCATAATGGACAGGTATCTGTTCGCTTGGTTCGACCGCAGAACTTAACAGGCAAATTGCCGATCATTTTATATATTCATGGTGCTGGCTGGGTATTTGGCAATGCGCATACACATGATCGACTTATTCGGGAGCTAGCCGTTGGAACACAAGCCTGTGTCGTATTTCCCAACTATAGTTTGTCACCAGAAGCGAAGTATCCCACAGCTATCGAGGAAATTTATGCGGTACTGAAGTGGGCTGCAGAAAATGGTCAGGATCATGGACTAGATCCAGCTCGTCTTTATGTAGCAGGAGATAGTGTAGGAGGAAATATGACTGCAGCGATCACATTGCTTGCTAAGGAGCGCAAAGGACCATCGATTCATAAACAGTTGTTGTTCTATCCTGTGACAGATGCTGCATTTGAGACAGAATCCTATCATGAGTTTGCAACGGGTTATTACTTACGCCGGGACGCCATGCAATGGTTCTGGGATCAATATACGACAGATCCATCTGAAAGATCGCAAATTACGGCATCTCCACTTCGTGCTTCGAAAGATCAGCTTACGGGATTACCTCCTGCACTAGTCATAACTGCAGAAGCTGATGTACTCCGGGATGAAGGGGAGGCTTATGCAAATAAGCTTCGTGAGGCTGGAGTTGAAGTCACCGCAGTACGGTTTCAAGGAACTATTCATGACTTTGTCATGCTCAATGATTTAGCGGATACTGCTGCTACTAAGGGAGCTATTATGTTAGCTAATGCTTGGTTAAAGGAGTAAATTGAGAGTGTGAAAATGTCTAATATAATCTGGGGAAAAGAAAGCAACCTACCTAGGGTTTCATTAGGGGTAGGTTGCTTATTTGTATTGGCTATAAGTTAGACACAGCTAAACACAGGGGTATACAAGTGTTTAGTGGTCTTTTTTGTGCTGACAATATTGCTCACTGCTCGAATATACGATACGATGCATGAAGATAACTTTGCGATGACGACAGATGTCTCAGTACTAGTGATGTAGTAACAGGAAGGAAGATCATTAATTATGACGAAGACGAAGAAGCTATTTTATGATTCCGTCTATTTGACGGAATGGCAAACAAATATAAGCCAAACGATAGAGAGAGAAGACGGGTATTATGTCATTCTGGAAGAGACCGCTTTTTATCCGGAGGGGGGCGGGCAGCCGAGTGATGAAGGTTTTATTAATGGGATTCCTGTGCTAGATGTGATTAATGAAGGAGAAGTAGTGTTACATAAGCTGGCGAGTTTACCTGAAGAGACCAACGCGCAATGTCAGCTCCATTGGACCAGAAGATTCGATCATATGCAGCAGCACAGCGGACAGCATCTACTTTCGGCAGTGTGCCTTGAGCTCTATCATGCTACGACCTTAAGTTTCCATCTGGGAACTGATTATGCCACGATTGATGTAGAGCTGGCAGAACTGACTCCTGATCAACTGACTTGTATCGAAAATGAAGTGAATAGGCATATTTATTTGAACCACAATATCCTTAGTTATTTTGTATCAGGGGAAGAAGTGGCACAGTTACCGCTAGTGAAGCAGCCGACAGTGACTGAGAATATTCGGATTGTTGAAATGAAGGACGTGGAGTATAACGCATGCGGAGGGACGCATGTCTCGTCAACGGGCGAAATCGGTATGATTAAGCTGTTGAAGGCGGAGAAGCAAAAGGGAAATACACGGATTTACTTCAAATGCGGATATCGAGCTTTAGAAGAATTTAATGATAGTCAGCGTATTTTAAACGTATTGTCCGTCAAATTTAATACGGGCAAAGATGAGATTATCGACCGGATAGAGAAGTGGGAGATGGAGCATAAGCAGCTTCAGGCTGAGCTTATAGCGTTGAAAGAGCAGAATGATAGATATGTGGCACAAGAATTGTTATCCAAAAGAGAAGGGAGCCTTCTCGCACACATTTTTGAGGATAAGTCCCTTAAGGATCTACAAAATTTGGCGATTAAGCTAACCGCTGACAACGAGCTTCAGGTGTTATTTGCTACGACTGCGGAGAATAAGATCGTTATGGCGCATAACGGGAGTTTTGATCCATCCTGTGGAGCATTCTTTAAAGCCAACTTAGGGGCATACAATGGAAAAGGTGGAGGTAGCGATAAGATGGCGCAGGCGGGATTCCCGACTTGGGAGGATGCTTCTGCTTTCTACGAATTTTCCAGAAAATCGCTGCAATAACGATTTGAAAAAGATGAGATGAAACACACATATAGATGTGCTTACAGGCTGTCGAGATTTTCTCGGCGGCCTGTTGTCGTCGGGCTCTCGTACTACCGTAGTCTCACGAAAAAGTAAAAATAGTTTCAAATCACTCATTTCTATTGCTTATGAGTTGACCTCGTTTTTTCTACAATGGGATTATAATTACACCTTTGAGGAGGAAAAGCATGAAACGGGGAAAAAAACTGACTCATTTGAGCATGGGAGTTAAAGAGCAAGTAGCAGGCTATTTGTTTGTTGCGCCTTTAATGATCGGACTCATTGTTCTTACATTAATTCCTGTTGTAGGATCACTATTGCTTAGTTTCACGAATTGGAACTTCGTAGCCGGAATGGGTGCCATTAAATTCGCGGGGTTTAGTAACTTTGTACGATTATTTCATGATGATGTATTTATGAAAAGCTTGTTAAATAATTTGATTTTTATTATTACAGTACCGATTACATTGATCGTAGCGCTAATTTTATCGATTTTAATAGACAAGCATATTTATTTTAAGGATTTCTTTAAAGTGATTTATTTTTTACCTTACATTTCAAGTGTTGTAGCCATAGCCATGGTGTGGCAGGTTCTCTTTCACCCTTCGCTTGGGCCAGTTAATAATTTCTTGATGTCGATCGGATTTGATAATCCACCGAAATGGCTTGCTGATATTGATTATGCGTTACCTTCGCTCATGATGATTCAAGTTTGGATTTTGTTAGGGTATAACATCATTATCTTTATCGCAGGGTTGCAAAGCATCCCCAAAGATTTGTATGAAGCTGCTGACATCGACGGTGCAAATACTTGGGTGAAATTCCGCAATATTACCGTTCCTTGTATTTCTCCTACTACTTTTTTCTTACTTGTAACAGGGATCATTGGTACATTCAAGATTTTCGACTTGATTCAAGTCTTAACACAAGGTGGTCCGGCAAATTCGACAACCGTTATCGTGTACGAGTTGTATGATACCGCATTTAATCAACTGAAAACGGGATATGCCTCCAGTATGGCGCTCATTCTGTTCCTTATCTGTCTGATTATTACTGGCCTACAAATGCTAGCACAAAAAAAATGGGTGAACTACTAAGTTCATTTAGGAGAGGAGCAGCAGGAAATGAGAACCTTGAAATTATCAAAAGTACTATGGACCATCGTCATGGCGCTACTTGGAATTGTGTTTATCCTTCCATTTTTCTGGATGATGTCCACATCGTTCAAGTTTGAAACGGACGTATTTAATTTCCCGATTGAATGGATTCCAAGAAAATGGAATGCCCTCGAGAACTATAAACAAGTATGGTCAGGAGATTTCGCACAATATTATCTAAACTCTATTTACATAACAATTACCACGACTGTAATCAACGTATTTGTCTGTGCATTAGCTGCATTTGGCTTTTCTAAATTACGGTTTCGAGGCAGAGATACCATGTTTTTACTTGTCCTTGCTTTGTACATGGTTCCACCGCAAGCATCGCTTGTTCCTCAATTCTTATTGTTTAATTGGATGCACCTCATAGATACACGCACAGGGTTGATTTTGATCAACAGCTTTAGTATTATAGGAGCCTTTATGCTTCGGCAATTTTTTATGGGGGTAAACAACGAGTTTCTAGAGTCGGGCAGAATGGATGGAGCTGGTCATTTTCGGTCCTTCTTTCAAATTGCACTCCCGCTCATTCGTCCAGGCATCGCGACTTATGCGATCTTACGTTTTATTTGGACCTGGAACGACTATCAATATCCACTTATTTTCTTGAAGTCGAAAGAGCTATTTACCATTCAGCTAGGAATCCGGTTATTCGGTGACCAATATGGTGATGTGTACTCTCTCATGATGGCGGGTGCTGTATCAGCTATCTTGCCGCTATTGATCATTTTTGCGATTGGTCAAAAGCAAGTGATCGAGGGGATTTCACTTGGTGGGGTTAAAGGATAAACAAGTCAAAATAGTTTCTCTTCAGTAAAATTTGAGAACTTCGCATAAAAATTCGTCGTGGTAGGATGTGTTTGTAAGCACTTACAGATAGGTGGTACACATTAAGAATTATTTTAGGAGGGTCCACATGAAAAAGAAATTATCAACAACCGTTGTAGGCTTGTCGTTAGCGTTGCTCGTGTCAGCTTGTGGTAGTGGCAATGGCGGTACAAATTCAGCTGCTCCAGAATCTAACCAAGGAAATAAGGGAACAGAGCCAGCTGCGGAGCAAGTTACAGTAAAAATAAGCACTTGGCAAACCGATGCGAAAGCGAAATGGAGTACCATTATTCCCGAGTTTGAAAAGAGTCATCCAAACATCAAAGTGGAACTGGATCTATTGAATGAAAAGGGTGATTCGATTGCATCCATGCAAAAACTAGATTTGATGGCAGCATCGGATGATCAACTCGATATTATTGAATTACCTTATACGAACTATTCACAACGCGCGGATATCGGTCTACTTGAGCCACTAGAAAGCTACATAGAGAAAGATGGCTATAAATACGAAGATGAGTATCTAGTAGATACCAAAGTAAATGGTAAAATCTATGCTTTACCTTCTTCCATGCAGCGTTGGTTCGTTCTTTTGAATAAAGAGATGTTAGATGAGGCGGGACTACCCGTTCCAACGGACTGGACTTGGAGTGATTTCGAAGAGTATGCTCAAAAATTGACGCAAGGTGAAGGCGCAACCAAACGTTATGGTGCTTATTTGCACAACTGGCCAGATTACTTCCAATTACAACTCATGAGTAAACCTGCAGATAATACTTACTTGAAAGCAGATGGAACTTCCAACGCTACGGATCCAATTCTTAAAGCGAACTTAGAAATGATGAAAAAGATGATGTATGAAGATAAGAGTGCAAATATGTATGAAGATATTATTTCGCAGAAGCTTGCTTATCGGAATCAATACTTCAACAAATTAGCTGCTATGCTGCCGATGGGTGACTGGATGGTAGCAGAGTCCGGTGGTACAGATACCATCCCAGCTACATTCGTGACTGCATTTGCACCGCTCCCTAAATTAGACGGAGAGAGCAAACACTATTCACCAGTTCAACCGACTTATATGGGTGTTTCTTCTAAATCAAAGAACAAGCAAGCAGCATATGAGTTCGTTAGATGGTATACTTCGGAAGGATTGGAAATTGGCGGACGTGTCTTTTCTGGGTGGGCGAAATCGGATACTAACAAGTTAGTTGATACCATTGTTAACGGTTCAAAGGATCCTTCTAAAATTGATTTGGAATCGTTGAAATATACAATGACAACTACGGTTCCTGGTAATGCTCCAGTACCAGAAAAGTATGCTGATGAAGCGAAGAACAGTGTCATTCCTGAAGCGGAATTGTACATTCTCAATAAACAAGATATCGATACAACCATTAGTAATATTGATAAGAAGATCTCGGATGTCGTTAAGAACAATCAATAATAACCCTTGTATTTAATCATGTTGATGCTTTAGGCAAAAGGATTTACAATTTAGGGGCAGGGGAAGGTTCTGGAAATCCCTGCCCCAATATTAATTGAGACTAGAGGCCAGCATCCAGTGAAAATCAGACAGCTTTCGTTACGTAATAAGTTAGTTGGGTCAGCAGTCGTTTGCTTGTTGATTCCGTTAATCGTCGTTTATCTCGTTACCAACTATTTAACGCGAGATCTTATCTTGGATAAAGCAATTTCGACAGCTGAGGATTCTTTGAAAGCATCTAAATCCGATGTGAACCGTATTTTTGAGCAAATGCTAGAGATATCGAACTTTGTATTATTGAACAATGAAATTAGACAAATATTATTAGTAGACCCCGAGAAGGTTGAGTCTGCAGCAAGTAGGGCAGATTATGTTATCAATACCAGCCGATTATCACGATTTCTAGACGATTTAATTCTTACAAATAAAGACTTTTATGTGACTATCCTAGGGAAAAATAATTATAAATATACGAGTTACTCTTATAGCGATTACAATCCCGTGCAATTATATGAACAGAATTGGTTCTCTAAGTTAGATCGTATGCCGAACTTCTCTACGTATTGGCTAGGACAACAAAATATTTACTATAACAAATCTGATATGAACTCATCCAATTGGGTGACGATCGGAAGGCCAATCAAGACAACCGCAGCTACCCCCATTGGTTATGTTGTGATCACGGTAAATGAACGGAAAATTCATCCCTATTTGCAGCATGGCAAGGATCAAGAAACCTTTTTGCTAGATGAACAGGGTGTGGTAGTCTCACATGTTGATTCCACAAAGATAGGTAAGAAGATGTCTTGGTGGAATGAAGGCGAAAATTCGCAGACGATTCAAATTGATGGTAAGAAATATATATATGTGGCGCAAGAGCTAGGGAGCAATAAATGGACGATCGTGAGTCTCATTCCACTATCATCAGCTGTTGCGAAGAACAAACAGATATTATTTGTTAGTTTTACCGTGCAAGTTCTATTTTCTATTCTATTCTTTGTATTGTTGACTGTGCTTATTTCGAAGTTTACAAGTCCGATTGCCAAGCTAACTCGATTTGTAAAGAAGATTGGGCGTGGTCAGTTAGAACTTCGTTCCGGAATAGGTGGACAGAATGAAGTGGCTCATCTGGCGTCGACGATTGATTATATGCTAGATCAGATTCAGTCCATGATTGAGCAAATTACGGTTGAGCAAAGCAAGAAACGGAAGGCAGAATTAGAAATGCTTCAGGCTCAGATAAACCCACATTTTATGTTCAATCTACTGAACTCTATCCGGCTTCATATTTTGATTCAAGGAGACCAGGAAAGCGCTGAACTGATTGGTTCACTGTCTTCTTTATTACGAATGACATTTAATCGAGATAATGAGTTTATCGCTCTCCAAGAAGAAGTGAATACAGTATCACATTATGTACGATTAATGAATTTTCGTCATGCTAACCAGGTAAGACTTGAGGTGGACTTAGCATCCGAAACATGCGCAAACGCTAGAGTTCCACGATTTTTGCTCCAACCTTTGATTGAGAACGCTATCATACATGGGTTTGAACAATTTGATGGAGAACTCTTTATCCATGCGGATATTATGCAGGATAACGGTAATGAATTGTTACAGATTTCTATACGAGACAATGGGATTGGTATGACAGAGGATCAGCTAAATGTCCTTCGATCTAAGCTTGATGATACCGAGGAGTCGGGAGATCATGTGAAAAAGGGATTTTCTGGTATAGGAGTAAGAAATGTTGTGCAACGATTACGACTAATTTATGGTGCTCAGTTATATATGGATATTAATAGTGAACATAACGTAGGTACGGAGATTACCTTTAGGTTCCCATTAGAGATTGAGAGAGTAGGCGTGCATTATGTTAACAGCAATTCTCGTTGATGATGATTATCCCGTTTTACGATATCTTTCGCAGACGGTTACTTGGTCAGCATTAGATATTGAACTAATCGGTTGCTACTCTAACGGGCTTGAAGCTTGGGAAGCAACACAGTTATCTCCGCCTGATATTGTGATTACGGATATAGGAATGCCAAAGATGAATGGCATTGAATTACTACAAAAGCTTCGAGGTATCAATTCGAATCTGCGAGCTGTAATCTTGTCATGTCATAATGAGTTTCACTTTGCACAGCAAGCGGTAAAATTACAGGTGAATGATTATATTTTGAAAGAAACTCTAGATGTAGGACATCTGCAACAAGTGCTGCATAAGATTTCAGCTGATTTAAATACGGTGAAGAAGACGTCAGCGGAAATGTTGCTATACAAACGCAAGGAATCGTTAAATAGAGTAGCGTTAAGAGAAAAGTTCATGAAAGATACGCTGTATCAATCATCAGCGAACAAAGAGACCTGGGTTGAACAAGCCCGTATCCAAGGGATTACATTAAACGCAAAGTATTATATCCCCATGGTCGTAACAGTGAATCGTATGACAAATGTGACTTTGACGCGGAAAATGAACGATTATACGATTGTGTTTGCTGTGGAGAATATACTTCAGGAAATCTTAACTTCGCAGCATCGCTGTGAGATTTTTCAGCATAGCAATAATGAATTGATTGTGCTATTCTGCTGTGAAGAACCGGATAAGGAGCAGCAATTACTTAACTATTCGGCAAAGCAAAGTATTTCTGCAATACATAAATATTTAAAAATATCTGTTTCTTGTTTCGTAGGACGTGAGGCATGCAATCAAGACGAGATTAGGAAGATTCTGCTACCCATGCTCAAAGAACCGACGCAACGCTTTTACTTAAGTGAATCAACAGTTCATCTTTTTGAAAAGGTAGCTTTCTCTGATTTGGATATGTATTCCGAATATTCACGTTATTATTCAGCTATTAATGATATGCTCGCTTTAAATCAACCTAAGGAACTGCAAGCGGTTCTGGATCGTTGGGTCGATTGGGTGAAATCCAATCGGTTTCATCCAGGTGATGTGAAAGAATGGACATTACAATTGTTGTTAGAATTGCAGTTGAAAACAAAAATAACTCTACAGTATCAAACAGATTTGTCCGAAGAAAAACTATATGATGTAATAAATTCAATCGAAACGATAGATCATCTGCAGCAATGGATGAGCCAATATTTTGAACAAATTTTCCGCAAAATGAGCTTGGTCGCTGTTCATTCTAAAAGACCCGAAATTATCAAAGCACAGCAATATGTAATTCAACATGTAACGGAAAAGATCACGCTGGAAGATATGGCAGGGTATCTAAATTTGAACTCTAGCTACTTCAGCCGCTTGTTCAAGCGAGAAACCGATTATAACTTTATTGAATATGTGAACATGATGAAGCTGCAAAAAGCGAAGGAATTACTGCAGCAGTCTAACAAAACGGTTGAAGATATCTCTGATTATTTGGGATATGCCAATAAAAGTTATTTCATTAAGTTATTCAAGCGCGAAATTGGGATGAGACCAAGTGAGTATTCAGCTTGGAATTAAAAAAAGCCAATAGGCAGAATAGGGATGACAAATGAAGTCAATACACCATGAGGCAACGTGGAAACAATTTCTTACGAAAGCTGATTTGCAACAAGCTGTTACAGAGACATTTGAACCTTTGAAGGATCGATTTACGCCAGGGTTTGCTGGACTGGAACTTGGAGCGACGGGTGCTGTATATAATGAAGCGATTGCACTCATGGAAGCGTTTGCTCGTCCTTTATGGGGATTGATCCCACTTGCAAGCGGTGGTGGTGAATCTGATCTGTGGCCCAATTATATTGAAGGGATTATTCATGGTACTGATCCTGAACATGCGGAATATTGGGGAGATTTCGGCACGAAAGACCAACGGATGGTCGAACAGTCCGTATTGGGATTAGGACTAGCACTTGTTCCACATCAAATTTGGGATCCGTTAAATAAAGAGCAAAAGGATTCCTTGTACCGATGGCTTAACCAAATTAATCTGGTAGATCGCTCAAATCCTAACAATTGGCTCATGTTCACTGTATTAGTGAATATTGGGTTCAAAAAAGTCGGCTTACCTTATAATCAAGAAATTATGGATAAATACCTCGATACAATCGATACCTATTATTTGGGTGATGGATGGTATTCTGATGGCAACACAGATCAACGAGATTACTATATTCCATTCGCTATGCATTTCTATTCGCTTATCTATGCTCAATTAATGGGAGAAGACGATCCCGTACGCGCGACTCGATATAGAGAACGAGCTACACTCTTTGCACAGGACTTCATGTACTGGTTCGCTGAGGACGGGAGTAGTATTCCGTTTGGTCGAAGTATGACCTATCGTTTTGCTCAAGTATCATTCTGGAGTGCGCTCGTGTATGCAGATGTTCAACCTTTTTCGCTCGGGGTCATGAAGGGAATCATTATGCGGCATTTGCGTTGGTGGTTTGACCAACCTATCTTTACGACAGAGAGATTGTTAAGTATTGGTTATGCCTATCCGAACCTAATTATGGGTGAGAGCTATAATGCACCAGGATCTCCATATTGGTCATTCAAAGCATTTTTGATTCTTGCCTTACCTGACGAGCATCCATTCTGGCAGGTAGAGGAGGAAGACTTACCGGAGCTGAAATCGGTTCGTGCCCAGCCGCATGCACGGATGACGATTTGTCGCCCTGAGGGAAATAAGCATGTAATTGCCTATGGATCAGGGCAAATGGCTAACTTTGAAATGGCACATAATGCTGCAAAGTATTCTAAATTTGCTTACTCGACCTTATTTGGATTCAGTGTACCGAAGGGATATTATGGATTAACACAAGGTGCATACGATTCTACACTCGCGCTGAGCGAATGTGATGAACATTACCGAGTACGTCGTGAATGTGAAGAGTTCCACATTGAGGAGAAAGTAGTCTACTCTCGCTGGTTACCTTGGCAGGATGTAGAGGTGCGGACATGGATCATTCCAGCAGGCATATGGCATATTCGAATCCATCAGATTCGAAATGGGCGCCAATTGGATGTGGCTGAAGGTGGGTTCGCAATCCAGCCACCAAAGGATTTTGCGATTACAGAGAAGGACATGATACGCGCTGTAGAAAAAGGTATTTCAGTCCATTTGCCATGGGGGATTAGTGGGATCATTAGTCTGGAAGGCTTCGAAGAAGCACAAAATGTCTACCCCGACCCCAATACAAACTTACTTAAACCACGTACAGTGATTCCAACTTTAACAAATCGCTTGTTAGTAGGGGAACATTGGTTGATTTCTGCGGTATTTGGTACAACGTATTGTGAAGATAATGCACGTCACTGGATGAATCCGCCGATTGTAGAACGTGATTTGGCGGGAGAGATCACTGTGCGTGATTCAGAGACTGACCTTATTTATTATTCTACAAATACTTCAAAGGAGTTGGGTAAGCATGTGGCAAGCGGCAATTGATAACGCAATCTTAAAGGTAAAAAATAATATTATGAAGCATCCGGGCAAACTTCCGCATATTTCGGAAGGTCAGTGTTATGACTGGGGAGATAACGGGGACTGGATCGAAGGGTTCTACATTGGAATGATGTGGCTAGCCCATGAATACAGTCAAGATCCTTTCTATAAAGAAGCGGCTGAGTCTTATCTAGCGAACTTTAAAGATCGTTTGGATCGTCATGTTGCCTTGGACCACCATGATATTGGATTCTTATATTCCTTGTCAGCTGTAGCTCAGTGGAAGATAACGGGAAGTGAAGAGGCGCGGCAAGTTGCTTTGCAGGCGGCTGATACGTTAGTTGCCCGTTGGCGCCCGAAGGCAGGGATCATTCAAGCGTGGGGGCTAGAAGGTGATCCAGAGAATGGTGGACGCATCATCATTGACTGTTTATTGAATCTTCCCTTGTTGTTCTGGGCATATGAGCAGACGGGAAATAAGATTTATTATGATCTTGCTTACCAGCATGCGCTTAAAAGTCAGAAATTCTTAGTGCGTGGGGATGCCTCTTCTTATCATACATTTTATTTTGATCCGGAGAATGGACATGCATTGCGTGGTGGAACGCATCAAGGATTTGAAGATGGGTCTACCTGGACACGCGGGCAAGCTTGGGGGATATATGGGTTTGCGCTTGCTTATCGCTATACCAAGAATGCTAGTTTCCTAGATACTTCTAAACGACTCGCTCACTATTTTATTGCACATTTACCTGAAGATCATGTAGCCTATTGGGATTTCGACGTGCCAGTTGAAAAGGATACGCCACGAGATAGCTCCGCATCCGCGATAACCGCTTGTGGCCTGCTTGAATTGCTAGAATTGATCGATGCTCATGATCCTGATCGAATCATATTTGAAGCAGCACTTCAGAGCAGTATGAAATCTTTGGTCGCAAACTATGCGACCAGTGATCTCCCAGATGCGGAAGGCCTGCTGAAGCATGGTTCTTATCATGTTAGAGGGGGAATCGCGCCGGATGGCTATGTGATCTGGGGCGACTACTATTACCTCGAGGCGTTAGTACGGATGGAAAAAGGGATTAAAGGGTATTGGTACAAATAGTTATCCGAATCGGACATAATATTAGGGAATGTTGACATAAAATACCTCTCTAGAGTAGGGTAAGCTTAGTTACCTATTTTAGGGAGGTTATTTTATGAAGAAGAAACCATTTTTCTTAATGGCCATTGCTGTAGTAATCGTTGCAGCGGTAGTCATCTATGCTTTGAATTCTTCCTCACCACAAGAACCTATCGCTCGGAAAGAGCATGATATCATATCAAACCTAAATGCCAAGGATATCGTGGCCAAAATGAATGACAAAGAAAAGATTGGTCAGCTTGTCATGTATACACCATTACGGAACCAAGAATCATTTTCCAAAGAAATGATTCAGGAATACTATATCGGAAGTGTTCTGTTAAATGATCAAAAAGTTTCGGCTAAGGAAGCAGCTACCTTTAACAATCAACTGCAACAATGGGCTTCGGAGTCTAGATTAGGTATACCTATGTTCATTACTGGTGACTTGGAGTATGGTGCGGCCCAAAGAGTTCCGGGTGAAGCTACCGTACTGCCTAGACAAATGGCAATTGGGGCAACTCAAAATGTCGAATATGCTTATCAAGCCGCTAAAATAACGGCAGCAGAAGCAAAAGCTATGGGATTCCACTGGAGTTATTCACCTGTTGCGGATGTGTACTCCAATCCTTTGAACTCGGTTATTGGCGTTCGCTCTTTTGGAGAAGATACTAAGCTCGTTAACGAGATGGTTGCAGCGGAAGTTAAGGGGTACAAGAGTGAAGGGATGATCTCTAGCGCCAAACATTTTCCTGGTCATGGGGACACAAGTTTCGACTCGCATACCACTTTGGCCACGGTAACTTACAGCGAAGATGTTCTAAGGAAGGTACATTTGCCTCCATTTAAAACGGCAATAGACCAAGGAATTGAGTCCATTATGACTTCACACATCATTATTCAAGCGATAGATCCTGAACTACCAGCAACCTTATCCAAGAAGGTTCTCACTGGTTTATTGCGTGATGAACTTGGGTTTCAAGGTATTATTGTTACCGACGCGATGGTCATGGAAGCCATATCGAATAATTGGGGAGCAGGAGAAGCAGCTGTGATGGCAATTAATGCTGGGGCAGATATCATCATGGCCAACGGATCCGCATCGGATCAGCTAGATACCGTGGATTCACTATATCAAGCTCTACAAGATGGTAAGATTACAAGAAGTCGAATTGATGAGTCAGTGGAACGTATTATTACATATAAGTTAGAAAATAAAATGTTTGATCATCGATTTGTAGACATCGATCATGCCACAATGGTGGTTGGAAGCAAGGATCACTGGGAGATTTCAGAGCAAATTGCACAGGACTCCATAACATTACTTAAGAACGTTAATGTTTTGCCGTTTGATCCACAAACCAACGAATCCACACTGATTGTCAGTGTGGCATATGCAGAGCAAATTGCAGAGACTGTAAGGAAAGTAAGCAAAGGTGAGGTTATCTCTTACCAAGCTGCCCGAGCGACCGGAGAAAAACTAGATGTAAGCCAAGAGAGTATAGACGCAGCCCTTGAACAAGCCCAATCTGCGGATCGAATTATCGTGTTTACTTATTCAGATAGTCAAATCGCGCAAGGTCAAATAGATCTTGTGAATCAGCTGCAAGGTACCGGAAAGCCGGTTGTTGCAGTATCCCTTGGAAATCCGAATGACATTTTGGGTTATCCGGGTGTATCAGCATATTTGGCAACCTACGCTTTAGATACTTGGTATTGGATGACCCCGATTCCTGTATCCTGGGATGCAGCCGTTCGGGTCATATTCGGTGCTAATCCGAAGGGTAAATTGCCGGTAACGATTAGTTCAGCGTATCCGTTAGGATTTGGTTTGAGTTACCCTTAATATCCGCTATACGCTCACATAAATCCGTTGCAAATAAGCAATGCTCGCTTCAAGATGCTCTTCTGTTGTACTTTCTATAATACCTTGGATATGTGGGCGCTGGTATTTCATATAACGAAGAATTGGTGCAAACTTGAGACAACCTTGGCCAATCGGAACAAAATGGACCCTTTCATCCGTAACTTTAAAGTCTTTTAAGTGAATGACGGCAATTCGATTTCCTAATAGTTCGATAGCTTCATTAATGATGTCTTCTTGTTGTGTGTAATTGGTGGGTGATATGAGATTCGCGCAATCTAAAATAATTTGTAGATTTTGGGATGGAATAACATCCAACAATCGGCGTGTCAGAGGAGCCGAGTAAAGGGGATGATTCTGCCCTGCTTCAATTCCCACCGTTACGCCAAAACGTTCGGCTTCGGCTACCATAGCTTTTACCGAGGTCACTACCTCTTGAAAAGCTTCTTCCGTAAAATTATCTTCAGTATATCCTTGCCCTAAGCTACCTGTTTCAGTCCCTACTAGACTAGCACCAAAGTCTCTAGCCAAACGAAGATGTGTAACGAAATCAGCTATAGCTTGTGTACGTTTGGATGGATCAGGAGCTACAATATTGACGTAACAACCTAGAACGGCAATTTGGATGCCTGCTTGTCTAAATTCATTGCCGAAATAACGTGCAGTTCCCGGGCTTAACATGGATAGGCTAGGAACACTTTCGGGAAAAGACTTTTGTACTGCAAATTGAATATGAGAGAACTTGTAACGTTGTATCATCTTTATGAGCTCATGTATTGGACGTATTCCAAAGTCATGGGCACGGATACCTAAATGAAGAGGGGCTATCATAAGAAATCTCCTTTTAAATGTTGTCTCAATCTAGACAGACTAGGAGCATTAGATTGATGAATAGCGTTAGCCACTAAATCAGCTATTTGCCGAGCTCCTACATCTGAGAAATGGGTATCGTCTATAATACCATTTGGATAATTAGGATGTGTCTTGTCAGGCAGATGAATAAACAGCTTCTTAGACTCGTGTTCTCCTAAAGTGTTGTATAGCTGTTGAGAAGCTTCGAATATATCGAGTAGCGGTGTCTGTGTCTGCGCAGCTACTTGCTTCATTGCTTCTGGATAAGGCCCTACAGCAAGAGGGTCGAGATGACCATCAACTGTAAAGCGACGGCGACTTACGGAAGATAATAATACGGGAACTCCACCACGTCCCCGGGCACATTCAATGAACTGAATCAAGTTACTTCGGTAATCTAGATCGGGATTGGTATAGCGTGCAGGATCATCGATCTTTCCGTCATTGTGTCCAAATTGAATAAACATATAGTCACCAGCCTGCATGTCGTGTGCTATGTGAGCCAATCGGCCTTCTGCTAGAAACGTTTTGGTGCTACGACCGTTAATAGCACGATTATCCACCTCAATAGAAGATCCAAAATGAGCTTGCAGGTATTCTCCCCAACCCGTCATCGGTTTTTCGGCAGCCCCTTTCAGAGCCGCAGTAGAATCTCCAGCGATAAACAGTGTGTGAGTCATATCTTTCTCCTCGCATCCTCGTATGTTTTCTAAAATGAAAGAGGGAGGAGGTTTCCGCTATGGAAACCTCCCATTCAATTACTACTCATGCGGTCAGATGATTAACAAAGTTGAAATCCAAAGTATTCGGAAGCATTACGGTATGAAATGTCTTCGACCATTTGTTCGAGCAATGTGACGTCATTTGGAGCCTCACCACGTTCTACCCACTCACCAACCAATTCACACAATACACGGCGGAAATATTCATGGCGGGTATAGGATAGAAAACTACGCGAGTCCGTTAACATACCTACGAAATGACTTAGTACACTATGATCGGCAAACATAGTTAGTTGCTGGCGCATCCCGTTTCGCGTATCGTTGTACCACCAGCCTGATCCAAGTTGGATTTTGCCAGCGGTGTCTTTTTGGTAGCAGCCCATTAATGCAAGCAACGCTGGGTAATCGTTCGGATTCAGTGAATACAAGATGGTCTTAGGTAAACCTTGGCGACATTCAGCTTGATCTAACATTTTCGAGAGCGCTTCGGTGATCGACAAATCGTTAATCCCATCGTAACCCGTATCAGGACCCAATTTCTCAAACATCGGGGTATTGTTGTTACGATAGGCATGCAAATGCAATTGCATGGTCCAATTCTTCTCATAATAGAACCCAATCAATGAAGAGAGGAGCTCCGTCCGGTACATCGTAATTTCTTCTTGCGACAATTCTTCACCAGCGAGCCTCTTTGCAAAAACCCGCTCAACCACTTGAAGGTTGCTTGCTTGATAACGCAGGACATCCAGTGCATGATCGGATAAACGGCAACCATTGTCGTGGAAGAAATCCACCCGTTGTTTCAAAGCCCCTAACAAATCGCTGTAAGAATTGATGGTAGTGCCAACAACTTGCCCTAATTTTTGAATCCATTCCTTGAATCCTATGGCATCAATGTTCAAAGCTTTATCGGGACGGAAAGTAGGCAGTACTTTAAAGTCGTGTTCTTCTTGCTTTAAAGCTTGATGGTAACTCAAATCATCCGCAGGGTCATCCGTTGTGCATACAATCTTTACGTTACAATTTTTGATAATATTACGGCGTTTAAAAGGCTCCGTAGCTAACTTCTGGTTCACTTCTTCCCAGATTCTAGGGGCCGATTCTTCATTTAAAAGCTCCGTAATCCCGAAGAAACGGCGAAGCTCCAGATGGGTCCAGCTGTATAAAGGATTGCCGATGATCTTAGGAACGGTTCTTGCCCAAGCTACAAATTTGTCGTAGTCGGAAGCATCTCCTGTAATATTGGATTCTGGGACACCATTTGCACGCATCAACCGCCATTTATAGTGATCGCCGTATAACCAAGCCGCGGTTATATTGGGGAACGGTTTGTTCTCATAGATTTCTTTAGGATCTAGATGACAATGGTAGTCGATGATAGGCATAGGTTTGGCATGTTCATGGAATAGTTGTTGTGCCATATCCGTGGTTAATAAAAAGTTGTCGTTTAAGAACATTTCATTTGCTCCTTTGATTTACAGGTTGATAGTCAGAAGTCAACTTACAAGGTAACTCCGGTTTTAAAGATGGCTAGTTCCCGTACATCATTTTGTTCGTTACGTGTTTTCTGACCACTTGCAACTGCAACCACATAAGTAATAAATTGTTCCAGCACCTCAGCCATGGATGTCTCCAGTAGGGAACCAGCGTTGAAATCCATCCAATGCTTTTTGCCCACGAAAATATCATTGTTTGTAGCGATTTTTACCGTCGGAACGAAACTGCCAAATGGTGTACCTCGACCCGTAGTGAACAAGACGAGATGACAATCGGATGCAGCGAGTGCAGAGGATGCCACAAGGTCATTACCTGGTGCCTGCAAAAGACTTAGTCCTTTTTTACGCAGCTTCTCGCCGTATTCCAATACGTCCACAACCGGGGAGGTTCCCGCTTTTTGAGTACAACCTAATGATTTGTCTTCCAATGTACTGATACCACCCGCTTTGTTACCTGGAGAAGGGTTTTCGTACACCGGTTCACCATAAGACAAGAAATATTGTTTGAAATTATTAATTAAGGAGACCGTTTGTTCGAACACTTCACGACTTTCTGCACGGGCCATCAGCATTTTCTCCGCACCAAACATTTCAGGGACTTCCGTTAATACGGTTGTTCCGCCTTGTGAGATAAGAAAATCAGAGAAGGCTCCTAACAGCGGGTTAGCTGTAATACCTGAAAAACCATCGGAACCGCCACATTTCAAGCCCACGTTCAGTTCACTAACTGGAATTGGCTCCCGATGATCATCTTGTGCTGCTACAAAAAGTTCTTCAAGGAGAGTCAAACCTGCTTCTACCTCGTCGCCAACTTCTTGTGCCACCAGGTATTTCACACGGCTGTCATCATAATCACCCATGAGGTTTCTGAATTCGGTAACGATATTGTTCTCGCAGCCTAATCCAAAGACCAAGACACCACCCGCGTTGGGATGTTTGACGGCATCGATTAAGATACTGCGGGTCATGCGGTGATCGTCTCCCAATTGCGAGCACCCGTAAGGATGCTTGAGAACCGTGATGTTATCAAAGCTCCCTAAGTCCGGATGAAGCGATTTGAATGTAGATAACATTTGCTCTGCAATGCCATTCACACAACCAACGGTTGGCACGATATACAAGTCATTACGAATGCCAACTTTTCCATTTGCACGGCGATACCCGTTAAAGGTTAGCTCACGTTTAGGATAGGTAACAGGATGAATGTCCGGTTGATATTCATATTCTTCTTCACCGGCTAAGTTGGTTTTGATGTTATGGGTGTGAACCCATTCGCCTCTTTGGATGAACGATGTTGCATGACCAATGGGGTAACCATATTTAGTAATGATCGTAATAGGAGCAAAATCTTTGAGCGCAACTTTATGTCCTTGCGGAATGTCTTGTTGAACTTGTAGCATTTGGTCATCAAAATGAAGCTCTTCACCTGCTTGGATCGGACGTAGAGCGACCGCCACCGTATCCCGAGGGTTCATTTTCATTAATGTTTGCATGTGAGCGATTCCCCCTATACCAGTTTTTGTAGAGCTGCACGGCTACCTAACTGTTCCAGCTGCTCTATATTGAATTCAATAACTTCGCTCAAGTCAGGAACCTTTGTTAAATCTTGGCCCCATAAGCTTTCCTCCTGAAGAATTGTGTGAACGAACGAAGTAGGGTTGTTCCACGCTTGATCGAAAATCGTTAGAACTTCTGTACTGTCTTGACGCTTCAATCGATCTCCTCGATAGCTTAGCAATAAAGCAGCAAAGGAGAGGGTCATGAGTTTTGGAAGGTCACCGTTAACCTCTTGGTATCGAAGTAAAACCGGTAACAGGCGTGTTTTAAATTTGGAGATGCTGTTGAGCGAGATGGATGATAATTCATGGCGGATAAATGGATTCTTGAATCGTTCTAGCACAGCCTCCGCATAGGTCAGTAATGATTCCTTCGGTAGATTGAGCATAGGGATCAATTCATCTTCCATTAATTGCTTAACGAAAGAGGAGAAGTCGCCATCGTTCATCACATCTTCAACGGTTTCAAGACCAGCTAATAAGGCGAGAGGAACCATAGCTGTGTGCGGACCATTCAAGAGATGAACCTTTTGTTCCCGGTAAGGGGTCATATCATTCGTCACAACAACATTTAGCCCCGCTTTGGAGAAAGGCAAGCGTTCGGAAATCCATGCGGGTCCTTCAATGACCCATAACAGGAAAGGTTCTGCTGTTACCATAATTTTGTCTTGATATCCGAGTTCGGCTTCTAACACTTTGGCTTTGTCACGAGGGTACCCCGGAACAATTCGGTCAACTAAGCTACAGCAGAAGGTATTCTCCGCTTCTAACCAGTGCAGGAAGTCCTGCCCTAACTGCCATTCCTCGGCATATTGAATGACGATTTGCTGTAACTTCTCACCGTTACGGTCGATCAACTCACAAGGGATAATGACGAACCCTTTTTTGCCTAATTGGAAACGTTTATAGAGAAGGGCGGTTAATTTGGCTGGAAAACTCTTCTGTGGTGCATCCGTAAGACGATCTTCAGGATGATAAGCAATTCCAGCTTCAGTCGTATTGGAAGTAATGAATTCAAACCCGTCATCTTCAGCTAATGCCATATAATCTTCATACTGGGAGTAGGGATTGATTACACGACTTATACTCGTAATAATCTCGGAGTCATTTACGGTTTGTTGATTTAAAATACCATTTAGAAAGATGGTATACAGATTGTCCTGCTCAGCCAATAATCCACTCAAGCCTTGCTCGATTGGTTGAACTAAGACTGCACTTCCATTAAAAAGTCCTTGGTTATTCATTTGCTGCAATTGCCAATCTACAAAAGCACGCATGAAGTTTCCTTCTCCAAATTGGATCATACGTTCTGGGAAACTAGGTAAATCGGGGTGAGTAATTCGCGAAAGTAGGGATGTCATAAGTGATCATAGCTCCTTTTTTTGTGGGTTAATTTTCAATGCACACGTGAACATTTTTATATATAAAAAAGAGAAGCTCTTTTTTATCAAGATGGATAAATCTTTTAATTGCTCAGCTTCCGAAATGGGTAATTGTATAGGATTAAACTTTTGCTACGGTATGGCGAATCATGAGGCTGGTTTTGACAAACAATTGCTCTGGCTTCGTTTCAGGTTGTGTCATTAATTCAATTAGCTTGGTTGTACCAAGCTCGCTAATGTCTGAAATCGGCCTGCGTACAGTCGTGAGGGCAGGGTTGGTATATCTAGCAAACACAATATCATCAAAGCCAATCAGGGATAGGCTAGTTGGAACTGCGACTTGATTCGCAAAACATGCATTCATCGCCCCAATCGCCATATCATCATTACTGCAAAATACAAGTGAGGGGGGCTCAGGCAGTGCTAATAAGGTACACATTCCTGTATATCCACTTTCGATACTATAATCGCCTGAAACAAAATAATCTGAAATGATGGAAAGCCGATGTGCGAGCAAACTATCAAGAAAACCTTGTTTACGTTCTGCGGACGATTTGAATCCTGACTTTCCTTCTATAATTGCACAGGTTTGATGACCTTGTGAAATGGCGTAATCGATAGCTTCTTTCACGCCAGCACGGTCGTTAGCTACGACATTCATAATGCTAAGATCCTCAAGTTGGCGATTCAGCACGACTAATGGTATGCCCATCTTTTTAACATGGTAGATAAAGGCGTTATCCGCATCACTCTGACTCATGACAAGTATGCCATCAAAACGATGAGGTGAGATGGTATCCAGGTTTTGAATACTATCAATTCCATTTACACTCAGGTTGTAATTTTCATCTAGAACATGGTTAATCCCTTTAATGACATCCACGAGAAAGCTTGCAGATGTTCCTTGATCAATGCTGGAGAGGAATAACCCGATCGTATAAGATCTTTTCATGACTAGGCTTTTGGCGCTGTAATTGGGTATGTAATTCAGTTCAGCAGCGATTTTCTCAATTCTATCGCGTGTTTCTTTCTTGATGAGCGTATTTCCATTGAGTGCCCGAGATACCGTAGTGTGTGATACACCAGCGACACGAGCAATATCTTTGATCGTAACCATAGGATCTCCTTAACAAACTATAATTGTTAACGATTTCATTCTATTTGAAGTTTCCAATAAAATCAAGGATTAAATACTATGCACACGTGAAAATTAATTCACTCCAATACTACATCGATTCATCAAGCTTCGTTTTTGATTTGGAAGCTGAATTACTATCACGATATTGCCCCGGGGTCATTCCTTCCTGCTTACGGAAAGAACGAATGAAATTTTGCGAATTGTTATATCTTAGTTTGGCAGCAATATCCTTAATGGGCATATCGGTCTCACTAAGCCATTTTTTAGCCATTTTGAATCTATACATCGTGAGGTATTCGCTGAAATAATAGTTCGTTTCCTTACGGAAGACACTGCTAATATAATTGGCATTGTAATGAAGACGCGATGCGCATTCTTCTAAAGTTAGATCCGTATCATAATCATGTTGAATCAAATCGATGATCTTCTCCGAGATGTTGTGATATTGGGCATTTTGCCTGCTGTTGAAGATTTTGATCATAGGATGAATGACCATACTCCAGAACCAATCCTCAATCTCTGCTACCGTGTGAAGGTCAAGCAACTCTTCAAATATCGAACCATTTGCATGATAAATTTGATTTAAACTAATCCCGGATTCCTGCATCATAATGAGTAGATTATTAAGTAACCGGGTAAGTGGAATTTGATATTCATGCGGTGAAAGCTCTACAGCAAAGATCGATTTAAAGAGCTGGTGGATCAGTTCTTTTGCTTTATCGGTTTCAGCTAGTTTGATGGCGTCCAGCAAGTCATTTTCTTTATGGGTTGGATAATTAAGATTCAGATAATGCTTACCCGAGTTAATATTCTCATACTGAATAATGACACCTTTGCCAAGCTTGATGCGATGCTTAAGTGCTTCAAGTCCTTCTCTATATGCGATTGATATTTTATGAACTGAGTTAAAGGGGAGACTCAGGCCAATACTGACTACTAGTTTTAGATAATTATGTATTTCTTGCTGCAACTTCTCCGTTAACGAATATAAGGTTTTGTGAAAAGACTCCGAATTACTGTCTTGGCTACCCAATAATACGACTACGGATTGATCCATAATGACAGGTGCAAGTCGTTGTTCCTGAGAGACTAACTCTTCGATAATATTGTGTACGGCAAATAATAATAGATTGAGATCTTTTTTCTCATAGCTTGTATCGTCAGAGAAATCGATGGATAAGGTAATGACAGCCATTGTTTTCCATTCCTCAACCTGCGTGAGATAGTGAAATTGTTCCAGCTCTTCAAGTAGTTCGCGCTTTTTGAGATTGCCCTTGAATGCATTGATCAGGAAAAACGTACGAACTTGTTGAATATGCTGGCGCACTTCTTTTTCAAGCTGTGATTTGGATTGGAATAAATGATGCATTTGTTCACCTATGATCTGAAACTCATTTGTATGTCTTAATCTGACATCCTTCTTACGTTGGCCCATTTGATTGAGCAGTCTTTCAATAGGTGTATACATACGTCTTGAACCAGTCCAAGCAAGCAGTATAGACAATACTAACATGAAGATACATAAATAGATTGTAATAGCACCAATCTTATTAGATTCTTTGGTCAAACTCTCGATAGAAGTAACAGATAAATACACCCAACCATTGAGTTGAGAACGTAAATAAGTGACCGAGTAGTCTTTTTTATTGATTAAGGTCTTGAATTGTCCGGATGTCTTCGTAGGATCAGAAATCAAAGAAACCTCACAAAATCCACTCTCGGTTACAGGCTTGCCAATGAACGAGAGATCAGGGTGAAAAAGGATGTTGTTATCTTCGTTTAGTATCATTATATTATCGAGTGACTGCGTGTCTGAATTGATATCATCTTGAAGGCTGCAGGCAGGTATATTAGCAAGAGCCAGTCCATATTTCTGTAGCTTCGAGGTCGGAAGCTTTTTAATAAGACTAATACTATAATTACATCCTGTCGGATTGATGCTTTCTTCACTATAGAACCAGGAAGAGGGGGTTAATATCCATGAAATATTGTCTGGTGTGTTAAGTAGATTCGAGAGTTGTTCATGGTCCTTATACTGATCTAATCGATAAAGCCCGGAATTTTTGATCATCCAATTTTGTCGTTGGTTTAATAGAATAACATCCTCTAGCTTGGTATCAAAGGATTGCATATTCCGTATTTCGTTCCTTAGGTCGTTATATAGAATGAAATCGTTCTCATTTAATGGGTTAGCTAGTGCTTTTTTTAACACACTAGAGCTTACAACTTGGTTTAAAGTTTGATTAACCGTGGTTAGCTTATGCTCCACATTGGAACTGATTTGTGAAATCAATTCCATCTTGCTTTTATTTACTTTTTTTTGAATCTCATTAGATGATGTTAAATATGAAAAAGAACCAATGAACAGAACGGGAACCGTACTTATGACAAAGGTAAAGATAGTTAGTTTACTTAAGAAGCTTAATGGTCTCACAAGACTCAGCACCTTTGCTTATGTATAAGTAATCACTTGATTTAAGTGTATGAAACCTACTAGATAATAACAATAATCATCTCGCATGGCGATAATCATTTCTCCTAATTATGAATAGGAAATGTAAATACTTCAAGGGTTATGGTGTATTCTATAATGGTACAAAGTTACATATTGAGGATCAATCTACTTAAGTTTATAGGGGGACACAAACGATGTATAGAGACACATATAAGCGAAAGGGAACTCAGCTTTTATGTTTGATAATCGCTCTCATGATGATTATTTTAAGCGCTTGCAATAGTAATGGATCATTAAGGAATAATTCTCATGCGTCTCGCCCGCTTATCTCTATTCTGGCGCCGCTTCATTTCCCCCAACAGCCATCGAAGGAAATAATGGACGAACTAGAAAGATTGACTGAAGTGAAGCTTGATATAAGATGGGTGCCTGATGGTGTATATACGGATAAAATGAACACCGCGCTTACAACAAATTCCTTGGGAAAAGTTACGTTCGTGAAATTTTCGGACTATAATCTAGTGAAAAATGCCATTCGTTCAGAAGCCTTTTGGGAGATTGGTCCTTATCTACAGGAATTCCCTAACCTCAAGAATCTAGATGAATCTATTCTGAATCAGGCTGCGATCGACGGGAAAATATATGGCCTATATACGGAGCGTCCTTCTTCCAGACAAGGAATCATTATTCGGCAAGATTGGCTTAATAATCTTCAGTTAAGTAAGCCCCAGACATTGGATGATTTATATGAGGTGATGAGGCAGTTTACTTATAATGACCCTGATCAGAATGGTGTACAGGATACGATTGGATTAGTAGATCGAAATGATCTCGTCTATGGTGTATTCAAAACCTTAAGCTCGTATTTTGGTACACCAAATAATTGGAAGATCGAGAACCATCAGATTGTTCCAGAATTCGTGACAGATGAATATATGGACACGATGGACTTTATGAAGAAATTGTATAATGAGAAATTAATTAATCAGGACTTTGCGCTTACTAGCAAAGAAGTGCAACGAGATGAATTTATTCGTGGGCAGGCCGGTATATTTATCGGTAGCATGACAGACGTCCAGCGATTATCTGTTGAGGCCAAAGCTCAGAACCCTCTGGCAGAACTTTCTTTGATTAACCGTATTGAGGGGCCCCAAGGTTATAAAGTATGGTCAATACCAAACTACAATGGTTTATATCTTTTTTCTAAGAAAGCTATTAAGTCGGAGCAAGAGTTGAAGCAGGTTCTTACTTTTTTCGATCGGACGATGGATAAGGATGTAGCTAATCTAATGAAATATGGATTTGAAGGTCGGCATTACCAACTCGAAGACGGGAAGGTTATCCTTCCAGAAGAGACATCGCAGCTACGCGTGCATGAAGTGAATCCTTTATATTCGCTGATGATTGCTGATTTCAGTAATAAGAACATTATGGAGGTAGCCAAGAAGGAGGAGTTGACCGCACTCGCGGACCAACTAAGCGAAGACAATGAACATTTCCTAGTAAATGATCCGACAGTTCAATTGAGTTCTCCAACCTATGATGAGAAGAATGTGGAGTTATCTTCCATTATTATGGATGCAACCTATAATTACATACTTGGTAATTTAGATGTTGAGGGATTTGGGCAAGAGGTTGAACGATGGAAGCGCAATGGTGGAGAGCTAATCATTCAAGAATATAATGAGGCAATTGCATGGGATAACAAATGAGGGGTATTGCTATACAAATTTTCGAATAACGGTAATTACTCCAGTTAATTTGATGAGAAAATCCTGATTTGAACTGTTAACTGGAATAGCTCCAGTAATTTCGGCGAAATCACCTGGATGATTAGCTTAAGCATCAATTTAGATGGAGAAATTCCAGTTAGGTTGGCAGTTAGCAGCAAGTAACGATGATTACATGGAGAAATTCCAGGTAATTCATCTTCAAATCAAAACCGATCAGTCTCAATAAGTTGAATAGTAACCTTTTCATCTAGGACGCCGAAAGGCGTTCTTTTTATTTGTGAACGCTACCAATTATCATCATAATCATTTGCTCACATCCCTTGAGGAACCAGGGTTTATGAGTAAATGATTATTTTCGTAATGAGATCGACGCTGTACTGTTGACCTTGTAACCAATACAAGTCCAATGGAGGTCAAAAACGGTATGAAGAAAAAATCATTCTCCATCTTCTTGACTACACTGTTAACTTTCAGTGTCATGTTATCTGCTTGCTCAGGTGGCAACAGCAGTAACAGCAGCAAGGAATCAAAGGATCCAGTATCTACGAACGAAGGTAACAAAGCAGCGGTTGTAGAGGCAGAGGGACCAACTGAAATTAAAATCATGCTTCCATTAAACACATCCGAGACACCGCCAGATACGATTAAGACTGAAGTTGAGAAAATAACGAACACGAAGTTGACTTATCAATTCTTCCCGGCGGATACGTACGAGGAAAAGTTGAATACTTCACTTGCTACCGGTTCGTTACCACAAGTAGTGTATCTAAAGAATCAGACAACTTTCGTTCAGATGAAAGAATCAATTAAGGACGGACAATTCTGGGAAATCGGGCCTTACATGAGTGAGTTCCCTAATTTGAGCAAGCTAAAACCAGAAATTCTGAATAATACAAAAGTAGATGGCAAGCTGTACTCGCTATATATCGGTAGACCTTTAGCACGTCAAGGCATCATTTATCGTAAAGACTGGGCTGACAAATTGGGACTCAGCGCACCTAAAAATGTGGATGAACTCTTCAAAATGGCGAAAGCGTTTACAGAGCAAGATCCAGACGGTAACGGAATCAAGGATACGATTGGTGTTGTTGACCGGAATGAATTGATCTATGGTGCCTTTAAAACGGTCTCGTCGTGGTTCGGAACACCGAATACATGGGGAGAACAGGACGGTCAATTGGCGCCAGAATTTACATTCTCGCAATATGTAGACACCATGGATTTTTTCAAAAAATTACGTGAAGGCGGTTATATGAACCAGGACTTCGCGGCAACAAGTAAGACGGATGCTGTCAATATGTTCACTAGTGGAAAAGCAGGTCTCTATATCGGTGGATCTATGCAAGATATTGATTCATTGAATAAGGATTTAATAAAGAATGTTCCTGATGCCGTTCTTGACACACACAGTATGGTTGCAGGCCCAGACGGGAAAATCACGCAGTGGATGATTCCGGGTTATAACAATGTCGCGTTGTTCCCGAAAACGGCTGTGAAGGATGAGGCAGAACTCAAGAAGATCCTGGCCTACTTTGATAAAATGATGACTCCTGAAGTATCAAACCTGATGTACTGGGGAATCGAAGGTATACACTATACGGTTGAAGATGGCAAGGCCAAAGCTGGAGATGACAAGGAACTGATTGAACGTGAGGTAAAAGGTTACAAGGACAGCGTGATCGGTGAAGCAGAAACCAATGGCATGTACCAACCTTATAACGTACTACCAGGTAGAATTCATGCCGAGGAATTGTTGCTTGAGAATGTCAAGTTCGGTGTAGCAGATCCAACCGCAGCGTTAGATTCAGCTACCTATACCTCAAAAGGTGTTGAGCTTCAACAGATCATTACAGATGCAACCTACAATTATATTTATGGTCAACTGGATAAAGCAGGATTTGAAAAACAAGTTGAGAGCTGGAAGAGTCGGGGCGGAGCCCAAATTATTGAAGAGTACAATGCTGCAAGATAATAAGGGCTATAAATCATTAGTTTAAAAGACTTAAAAATTGAAAAGGGCTGTTGATAGAGGATAGATTTCAGCAGCCCTTTCAATCAATACCACATTCGTACCTGAAACTTTTGGAGTAGAAAGGAAGAGATCCATGCAGGAAGTCACCGCTCAGCCTAATGCTGCCCCTCAACTAAAGATCAAGAAACCCCAACGCAGCAGTGAACTTAAAAAGCGGATTTGGAGAAATAAATGGCTGTATGTCATGTTAACACCGGGAGTACTTTATTTTATCATTTTCAAATATTTTCCGATGTACGGCTTGATTATCTCTTTTCAAGATTACAAGCCCTATAAAGGAATCATGGGTAGTGAATGGGTTGGTTTGCAGCATTTTCAAAGGTTATTTACCGAAGCCGACTTCTTAAATATTTTAAGTAATACACTGATTCTGTTCGGAATGAATCTACTATTCTATTTTCCGGTCCCTATCATCCTGGCTTTAATGTTGAATGAACTCCGGGGTACATTTTTCAAAAGATTTTTTCAAACCTTAGTGTACATCCCCCATTTCATGTCATGGGTTATCATTGTTTCGATTTCGTTCGTTATGGTCACGATGGACGGAGGAATTATTAACGAGCTCTTGACCTATTTTGGATTTGAAAAAGTCAATTTCCTGCTTAGTCCCGGTTGGTTCAGACCTATGTATATTATTCAGATTATCTGGAGAGAAGCGGGCTGGGGAACTATTATCTATTTGGCTTCCATTGCTGCTATTGACCCTGGACTTTATGAGGCGGCACGTATGGACGGGGCGGGAAGACTGAGACAAATCTGGCATATCACGCTTCCGGCAATTCGAGGTGTTATTGTCACCTTGTTCATTTTGAAAATCGGTTCCGTTCTTGATCTTGGATTTGAACATGTATATCTATTACTTAATTCCATGAATCGGGAAGTTGCGGAAATTATTGATACGTATGTATACACCGCAGGTATGAGACAAGGCAAGTTTAGCTACAGTACGGCAATCGGATTCTTCAAATCCATTATTGGATTAATTATGGTCATGGCTGTAAATAAAATATCCAAAAAAATGGGCGAAGAAGGCGTTTATTGATATTTTGCGGGAGGAATTGAAATGGTA
The DNA here is from genome assembly GCF_014639155.1 of Paenibacillus segetis. Lineage (NCBI taxonomy): Bacteria > Bacillati > Bacillota > Bacilli > Caryophanales > Paenibacillaceae > Paenibacillus > Paenibacillus segetis. Next base: position 1,681,498 of record NZ_BMFT01000001.1, read on the forward strand.
GAGGACAGAACCATAGGTGGCAGAATATTTGCTGCTATTAACTTTACACTACTTGCAATTATTGCTTTGATTACGGTGCTTCCGTTCATTCATGTTGTGGCAGGTTCGTTCACGACAAGTGCGGAATTAGCGGCGAATAAATTCGTTTTGATTCCCAAAGTGTGGAGTTTTGAAGCATATAAGTTTATTTTCTCAACGAACACGATATTCAGAGCAATGGGTGTTTCGATTGGAATAACGCTTGTTGGTACTTTGCTAAGTATGTTTGTTACGGCACTGATGGCTTACGGTCTTTCTAGAAGGGATTTGGATGGACGTAATATCGTGAACTTCTTGGTTGTATTCACGATGTTATTCCATGGGGGAATGATTCCAACATTTTTGGTTGTCAAAGAATTAGGATTGATTGATTCTTATGCAGCGCTCATTCTTCCATCTACGATTAGTGCATTTAATATGATCATTCTTAGGAGCTTTTTTCAAAATATACCTGAGGGCCTGGAGGAATCAGCTAAGATCGATGGTTGCACCGATTTTGGCATATTATTCAAAATTGTATTACCACTATCTTTGCCAGCGATAGCAACGATCTCCTTATACTATTCGGTCACGTATTGGAATACTTACATGAACGCCATTCTGTATTTGGATGATAGTGCGAAATGGCCGATTCAAGTGTTATTGCGACAAATTGTTGTATTAGCCAGTGGCATGGATTATAGCTCTACACTGGATGCAGCGGTTCCACCACCGGATCAATCGCTTAAGATGGCTGTTATCGTTGTTGCAACTCTACCAATTTTAATGGTGTATCCATTCTTGCAGAAGCACTTTGCAAAAGGTGCGATGTTGGGTTCCATGAAGGGTTAGATCAAGCGCAAGGTTATAGAGAGATTATTAATTTGGAAGGAGCTTAGAACAATGACAATTCGCCTACCGGCGACACCTATGGATTGGGCCCAGAAGGCCTGCGATTCGTTAATGGACACTTACAAAGCGGGTGAACTTCCCCCAGCTCATCGTTGGCATTACCACCAAGGAGTTTTTCTCTGTGGGATGGAGCTCCTCTGGGAATCTCTCCAAGAGGATCGCTATATTGATTATATTCAGCAATATGTGGATGACCTGGTGGACGACAACGGGAATTTCTATTTTGCTCGAGATGAATTAGATGCAATGCAGGCCGGACTTCTGCTTTTTAATTTACATGAGCGGACGGGTAAGCTGAAGTATCGCATAGCTGCGGATAAGCTACGAAACTTGTTGCTAACTTTGAATAAAACCTCTGATGGTGGATATTGGCACAAAGATAAGTATCCGAATCAAATGTGGTTAGATGGGCTCTATATGGCTGGGGTATTCTCGTTGAAATATGCCAATGTATATGGAGATAGAAGCCTACGTGAAGAGGTATTACATCAAGAACGTCTCATGCGTAAGCATATGAAAGATGAAGTGACAGGTCTTTTGTACCATGCGTGGGATGAAAGTCGGCGAATGCCGTGGGCGAATTCACAGAGTGGATGTTCACCTGAATTCTGGTGCAGATCACTTGGATGGTATGGTCTAGCCTTATCTCAGTTTCTTGACCAGTTGCCTGTCGATGATCCGGGCCGAGAAGAAATTGGTTTAACGTTACGAGATTTCGTGTACACACTGATTCGTTATCAAGATAAGGATAGCGGTCTCTGGTACCAGGTAGTCGACAAAGGAGATCAACCTGAAAACTGGTTGGAGACTTCTGGTTCCTGTCTATTCATCTACACGATAGCCAAAGCAGTGAAGCACGGAATTGTAAGTGATGAAGTTATCAACGCTGCTTCGAGAGGGTACGAGGGTTTAATTCGAGTGATCCAATGGGACCCGCAGGGTAGATTAGTTCTACCAGATATTTGTATCGGTACTTCGGCGGGAGATTACGAGAACTATGTCACTCGTCCTAAGGTGACTAATGACTTGCATGGTGTAGGTGCCTTGATTATGGCATGCGTCGAAATGCAGTCTCTAATTCATAGGTAGATTTGTTCACATTATAGCTAGAAAGGGCTTGATTCTCTGGAGTGTTAATCATCAGAGATTCAGTCCTTTTATTATATGATCCATCGGGGGAGAGGCGAAAATGACATATTGGGGGATTAAGACAGCACATTCAATCATGGAACGTTGTCCAAAATTGTACGAAGACAAGGATCAACATGGTAAATGGTCCTATGACTACGGAGTTGTGTTGAGAGGATTTGAACTGCTGTGGAAGCAAACGGGGGAGCCTAAGTATCTTCAGTTCATTCAAGGGAATATGGATTATTTCGTCCAAGAGGATGGTTCCATATGGGGATACAAAGTGGATGAATACAATATTGATCACCTCAACAACGGCAAGTTATTGTTAAGCCTGTACAAAGAAACAAAGCAGGAGAAATATCGACGAGCAGTAGCGTTATTAAGAGAACAGCTCAAGTCACATCCGCGAACTTCTGAGGGGGCATTTTGGCACAAAAAAATATATCCTTATCAAATTTGGTTGGATGGTTTATACATGGGTGCCCCTTTCTATTTAGAGTACCTCCTGACATTTGAAGCAGGACAAGGGTTAGACGATGTGACGAGACAATTTATTCTGTCTAATCAACATACAAGGGATTCAGAAACGGGATTACTATATCACGCATGGGATGAACAACACATTCAACCCTGGTGTGATCCTCAGACCGGGTTATCAGCTAACTTTTGGGGACGCTCAATGGGTTGGTATCTCATGGCATTAGTTGATGTACTCGAATTGTTGCCGACTCAACACTCAGATTACGATAAACTGGTGACCATTTTACATGGCACTTTAATTGCTCTGAAGAAATTCCAAGATGCCAAAACAGGGGTATGGTACCAAGTAGTGGACCAAGGTGGGCGTAAAGGTAATTATTTGGAAGCCTCCGCTTCCTGCATGATTGTATATGCCATGGCAAAGGGGATTCGATTGGGTGTATTAGATGATAGTTGGTATGAAACATTAGACTCAGCATTTCTTGGGCTAATCATCGAATTTGTGCTTGAGACCAAAGAAGGATGGGTTAACTTAAATAAAAACTGCCAAGTAGCTGGTTTAGGTGGAGCCGATCAACGCGATGGTAGCTACGCCTATTATATAAGCGAACCTATCGTTACGAACGATCAAAAGGGAATCGGTGCCTTCTTGCAAGCTTGTGCTGAATACGAACAATTAAGAGATTAGCTCAGCAATAGAATAGGAAAGGAGACGATCACAATGCAAATTTATAATATTGAAGATTTTGGTGCGCGTAAGGACAGTGGAGAGCTGGCGACCCACGCGATTACGGCTGCCATAGCAGCTGCAAGCGAGGCAGGTGGAGGAACGGTGTATGTACCATCGGGTACTTTTCTGACGGGCTCGATATTTTTACAAAGCAATATTGATTTGAACTTAAGTCCCGGAGCTATTCTTTCATTTAGTAACAACCCCTTAGATTTCCCCGTAGTGGAAAATAGATGGGAGGGTGTGAAGCGAGAAGTTTATGCACCTTGTATCTATGGAAAGGGTCTAGTTAATATATCGATTACTGGAAGCGGTACGATAGACGGAAATGGTGCTCCATGGTGGTATAAGTTCCGAAATCAACCGGAGGAGCTAAAGTATCCAAGGCCGACCTTAATTGGGTTTGAGGGTTGCAAGCGTGTAACACTCAAAGATTTGACACTCACCAATTCTCCGAGCTGGACTGTGAATCCCATAGCTTGCTTCAATGTTACGATTGATAATTTGTCGATTCTTAATCCTGCCGATTCTCCAAATACCGACGGTATTAATCCGGAGTCATGTTCTAATGTCCGCATTAGCAATTGTAATATTGATGTCGGTGATGACTGCATTGCGATCAAAGCGGGAACCGAAGACACCAAAGAGCGAATTCCTTGCGAGAATATCACGATTACCAACTGTACGATGGTTCATGGTCATGGGGGTGTCGTGCTTGGAAGCGAAATGAGCGGGGATATTCGCAATGTGACCATTAGTAACTGCGTATTCAAACAAACGGACCGTGGTATCCGTATGAAATCAAGACGGGGACGCGGAGGAACCATTGAGGATATTCGAATCAGCAATATTGTCATGGAAGATGTGATTTGTCCATTCACGCTAAATCTGTATTATTTTTGCGGCCCTCGTGGCAAAGAACAATATGTTTGGGATAAGAACCCTTATCCAATTACAGATGAAACGCCGTGCTTTAGGCGCATTCATTATGCCAATATCACTGCTCGTAACGTTCATGCTGCAGCAGGCTTCATCTATGGACTTGCAGAGCAATATATTTCCGAAATTACATTTACTAATATAGACATCTCGATGGCGAACCATGCGGTTCCGGGTCATCCCGATATGTTGACAGGCATCGAGAAAATGACCAACCGTGGATTTTACCTTGGCAATGTGCAGGATATTCAATTTCATCAGGTTACGATTGAAAATCATGAAGGTCCGGCTTTTTGCATTGAGAATAGTGAAGGTGTAGAAATTGTGAGTTGCCGGTCGAAGAACACAAGAAAACCCGAACAACTGGTAGAGAAAGTTACAGTTACAGCGCTGTCTTCAGAACAGAATAGGTTGCAGTAGCGGAACGGGCTATGAAATCCGACAAACAGCTACTGCTACAGTTGTTAGGAGATCTCCCTACTAAGAAGACGATTTCAGCTAAAGTTTTGAAAGATGAGGTACTAGACGGGTATCGGCTTGAATCGATCTTATTGGATTTGAATGGGATGGAGCAGGTACCTGCCTATGTAGCCATTCCATTAAAGGGAGAAGGTCCGTTTCCGCTTGTTGTCTTTAACCATTCACATGGGGGAAATTATTCGAATGGACGAAATGAGTTTGTCCTGAGTAGTGCTTATTTGCAACAACCTTCATTCGCAAAGACCCTCACGGGGATGGGTTATGCGGCTTGTTGTATCGACATGTGGGGGTTCAATGAACGTGGTGGTAAAACGGAAAGTGAGCTAGTCAAGGAAATGCTGTGGCAGGGCCAAGTGTTATGGGGAATGATGCTGTACGATAATCAGAGGTTGGTCGATTATATGTGTCAGCGTGAGGATATTGATGCCGCCCGAATAGCTACAATTGGCATGTCTATGGGTGGATTAATGGCGTGGTGGTTGGCTGCATTGGATGAACGAATTGGGGTTATTATCGATATTTGCGGACAAGTGGATGCCCACACATTAATTGCCAAACGGGGATTGGATCATCACGGGTTCTATTCTTATGTTCCCGGTTTATTGAAGCATTTTACAACACTGGATATTCAAAAAATGATCGCTCCTCGACCTCGAATGAGTCTAGTGGGCAAAAGTGATCGGTTGTGTCCTCTAGAAGGTGTCGAACATTTGGCGGCAGGTCTGTCGGAAGCATACCGGGATGTAGGAAAACCTGAACATTGGCAACCTGTTGTTACTATTGGCGGGCATATGGAAACGTTAGAAATGCGGGTCACATGGCAGCAATTTTTGTCTGAGCACCTGTAATTATAATTTAGGGAATAGGGATGGGATCAAATATGATTGTAGTTGGCAAAGAATCTTTTTGCGACTTTCATACCATTCAAGCAGCGATAGATTCACTTGAGCAGCAATATTTAACAGAACCCGAAGTCATATATATTCTGGCGGGTGTCTACCCGGAAGAAGTACGAATCTATCGCTCGCACCTTACGATCATAGGAATCGGGCATGTGGAGATTGTGATGAATCGTTATGCGAAGGAACGGGATGAGACGGGGAGATCCATTGAGACCTTTGCGACTCCAACCTTATTCTTGGGTGGATCGCACCTCATGTTGGACAATCTCGTGATTGTAAATTCGGCAGGACAAGGAGCCGATATCGGCCAGGCCGTTGCGGTATATGGGCATTGTGATGAGGCGATTTTCAGGAATTGTACCCTCCGAGGTCATCAGGACACTTTATTCACGGGGCCATTGCCACCCGCTCCAAGAGAGCGGTTAGAGTTTGGCGGCATTCCTTTACGAGAGCATCATGCTCATTATCGCCAACTGTATCAGAATTGCTACATAGAGGGCACCATCGATTTCATCTTTGGTGGAGCAACGGCTTATTTTGAAGATTGTGAGATTCGAAGTTTACGTCATTATGAGAACCAATCCGGTTATATTACGGCGGCTTCAACTCCAGAGGGACAAACCTATGGGTATGTATTCAAGCGTTGTTTCTTAACTGCGGAACAAAATGATATTTCACCAGTGTTCCTAGGGCGACCTTGGCGTGAATATGCCAAAACTGTATTTGTGGATTGTAAGATGGGCACGCATATACATCCTCTTGGCTGGGACAATTGGAACAATTCTGCTAATGAACAGACCGTTTGTTACCAGGAGTACTACAGAGTTAAGGACATTGGTGCAATGACCCAGCAACGAGTGCCTTGGGCTGACTGTTTGGAGACGTTGGATGGGACGTACTGCAAAGAGCTTGTTTTCGCCGGGACCGAGTTTTGGAAGTGATATAGGAATTGATCTTAATAAAAGGTCACCAAACAAGGTGGCTTTTTATTGTGTACGATTATAGCCATGCCTTAAGCGTATACTCAAACATCGTATTTCTCTCCTTCGAAAAATGATAAAAAAAGCCGTTCCAGTGCACGGCTCATTGGTGAGCTTCATGCAATGAAGCGGCGTGTTCTTTACTCCGAATACATTAAGTATCTTGTAAAAAAGTACAAAGGGGTAAGAAGCAAATAACAAGATTGACAAATGTCTATGCAAGCAATTATATAAGCAATCATTTAAAATTTGAGAACTCATTTAAACTGTTGTGCAAATGCCTTGATTCTGTCAACGAAAATTCCTTTTAATTGATCCGTGCCTTCTTTAGGTGCAGCATAGGCTTTGTATCCACCAAATGATTCAATACAGATTGCTGCATTTCGTAGATCATCCGGGATATTATCGCCAATTATTTCTTCTGTCTTTTTGGGCTTCTCGTTACAAATGAAGTAGCCCATTTTCTTGCTGAGCAATTCATCTTTATTTTTTTTGATTACGTCGCGAATCGGCTTGTATATTTTTCCGTCTCTCACTCCAGCCCCTAAAATAATTGAATCAAATTCCGCCAGATTAGGTTCATTTATAGAAATATCGCAAATGGTGCATTTAGAGAGTTCTTCCGATAATACTTTTGCACATTGCTCTGTTGCTCCTGTTTTTGAAGCGTATAAGACTAGTACAGCCACATTTTCACACCCTTATATAGATTCTGCAAAACAAAAGCGCATCAAGAGAGTTGTATATTCCTCATTAAATATGGATCGAATGACTATAAAGTATCTCGTATATAAAGAATCTACATATCATTTATCTTGATGGACGAGATAAATAATATTCTAAAGTTGATGGTTACTATTGTCAAGTAATCACCATGGACGTAATTAACTATAATGAATTCCATAGAATGAAAAAAGAACGCCCAGATCCATTCAATGAATGATTCGGGACATTCTTTATCTCGTCATGAATACTATAGTTTACTTTTCGATGAATGACTTTTTAGACGGATCTTGTATTCGGCTAAAGACGACCAAGAATACTAAACCTCCAATGGCTATAGTTGCGATAAAGATCAGTATTAGATTGCTGTAGAGAAATGCAGCAACGTTGGTTATCGTAGGTAAAAAGGGGGAGGTCAACCAAGGTTGGGTCAATAAACCTCCAACGATAGCCACGCCAATTGCTTCGGCTAGGGAGCAGGCGAAATTCAGCAGGCCCATGCCCGAACCGGTTTCCTCCGAATGCAGTGCTCCCGCTACGCTAGCGGAGATAACGGTTTTCACAAAAGAGAGACCACTGAAAGTTAGGATCATTGCAGCAGAAATAAGCCAAGGGGCTTCATCTAAATACAACGAAACGCTCAGAAAACTTACACCTATCATGCATAAGCCGGTCAACATGGCAAACAGATTTCCTCGTTTATCAACCAATACACCACCGATGAACCCGAATAGGACCACACTGACCGTACCCGGAAAAAGAATGCCTACTCCAATGAGACTGGTCGACATATGATGCACATCTTTCATCATGTAAGGAACCATCGACACATAACCAGCCACCGTTCCTAACAAGATGCTTCCCGTGAGTACACCGATGATAAATGTTTTCCTACCGAACAAGGATGGCTCAATAAAAGGGTGCTCCACATGTCGAATACGCAATATAAATCCGATGAAACATATTACGCTAATGCTTATAAATACCGGATGGTACAGCGTTGTGAATAGCGTAAATGTCATAACCCCTACGGATAATAACGACGCCCCGACAAAGTCAATTTTCACTGTTGTTGCAGGTTCGTCAGGCAATGTTTGAATGAAAAATGGAATCGTCAGAAGTGTCATCATCGGCAAGATAAATAAAAAGGACCAATGAAGATAACCGGTTATGCTTCCACCGATCACAGGACCGATGCCTTCACCAAAAGCCACCATAGATCCGATCATACCAAATGCCTTACCCTGATGTATCGGTTCAATGCAACGGGCAACGATAACCATAATTAGCGCTGGAACTGCTGATACTCCAGCTCCTTGTACGAAGCGAGCGGTTAGCACACCAGGATAATACGAATGGAACAGAAGGCCGATTAAGGACCCTGTGCCATACATGAATAGGCCGAATAGAAGTAGTTTCTTCACACCATACAAATCCGACAACTTGCCATATACTGCTGTTCCTATCGCAAACGTTAGAATAAAGCCCGTATTTACCCAATTTGCGACCGAAGGCGCGATGCCAAACTGGGTGGCAATATCCGGCAATGAAACATTAAATACGGTCTCGTTAAGAAATCTAAAAAATGCAAGAATACTTAGCCAAACCATAGATTTTGGAATACTACTTACAACCAGCTTTGTCAATGAATAACCCCTTTATAACTCAAAGGGAGTCGCGCAGTTTACAGGGCCAGTGATGCGTCTTCCCCAAATTTTTGTACCCTTATCTGCAAGTTGTATCTCATCGTAACGCCTCCTGATTAAATAATTAGTATATAAAGATTGAAATAATTATACTTCATAAATGCAGCTGATCTATGGGATTAATTAACTATAATGAACTTTACCAAGGTAAGTATAAGAAATCAGGGTAATGCCATTTTCTTCTTCAAAATTATGATCTAAAAACGTTGAATAATTAAGAAATCAATGTATAATATTCGATATATATCAATTGATATATATTGGGTTAATCGCTTCAACTAAAGGAGAAAGACATGGCACCTAAACCTAAATTTACGAAAGATCAAATCGTCGATGCAGCATTTGAAATTGCCAGAGTTGAGGGATTTGATGGAATTACGATCAGAAAGGTAGCAGATCGACTAGGTAGTTCAATTGCTCCAATTTATGTGAATTTTAAAGACGTTGACGAATTGCTCCAAGAGGTAATCCAGAAGACGATCGCTGTTAGCAAACAATTGTTAATGGAACAAAAATCAGGGCACCCGTTTCATGACATTGGAGTCGCCAGTTTGCGGTTCGCTAAGGAATATAGTGTGTTATTCCGGGACCTAGTCATGAGGAAAAATGATCACATCAACGAGCAAGATCAAGAAATGAGCATGCTTATTGAAATGATGAAACAAGACCCTGATCTCAAGGGCTTAACAGAACATGAGCTGATGACCATCCTATTAAAAATGAAAATTTTCCAGACTGGCCTTTCCCTTATGGTGGCCAATGGATTACTTCCGGACGATTTTAATGAGGAGAAAAGTATTGAAATCTTAGACAGCGTTGCTACAGATATCATCACTGTTGCTCAAATGCGTAAAGCTGGAAAATTGGATATACAGGATTGATCGTGTACGAATTTAGGAGGTGTACATATCATGGAGGGTCAAATCGTCATCATTACAGGCGCTAATTCGGGGATAGGAAAAGCCGCGGCACTAAAGTTTGCAACCGAAGGGTATCGTGTTATCATGGCTTGTCGCAATATGGATATTAGTAGAGTTGTACAACAAGAAATCATCCAAAAATCTAACAATACTAATGTAGATCTATTGCAGCTAGATGTCTCATCCTTTGAATCCATACGTTCATTTTGCGCAGCTTTTAAAGAAAAATATCCTCGCTTAGACATCTTGATACATAACGCCGCTTACTTAAATCATGGCGAGAAACAATATAAGCTTAGCCCTGATCATATTGAATTAACTTTTGCTACGAATACGTTTGGCCCCCTCCTGATGACAAATCTATTAGTAGATCATCTCCAAAAGTCGCAAGATCCAAGAGTACTCCATGCTTGTACGACGAACATCAAGCACTTCTTCGACCCGAAAAGGAAAATTGATTTCGATAATCTGCGCGGCGAACTTCGTGATTCACGGCCCTTTAGTGTATATAAGATGTATGGAGACTCCAAAATGGCGCTATTAATGTTAACCTTCAAAATGGCTGAGGAACTAAGGAGCCAAGGGATCCAAGTTAATGCCCTGCAAATTAATCGTGTGAAACTATCTGAAGAGACCATTCAAAAAATGAGTCCCTTGTGGAGAGTTCTAGCAAAACTGCAAAATCTGAGCAACCCTTTACCATCGGGTATGGCTGATACTTACTTTCATATTTGCACCTCGGATGCTTTTAAAAATGTGACAGGGCAGCTTATCAACCATAAGCGTGAGATCGTTCAGTCATCCACTAGCGAGAAGGGTATAGTGCAATTGAGAAATCTATTCGGCTCAGCTAGTTATCCTAGCTATGCGACGGATGTTGATAATGTTGAACAGATATGGAGGATATGTACTGCACTGATGAAAAGTTATCTTAGTTAATTTGTTTTTTTAAGAATGGTTCAAAAAATGTTTGACAGATAAAAAGAAGGATGCTAATCTGTGTACGTAAACGTTTAATTAGATTTCATTTAATTCAAGATTTCAATGTAATACATAAAGCGTAAACGTTTACTAACAGGAGGTGAATTTTGTCGCTATGGCTGCTACGATTAAGGATATTGGAAGAGTTGCTGGTGTCTCAACTGCAACCGTTTCAAGAGTAATTAACAATCTTGGTGGGTACAATGAGGAAACCGAGAAAAAAGTGATGGCTGTGGCGAAAGCACTAGGATATCGGAAGAATGAAAGCGCTAGAAGTTTGGTGCAAAAGTCAACCAATACCATTGGTGTGATTATGCCGGATGTCGCTACAACATTTTATGGTGACATTATTAATGGACTTGAAGATGCTTCTTACGAGAATGGGTATAGCGTTATATTAACCCATGCTGGCATTAATGGTTGCCGAATTCATGAGAGTTTAAATTTGATGGGGGAAAGAAGGGTAGATGGGATCATTATTGTATCTGTCGAGTTGCACGAAGCAGAAATTGAAGCTTTGATGTCACTTGATATCCCCTTTATCTTGCTATCTACAAAAACGAATCGCGAAGATACACCTTATATCAAGGTTGATGATTTCAGTGCGGCCTATACAGCCGTGAATTATCTTATTGAGAATAACCATCGTGTCATTGGGATGGCAGGAGCTAATCCTGATGATCCCATAGCGGGTACCCCGAGAATTAATGGGTATATTCAAGCTTTAATAGACCACGAGATTAAGGTTGACTTGAATTTGATCAAAGCTGGGGATTTTAGTTTTGAGTCAGGAAAAAAAGCCATGCAAGAATTTATTAAGGACCAAGCTCCTATCACGGCAGTATTCTGTGCTAGTGATGAAACGGGTTTAGGTATCATTTCAATCTGCTTTGAGAATGGTATTAGCGTACCTAATGATATTTCATTAGTAGGATATGATAATTCTACGGTTTCTTATATGTCCATACCTCCTCTTACAACTGTTGCTCAACCATTTTATAAGATGGGGAGCGAAGGTTGCTTGAAATTGATAGGCTCGATCCAAAATAAAACCAAGATTGATTCAATCGTGATTCCACATGAATTGGTTATTCGTCAATCCGTAAAAAAATTATCTTAAATCAAGATATTTTTTTATACATTACGTAAACGTTTACGTTGCGTTGATCTTCATCTTTTATTTCATTGAAAGGAGAAATCATGTATTAGCACTCATGCCAAAGGGCAAATGAAAAATTAAGTTTTGTTAAATTTGCTTGTAAGCGTTTCAGAACTGATTTTAAGATTTAACCTATATTTTATAAAATCGGAGGAACAAATTTTATGAAAACAACAAAAGTATTGACACTGTTTGCCTCAACGGCATTGTTAATGAGCTTGGTTACAGCTTGTGGCGGTAATAATAAACCAGCAGCTTCCGAAAATAATAGTGCTCCTAGTAACGAGAAAGTCAAGCTAACGATGTGGCATACCTTTAGCGATGTAGAAACAGAAGTATTTGAAAAAAAAGTCATTGCGAAATTTAATGAAGAGTATCCCAACATTAAGATTGATGCAACGCGCATGCCGGCTGGGGATGAGTTTAATCAGCAATTAGTACAAGCCGTATCGGGAAGTAGTGCGCCTGACTTAGCTCGCATGGATATAGTAGATGTTCCTAGATATGCCAAGCTAGGAGCTCTAGAGCCACTGGATGGATATGAAGGATTTGATGCGATTAAGAGTGAGATGTTCGAAGGCCCTATGTCCTCTAACTTCTACGATGGTAAATACTATGGCTTACCGTTAGATACCAATACCAAGATCGCTATTTATAATAAAAAGTTGTTAGAAAAAGCTGGATTGACAGAAGCTCCAAAAACATTCGATGAATTAGTTGCAGCTGCTAAAAAAATCTCGAATGATGAAACTTTCGGCTTTGCTCCGCAAAATATCGAGGTTTGGGGAACGATGCCATACTTCTTCTCTCTTGGTGGAACATATACAAATGAAGATTACACGAAAGCAACAGGTTATTTGAACAGTGATACAAGTGTGAAAGCACTCGAACAATTAGTTTCTTGGAACAAAGAAGGATTGGTTGGTAAGTCATTTGAAGGCGGTCTAGGTTCATGGGAAGGCTTCAAGGGCGATAACTATATGATGATTGACGATGGCCCATGGTTCGCGTCGGCCAACCAAGATGTTAAAGATAACATGGAATTTTCATTATTCCCAGCAGGATTAGCTGGTAGTATCGAAACCAATGGTGGAGAAAATACAGTTGTTTTCAACTCTAGTAAACATAAAGAAGCAGCTTACACCTTTGCTAAATTCTTAGCTTCTGACGTAGCACAAACTATATTTGGCGAAGAACTACGTATGATGCCTGTGAATACCAAAACAGGACAAAAAGATTTTGTCAAAAACGATGAAATGTTGAGTCTTTACATGGAACAATTGAAAACGGCTGTATCTCGTGTGCCGTCACCAGAATGGACTGTAATCAATAACGTCATCACAAAAGCATTTGAAGCAGCTATCAAAACAGATGAAACTCCAAAAGCCCTATTAGATGATGCTGCAAAACAAGTGGATGCCTTATTAACAAAATAAAGAGCATGATAGAACTAAAAGGAGGACCAAGCCATGGAGTTTTCAGATCGATATAAGAAATTAAACTCAAAAAAGAACAAATACAGCTGGTCTGAGACAAGAGATGCGTGGCTATTCACAGGTATTGGCGTTGTACTTTTCTTGGTATTCGTTTTGTATCCACAAGTCAAAAACTTCTATATGGCTTTTACAGAGTACAATATCCTTCCCGGGCAGCCAAGTAAATTCATTGGACTAGATAACTTTAGAACGATGTTCTTTTCAGATGGTGCTTTGGGTGAAAGCAAATATTTCTGGGTAGCTTTTAAAAATAGTCTGTGGGCGGTTATCGTAACCGTCCCCGGACAGTTGATCCTTGGCGTGATGCTTGCAACCATCATTCATAATCTCACTCGAGGCCGTCTTCTCTACAAGATTTTGCTCTATATTCCGGTTATCTCGAGCTGGATCGTTGTATCCGTTTTATTTAAGTATATTTTTCAAGATACAAAAGGCTCGCTGGTTAACTACGCACTTATTCAGGCGAATTTGATTGATACACCCATCGCTTGGTTACAAAATGCGACTACAGCAAATATCGTAATTTGGGCGTTATGTATTTGGAAAGGCGTGGGTTGGGTCATGATTATTTACACGGCCGCCCTTCAATCTGTACCCAAAAGTATGTACGAAGTAGCGAAAATCGAAGGTGCGAATGCGTTCCAAACTTTTTTCAAAATTACCATCCCATTACTTAAAGAAACAACCATCTATTCGATCGTTCAGCTAACGATCGGTGCCTTCGGCATTATGATTCAGGTCATTATGATCACCGGTGGAGGACCTATGGGTAAGACGGAAACGCTGAATAGTTACATGTATTCGCAAGCATTCTCTCAATTTAAGTTTGGTTATGCATCTGCGGTATCTATAGTAATGGGCATCGTGGTCATTGGAATTACACTAATTCAACGTAGAGCATTTAAAGAAGGGCAATAGAAAGGATGGTATACCTATGAAGAAGAAAAAAATAGCAATGCAATTAGTTCTACAAGTATTGCTTATAGGGGCATCCATTCTTGCTATCATGCCTTTCCTATATATGCTGGCGACTGCATTAACCAAAGATACGTACACGATGCCTAACCCTCCTATTTTGATACCAAAAGAATTCTATACAGGCAATTTTGTTTCCGCGTGGACATCCAATAGTTTCTCACGTTACTTCGTAAACAGTTTGTTTGTTTCATTAGTCACGATGGTGTTAACGCTTGCGATTTCAACAGCCTCCGCTTATGGGTTTGCGAAACTACGTTTCCGGGGCAAAAATGTAATTTTTAACGTGTATCTTTTCTCGATGATGATTCCAGCCGTGCTTGCCTTAGTGTCTCAATATACTGTTTTGAATGGTTTGAATTTAATCGATACATACCGAGGGCTAATTCTACTCTATATTAGTGGCGGTGTGGCGGGAAACACCTATTTTCTCAAAGGGTTTATTGAACAATTACCGAATGATTATGAAGAATCCGTCATGATTGACGGGGGAAGTCGCTTTACTGTGTTCAGCCGGATCATCCTCCCGTTATGCCGACCTTCAATAGCTACGTTAGCCATTCTATCGTTCATGGGGACATGGGATGAATTCTTCGCGGCGTTAACAATCATTAAAACGGCTTCGAAACGGACTTTACCGATTGCGATTCGCTTGTTTCAAGGGCAAAATGCAACTCAATGGGGACTTGTGTTTGCAGCGGCACTTATAGCCTTGATTCCAATTCTGATTATTTATATTACGTTCCAAAAATACTTTATTAAAGAAACTGACGATGGTGGTGTGAAAGGATAATGGAATTGATGAGTGAGACCACACCTGTAGAAAAAGAAGTGAAATGGTGGCAGACTGCTGTAGTGTACCAAATCTATCCGCGAAGTTTCCAGGATAGTGATGGAGATGGGATTGGCGATTTAAGAGGAATTATTAACCGTATTGATTACTTGAAATATTTAGGGATCACTGCGATCTGGTTATCACCAGTTTATAAATCTCCCAATGATGATAATGGTTACGATATTAGTGACTATCAAGATATTATGGATGAATTCGGAACGATGGAAGATATGGAAGAATTGATTGCGAAAGCCAATGATGCGGGTATCAAAATGATCATGGACTTAGTCGTAAATCATACTTCGGATGAACACAAATGGTTCGTTGAAGCTAAGAAAAGTAAGGATAATGAATACCGCGATTACTATATTTGGCGTGATCCTGTAGATGGGGGAGTTCCTAATGGCCTGACCTCTACATTCAGCGGGACTGCGTGGGAATTAGATGAAGCAAGCGGACAATATTTCCTGCATTTATTCAGCAAACGCCAACCAGACCTGAACTGGGAGAATGAAAAGGTTCGCCAAGAGGTCTACAATATGATGAATTTTTGGTTGGATAAGGGTGTTGGGGGCTTCCGAATGGATGTAATTGATTTGGTCGGCAAAATCCCTGATCAAGAAATTACGGGGAATGGCCCCAAATTACATGATTACCTGCAAGAAATGAATCAACAAACCTTCGGTTCCCATGATGTCCTTACGGTAGGCGAAACATGGGGAGCAACCCCTGAAATTGCCAAACTATATTCTGATCCGAAACGAAAGGAACTATCTATGGTGTTCCAATTCGAGCATGTAAGTTTGGATCAACAAGAAGGCAAAGATAAATGGGACTTAAAACCGCTAAGTGTCGCCGACTTGAAGAGGGTCTTAGCGAAGTGGCAAACATCATTGGGTGACGAGGGTTGGAACAGTCTATTCTGGAATAATCATGACCTACCGCGGATTGTATCGAGATGGGGTAATGATCAACAATTCCATGATCAGAGTGCCAAAATGTATGCGGTTCTCTTGCACATGATGAAAGGAACGCCTTACATCTACCAGGGTGAAGAAATAGGCATGACCAATTATCCCGTCACAACAATTGATGAAGTAGAAGATATTGAATCCGTAAATATGTATCATGATCGTTTAGCGAATGGGTATGCGGTTGAAGATATCATTGCATCGATTAACGCAAAAGGCCGAGATAATGCACGCACACCGATCCAATGGGATGACAGTGACCATGCTGGCTTCACGACAGGAACTCCTTGGTTGCATGTGAATCCAAATCATAAACTGATCAATGTAAAAGATAACTTAGAGAATTTAGATTCTATTTTCCATACGTATCGTCGGTTAATCCACCTTCGTCAGAATAACCCGATCATCGTCTGGGGAGATTTTGAGCTGATTGAACATACAGCTGAAGAAGTATTCGCTTATTATCGTGAATATGAAGGTCTAAAATGGTTAATCGTTGCGAATATTTCTTCGACGGACAATGAATTTTCAGTGGATGCAGAAGTCGCGGAAATCATCATAAGTAACTACAATCGACAAGAAATTGTTGTGAAATCTGTGAAGTTAAAGCCGTATGAGGTATTTGTTGTAAAGGTTTAAATGTTAAAGCTCACATGTCCATTTTATGTGAGCTCTTTTCATAAGTAAATCTTGGAGGTAGAGTATGAGATTTCTCAAAATTATCGGTACCGTGTCAGCATGTTTATTAACAATAAGTGTAGTGTCAGGATGTGAAAATGTGCTTGATCAAGCCCAAATAGATAAGAGTAGCGTGAAGATTATTCAATTAACAACAGATAAAGCCATGTATGATCCCACTGCTCAAGTTAAAGTCATCGCAAAACTAGAAAATGTGACAGATAAGAATGTAAAAGGGAACTATACGTTGACCGTTAGCCATCTGGCACAACAAGTGGGAGAAGTAGTAGAAGGGAATTTTTCGGTAACTGGCTATGAATCCACTAATATTGAGATCCCATGGACAGCACCAGATGAAGATTATAAAGGTTACTTGTTTGATTTCCAATTGCAAGACAATAAAGGTAACACAGTGACTTCCGAAACGATGGGTGTTGATGTCTCTTCCGAATGGACGAAGTTCCCTCGTTATGGTTATGTGACGGAGTATAGCGACAAAGTAGATACGGAAAAGGTGATGGAAACGCTCAAAGATTTCCGTCTCAATGCTATTGAATATTATGACTGGAAGTATCTGCATCATCAACCTGTTCCGGCTGACGGTTCCATGGAATGGGAAGATTGGGCGGGCAGAAAAATTTCAGGGCAGACGGTCAAAGATTATATCGCCGCTGCGAAGGACCGTAATATGGTCAACATGTCCTACAATATGATTTACGCAGCAACCAATAATTTTGCTGAGTTTGGTGTGAAAGACGAATGGGGTCTATGGTATGCCGAAAATCATGGAGGACCTGGCCAAGTTAAAGGGGATCGTTTTACGTTCCACATGGGGGCAAGCCCTTCAGGTCAATCGGACTTATATTTCTTTGATATCCAAAATCAAGAATGGCAGGATTATATCATTAAGCAAAATATTGAAGCCATTCAGACGATGGGTTTTGACGGATGGCACGGCGATACGGTTGGTGAGTGGGGGAAAATGTGGACCTCTGACAATCGTGGCGATGACATGCAAACCCTATATGTCAAGGATGGCTATACAGAATTTTTGAATAAGGCCAAAGAAATGTTGGGACAAGATAAATATCTGGCTTTTAACCCGGTAGGGGCTCAAGGGATTGAGAACGTGAATAAATCGAATGTGGACGTATTGTATACAGAGATGTGGCCTTGGGATCACGATAGTGAGGGCAACCAATATGATACTTACATGGGGTTAAAACGTGAAATTGATCAATCCAGACAAGAAAGTGGAGGCAAGTCTTTAATTATTCCTGCCTATATGGAATATGATTATGCACAGCGAAATTCAAGCGTGCCATTTAATATGTCTGCCGTATTGTTAACAGATGCAGCGGTATACGCAGCCGGTGGGTCACGGATTGAACTAGGTGATGGGGTGAACATGCTCTCGAATGAGTATTTCCCGTATAAAAATCTATATATGACACCAGAACATGTAAAAAGACAGTCAGCATTACAAGATTTCATTGTCGCCTATCAAAATTTACTGCGTGATGGGCAAGAGGACAATGGAAATCTCATCGAAGTAGCCGATTACGATTCAAGTATCGATGGTCAAGCGCAGACGATCTGGGCTTACAGCAAATCGGATACGAAATATGATACCATCCAAATGATTAATTTAGTGGATGTGAGTACCGACGATTGGCGTGCGAATGAAGGCGAGAAAGATACGCCTCGCATGTTGTCGGATGTAAGAGTGAGATACTACTCGGAGAAAAATATTCAATCCGCATGGGTGACTTCACCAGATCCAGCTTACAATTCTCGTTCACACAAACTTGATTTTACAAAAGGTTCTGATGCAAATGGATCTTATGTGGAATTAACGGTACCTTCGTTAGAATATTGGAACATGTTGTATTTTTCGGAGGAAGATACGGCGGCTTCTACACATAACGAAAGTATCGGACAAGTTAAACTGTACGAAACAAAGGAAGAATTGGCTAATGGTGATATCAAATCGGGTCTTGATCACTGGAGCTTATACAATGATGTGGCACAAGTGAAAGATGGAAAGATTGTCTTTGAGGGGCTACACTTCGCACAAAGTATGAGCCAAACCGTGACTGGATTAGAAGACGGTACATATGAAGTGAGCTTAACAGGTAAGCAGTATGGGATGAAGGCCCATATCTCACGTATGGAATTAACCGGAACAGGTTATCCGAATGTGTTCGTCGATTTACCGGTTGGGGAATCTACGGGTTCTATCAAACAAGAAGTACGAGTGAGAAACGGACGACTGAAGATCACCATTCACCATGAGAGTATTCTAGGCTCTAATCTTGAGATCGATGAGGTCAAATTGAAAAAAGTTGAATAACTGAGGATAGATCTTTAAGGGATGCTCCAATGGAGCATCCCTTTTGCTGTCGGAAGAAATGCGTATTATTACTCCCAATAAACCAAGGAATACATCTTTGTTAGAGACAAACTTGAGCACTACAATGAATCTAGATTTACATTATCATCCAACGGGAGGTTATATATTGAAGAAACGGCTCATATACGTTCTTACGATTCTACTACTGATAATATTAGCAGCTTGGTTGTTCGTATCACGATACGATATGATGTCAAATCATATTATCTTCAGCAACGAACAGAGCAGAGTCAGGTTTTTGTCTCCCATATATGATGTTAATGTGCAAAGAGATATCGTCTATGCGAGCAAGAAAAATGAGACAGAGTCCAAAGAAGACTTGAAACTTGATTTGTATGAACCTGCTAATGATACTAACAAGCAAAGACCGGTAGTTATTTTCATTCATGGCGGCGGGTTTTATATGGGAACGAAGAGCGATGCGGCAACCATTTCCGCAGATCTTGCCAAACGAGGATATGTCGTTTTGTCCATAGATTATAGACTTAAGGTCAACCCGTCTTTCAACTATCCCAAGACTCTCGCAGATGATTACGAGGATATATACGACGTGATGGGTTGGGTTAAGAATAATGCAACTACTTATGGGCTAGATGCTGAACATATAGCTTTAGGTGGTGATTCTGCAGGGGGAATACTCTCGATAAACTTTGTCAATGAATACTTGATTCGTGAACCCTCTTACATTAAGCCGATATTTGCAATTATAGATATATACGGAGGATCGCTGAGATTAGGTCTACAGGATCATTATCCTCCCGTATTGATCGTTCATGGAACTCAGGACCAATCCATACCGTACCAACAGAGTTTAAATTTTAACAATGCACTTGAGGAGAAGGGAATTTATCATAATCTATTAACGATGGAGAATGTGGGACATGATTATAAGAACGAAAAATACTTTGACATGATTGTTGAAAATTCATCACACTTCCTTTGGAATGTATTGAGTCGTCCCCAAAACGAGTGGCTTCCGGAGAGCACGGGGATCATGGCCGTTACTGGTGAACAATTCGATATTAAACTGCCCCAAGGTTACATTAAGAATTTAGATGAAGGAATACTAAACATTACTTTGCCAGAGGGATGGTCGTTAGTTAACACTAAAGACAATCCGTCTTTGCGAGTACAAATTCCTATTAGCTTAGATCGGGGAATTTATTCGATCATTGTTGCTCAGGAGCACGGTAAAGAGCCGGATCGGAGCTTTGCGCTTAGTGTAAAAGTCATCGATCCATTGAATGTTAGTTTTGAGACTTATTTTGATAACACCGACCAAAAAATAAAAACTCATGTCCAAGTAACCAATCAATCGAATAGACGTTTTAATGGATCTCTTCAATTCACATATGACACGGATCAAGCATCTCAAGGATCTTTTACCTCCATAGTAGATGAATTAGATCCAGGCATGAGCCAAACGATAGATATCCCTGATCTGGTACAAGGGAAGCGGACCGTGAGAGGACTTAACAATTCGGATACATTATTGCAGATGACCGAGGACTCATTTCATGCGTTACGCATTCATAAGCTCTCAAATCCAATCCAGATCGACGGTAACTTGGAAGAATGGAAAGAGCAAGTATCTTTCGATGTGAATGATGTTAAGATGGATAATTGGAAAGGTGTGCAAGATACTAGCGGGGTCGGTCATTTAACATGGGATAACAATAACCTATATCTTGCAGTGGAAGTTACAGATGATAAACACTCCCAAGAGGAGAATGGAGATGCGATTTGGAACGGAGATAGCGTTCAGTTTGCGATTGGTGTAGCGAATGAAGATGGTAGTGTTCCAGGTGATTACCATGAAATGGGTGTAGCTTTAACTGATAAGAGGGACTTGTCCAAGTGGCGTTGGATGGCACCGGCGGGTTTTGGAATGGGTGAATATGTTGAAATTGACCAAGCAATCATCCGCAATAATAATAAAACAATCTATGAGATGGCTATTCCATGGAGCGAATTGACAGAGGACACTAAGGCTATGAAACAAGGTGTGAAATTGAAATTTTCTATGCTTATTAATGATAATGACGGGAATGGACGCAAAGGATGGCTGGAGTTCAATAGCGGAATAGGGACAGCCAAGAATATTCATGCTTTTGGGGATTTGTACTTGGTTGATTGACATAAGTAAATTATTTCACTATACTGTCTGTAATCTTATATACGATATACGTTGAAAGAGCCCAGTAGCAGCTTAATCACTGTTCTAGAAAGCCGGGGATTGATGGAACCTTGGTACACATTAAGTTAGCGAATTACACTCTGGAGTATCTTGGGTAATGCCGAGCGGAAGTGGCGAACGATAACTCGCTTAAGAGTGGCATGAATGGCGCACGTAAGTGCGAGAGTCCATTGGTGCAATTTGGGTGGTAACACGGTTATTCAATCGTCCCTATGTCTACAATAGACAAGGGGCGATTTTTTGTTGTTCGCAAAAGGAATGATTTTTCGTAATAGGATATCTACTAATTTGAAGGAGTGGTATAGCTATGAATATTATCGCCGAACTTGAATGGCGTGACGCCATTAATCAACAAACAGATGCCGAAGGGCTTAGAAAATTGACTGAGCAGAAAGCCGTCTCGCTATACTGCGGCGTAGATCCAACGGGTGACAGTATGCATATCGGTCACTTGATTCCATTCATGGTACTGAAAAGATTTCAGCTAGCAGGCCATCGTCCGGTCATTCTGATCGGTGGCGCAACGGGTACGATCGGTGACCCAAGTGGTCGTCAATCCGAGCGATCATTGCAAACATTGGAACAAGTTCAAGCAAATGTTGATGCTCTTACCGCACAAATGAAAAAGCTGTTTGTGACCGATGGAGACAATCAAATTCGGATGGTAAACAATTACGATTGGACGCACAAAATCAATGTGATCGAATTTTTGCGTGATTACGGTAAAAACTTCAGCATCAATGCAATGCTTGCAAAGGATGTTGTGTCAAGCCGATTAGATAGCGGTATTTCTTTTACAGAATTCTCTTATCAAATCTTGCAGTCACTTGATTACCTGCATCTGTACCAGAATGAAGATGTGCAGTTGCAAATCGGTGGCTCTGATCAATGGGGCAACATTACAAGTGGTCTAGACTTGATCCGCAAGAAAGAAGGATCCGAAGCAGTAGCATTTGGACTTACGATCCCACTTATGTTGAAAGCCGATGGGACGAAATTTGGTAAAACAGCGGGTGGGGCGGTTTGGTTAGATCCGAACAAGACGACGCCATTTGAATTCTACCAGTTCTGGGCAAACACCGATGATCGTGATGTCGTGAAATATCTGAAGTACTTTACGTTCCTTTCGAAAGAGCAAATTGACGAACTGGCAGAAAAAGTGCAGACCGAACCACATAAACGTGAAGCTCAAAAAACGCTGGCTGAGGAAATGACGAGATTCGTTCATGGCGAGGAATTGCTGGAACAGGCCAAACGCATTACTGCAGCTTTGTTCAGCGGCGATATTAAATCGCTGACTGCGGATGAGATTGAGCAAGGCTTCAAAGAAATGCCAACATTCGAAGCAACGCTCGAATCGAAGAATATCGTTGATTGGCTTGTTGATCTAGGCATTGAGCCTTCCAAACGTCAAGCGCGTGAAGATATTACGAAAGGTGCGCTCTCGATGAACGGGGAGCGGATTACCGATGTGGAACTGGAAGTGACAGCTGATCAAGCGATTGGCGGCCGTTTCATCATTATCCGTAAAGGTAAGAAAAATTATAGCTTGGTGAAATTGTCATAGAAGAAAATAGGGGAACCTCTTTAAAGTTCTAAGGGAGGTTCCTTTGTAATTTCATTGAAAAAAAATTCGATTATTAGTACAGTTGACAAGAGTACAACTTGCTTTAAATATTTAAATGATACTAATGAATGCTCCCTTTCAAGGTTCCAGCTAATTATAGGAGGTAATTAAAATATGATTAAAGTACTGTTTGTATGTTTGGGTAATATTTGTCGGTCACCAATGGCAGAAGCCGTATTTCGTAATCATGTAAAAAATGTAGGGTTATCAGATCGAATAGTTGTTGATTCTGCAGGTACAGGAGATTGGCATGTCGGACATACCCCTCATGAAGGGACTCGTAAAATCCTCGATCAATATGGTATTGATTACTCGGGGATGTTTGCAAGACAGGTGAGTACGGAAGATTTCAATGATTTCAAATATATTATTGCCATGGATGATATGAACGTCACTAATTTAACTCCTCTGTTCCCAACAGATCATCAAGCTGAAGTGAAGAAACTACTCGAATTCGTACCGAAACATGCTGGTGGAGATGTTCCAGATCCTTATTACACGGGTAATTTTGAAGAGGTATACGAGATGGTGGATGAAGGCTGCGTAAATTTACTTAAGTATATTCGAGAACAGCAAGGTTTGTAGAATAAGGAGATCTTAATGACACAGCTTCCGATAGATAAAGTAATTCCAGTTTTACAAGAACATTTGAAAAACGGTAGCTCAGCAATATTGTTGGCGGAGCCAGGTGCGGGTAAGACAACACGGACTCCGCTGCAATTATTACAGGAACCATGGCTAGCGGGACAAAGTATTCTACTGCTTGAACCAAGAAGATTAGCAGCAAGATCTGCTGCGATATATATGGCGAAGCAACTCGGAGAATCGGTTGGTGAGATGGTAGGATACCGAATTCGTTCGGAGAGCAGGGTGTCTAGCCGAACTAGAATCACGGTCGTAACCGAAGGTATTCTGACGCGCATGCTTCAGAACGATCCAGCGTTGATCGGGGTCGGGCTGGTTATTTTTGACGAATTTCATGAGCGGAGTATTCATGCTGATCTGGGTCTGGCGTTAGCTCTCCAGAGTCAGCAAGTACTCCGTGAAGATCTTCGGATTTTGATTATGTCGGCCACACTGGACCCGAAGCCCATAGCACAATTGCTTGGAACATCTGCGGTCGTTCAAAGCCAAGGACGCAATTATCCTGTAGAAACAAGGTATTCAGGGAGTGGATTAAGAGAACCAATAGAAGTAACTGTAGAACGAGTGATTATGAGCGCTTTGAATGTTCATCAAGGGAGTTTGCTCGTTTTCCTTCCGGGTGCCAAGGAAATCCGTCGCGTAGAACGGCGATTAGCTGGGAATGTACCTAGCGATGTCATTTTGGCACCGCTATTTGGTGCATTGTCGCAAGTTGAGCAGCAACGGGCGATTGAAGCGGCACCTTCCGGCAAGCGCAAGGTCGTATTAGCAACATCAATCGCAGAATCGAGCTTAACGGTTGACGGTGTGACCGTCGTCATCGATAGCGGCTTGCGGCGTACCTCGCTGTTCTCTCCGCGCACGGGAATGAACCGCTTAGTGACGACTCGCGCGGCCCGCGACTCGGCCGATCAACGCCGCGGACGTGCTGGGCGAACAGCGCCTGGCGTATGTTATCGCCTATGGAGCGAAAGTGAAGATCGCGCACTAGAAGAGCGCACGCCGCCAGAGATGCTGGAAGCGGACTTGACCCAACTCGCACTGGAGGTCGCTGCATGGGGAGCGGCGTCGCCGGAGGAGCTGGTTTGGCTAGATGCTCCTCCAGTAGCTCCTTATGGACAAGCAGTACAGTTGCTTCGGCAGCTCGGAGCATTGGATGATCAACATCGAATAACCGAGCATGGGATCAAGATGAACGAGCTTGGTCTACACCCGCGCTTAGCTCATATGCTACTCCGCGCAGAAACACTTGGTTTGGGACGGGTGGCGTGTAGTTTAGCTGCGCTGTTGGAAGAGCGTGATTTATTTAAAGGGCAAGTAGCAGGACGTGATTGCGATATGGTCAGCCGACTGTCGATGTTGATGGAACACAATGGCTCAATGACGAGCCCCAACTCGTCATTGGCTTCAAGTTATGACGTTGATCCAATTGAACTTCGACGTATTCTTGAGCTCAGTTGTCAGTGGGAAAAAGTACTTAGTTTTGGCAAATCTACCAATGGTACTGAGCAAGATTGGCAACGTTACTGTGGATTATTAATATCTTTTGCATATCCTGATCGCATCGCTCGTCGTCGTCCTGATGGGAGGTTCTTGCTGCGTAACGGTCGTGGTGCTGTATTTACTTATCAGCAACCACTAGGAACAGAAGAGTATTTGGCGATTGCAGAAGTGGATGATCAAGGGTCGGAAAGTGTAATTCTTCGAGCAGCTTCGCTTGGGGAGAGCGATTTGAATACCTTTTACCGTGAAGATTTGCATGAGGAGAAGATCGTACAATGGGATGAGGAAGCCCAGAAAGTTAAGGTTCGTCGTCGACTTTCGCTTGGAGCGATTGTGCTCAAAGACGTTCCTGATCCTAATCCTTCGCAGGAGGATATCACGAGGGCGCTGCTGCAAGCTGTTACGATGCAGGGGGTTACTATTTTGCCGTGGAACGGTAAATCTCGTCAATTGCAGGCTCGAATTGGGTTCATGCATAAGCTTGATGAACGTTGGCCTGATGTATCGGATGAGGCTTTGTCCACTAAACCGGAGCAATGGCTCGCTCCCTATATCTCAAATTTTCGGAAGCCTTCGGACATGAAATCTTTGTCATTGTATTCTATATTGGAGAACTGGCTTGGGTGGGAAAGAACCCAACAATTAAATACGGAGGCTCCAACACATTTACTAGTTCCAAGTGGATCAAAAGTTCTGATTCATTATGATGGTCCGCAGGCTCCATACGTTGCTGTCAGGCTTCAGGAGGTGTTCGGGATGATGGATACACCTCGTATCGGATATGGCCAAGTTAAGATCACTATGCATTTGTTGTCCCCTGCGAGTCGCCCTGTTCAGGTTACTTCTGATTTGCATAGCTTTTGGAAGAATACGTATTTTGAAGTGAAGAAAGATTTAAAGGGGCGTTATCCCAAGCATTATTGGCCGGAGGACCCTCTGCAAGCGACAGCAACACGTAAAGTCCGCCCGGAACAAACAAAAAAGTAATGAAGTAGTGATTATGGACAAATTAAGGCGCTTACATTTTCTTGTTGACGGAATAGAAAGCATGAATTATTATAGATTCATAAATCAATTACGATTTCTCTTGGCGTGTTACCGTTATATAAATGGGCATGAGCCAAGGAAAGCGGATCCTATATTTATAGGTCGCTTTCCTTGGCTTTTTTTATTGTAATTTTATATAACTCCTGTGCGTATAGTGTGATAGATGGACGGGAAGTGGGTAACAATAAGGTAACACGGCTAGGTGTAATCGCTACCATTGCATAGTTTATATACAACAGATTGGGAGGTCTTAACATGTTTTCAAAGTGGAGAAAAAAAACAGAAGAGAGTAAAGTCATAGAAATTTTCTCTCCCGTAACTGGTCAATCCGTTTCACTTACCGAGGTTCCAGATGAGGCATTTGCTGGAGGACATATGGGTAAAGGGGTTGCAATTGAACCTTCAATAGGTAAGCTTGTTGCTCCATTTGAAGGTACCGTTGCTCA
The DNA here is from genome assembly GCF_014639155.1 of Paenibacillus segetis. Classification (NCBI taxonomy): domain Bacteria; kingdom Bacillati; phylum Bacillota; class Bacilli; order Caryophanales; family Paenibacillaceae; genus Paenibacillus; species Paenibacillus segetis. The sequence goes on from NZ_BMFT01000001.1 coordinate 1,708,392, forward strand.
TGTCATCAAATCCAATCATGCACTTATGTTGGAACATTCATCAGGGCTACAATTTTTGTTTCACATTGGCGTGAACACCGTGTCATTGAAAGGCGAAGGGTTTGTATCCCATGTTGCTACAGGGGATAAGGTGAAACCAGGTCAATTGTTAATTGAATTCGACATCGAGAAGATCCAAAATGCAGGGTTTCCAGTAATTACACCTATCATTGTTACAAACGCCGATGAGGTGACCAGCAACATTGAAACTATCTTCGGACCTGTGCAGGCAGGCAGCGATGTCATTTTAAAAGCGGTTATCAAGTCATAGTATTTCAAAAAGGAAAGGATGATTAATTCATGTTGGCTTTTCTGCAAAAGATCGGGAAGTCGTTAATGCTTCCAGTCGCCACGTTGCCAGCAGCCGCTATCCTGATGCGGTTTGGTAACATTAACTACATCACGGAGTTTCACTTTGGGGACAGTGTAGGGGGATTCCTAAATACTTATGTTGCACCGTTTCTAAATGCGGGCGGGGGTACGATATTTGATAACCTCCCACTGATATTTGCGGTTGGGGTTGCAATTGGATTAGCCGGTGATGCGGTAGCAGCATTATCCGCAGTAATCGGGTATATGATCTTACTTAAGTTGCTTGCAATTGTACCAGGAATTTTCCCTAGCATCATGCAATCCGCTGATACTAAATTGAACATGGGTGTTCTCGGCGGTATCTTGGTAGGCTGTATCGCAGCAGCACTCTATAAGAAATATCACAAAATTAAACTTCCGGATTGGTTGGGCTTCTTCGGTGGTAAACGTTTCGTTCCGATGGTTACAGCCTTCACAATGGTAGTAGTTGGTTTGATTTGCGGATTAATCTGGGGTCCGGTTCAAAACGTTCTGGATACGTTCGGAAACTGGGTTGTAAGTCTCGGAGGTATCGGTTCTGCAGTTCATATTATTGCTAACCGTCTCCTTGTACCTTTTGGTCTACATCACATTATTAACTCGATCGTTTGGTTCCAAATTGGTGATTTCACCAATGCCGCAGGAGAAGTTGTACATGGTGACCTGACCAGATTCTTCGCTGGCGACTCTTCAGCTGGTATGTTTATGACTGGATTCTTCCCAGTTATGATGTTTGGTCTTCCAGCAGCAGCATTTGCTATTATTCACACAGCTAAACCAGAAAGACGTAAAGCGGTTGGATCTATCTTCATGGGTGCTGCTCTTGCTTCATTCTTGACGGGTATTACTGAACCATTAGAATTTGCTTTTATGTTTGTTGCACCAGTACTTTATGGTGTTCACATTGTCTTATCGGGTATTTCAGCGTTTGTAACGTATGCGTTTGGTATGAAGCTTGGTTTCGGTTTCTCGGCCGGTTTGATCGACTATGGACTCGGTTGGGGGCTCTCTTCGAAACCATTGCTACTGATTCCAATAGGTTTAGTCACTGCGGTCCTGTACTATGTGATCTTCCGCTTCCTCATTGTGAAGCTGAACCTGAAGACACCGGGCCGTGAAGATGACTTCGAGGAAGAAGTGGCAGAATCCGGATCTGGTGCTGTTAATTCAGACGGACGCGCCGCTCAAATTCTAACTCAACTTGGCGGACCAAGCAACATTAATTCCGTTGATGCTTGTATCACACGTCTTCGTCTCATCGTTAAGGATGAGAAAGCAGTTAACGACGCAGGGCTGAAGAAGCTTGGAGCTGCTGGTGTTATGAGACTCGGTAAAGGTGCAGTACAAGTCGTATTCGGACCACAATCTGAATCGATCAAGGATGAAATCAATTTAATGTTGTAATGACATTTAAGTAACGAAGTTTTTGATATAAGGCAGGGCGGATATTAATCCGCTCTGCTTTTTATTTTACATCAGTACTATACTTGATTTCAAATTTGTTAAACTTAGGGCAAATGATCATAAATTTAACTGTTGTTGCACTAACTCACCGATCAGGAACTAGTGCAAATCGGTAGTATGATGATAAATATAACTAGTTCATAACTTACTATGAAATGGGTATTACAGGTGATTAAGATCAAAATAGTCTAATATAACGGAGGTAAGTATGATCAATAGAATTCATATCCTTGGAGCATCAGGCTCAGGAACATCGACGCTAGGGAACCAATTATCGTTAATACTGCCGCATGTTAATTTTGATAGTGATGACTATTTTTGGAGCGAGAAATTCACTGTGCCAAGGGAACGTGAGGGCAGAATTAAGTTATTAAAGACGGATCTTTCAAACCAGAAGAACTGGATTCTATCTGGAGCTGTATGTGGATGGGGCGATGAACTGAAGGATTATTTCGATTTGGTGATTTTTGTGTTTACCCCTAAGAACATTAGACTACAGCGATTAAAAAGAAGAGAATTTCAAAGATATGGCGATGACATCTTGCCAGGTGGAAGTAAGTATGAGCAATCACAAACTTTTTATGAATGGGCATCACAATATGATGAGGCCGGATTTGAGATTAGAAGTAAATACCTACATGAACATTGGATGTCCGAATTGACTTGTCCGATCTTGAGAATTGAAGGAGACCACTCCGTTAGAGAAAGAGTAAATATGATCTTAAATTACCTCAAAACAAACGATAATTCGTACGATACTCGACATTTGATATAATATTATAAAATTTCAACATATGAAAAATTCACAATAGAAAAAGAAATTCAATACGTTTCTACTACATACCTGCTTACCCATCATAACAAGTCGTTTATTTCAACATCTATAGGTTTAAAAAGGCTTATTAGACCCCTTATTGTGAAAATTTCACACCTTATGTATACTGGAAAAAGAATGGGGTGACGAAGATGGCATTCATGATAGCGCAAAGGGCGTATCTTAAATTATTTCTGATCGGGATGGTCGAGAAAAGAAGAGGATACGGATATGAAATGTTGGAGGAGTTGAAGGAACTGTTCAAGCCTTTCGGTTACGTTCCTCCACAAAGTGAGATATACCGAGCATTACATGAACTGGTGCAGGAAGGTGTATTGTATCGGACTAAGAAATTAAAAGGCAATGATCCAAGTGTGGATTTTCAGGAAATCGTCCTATATCACTTTACTGAAGATGGTCATGATAAGGCGGAGTTGTATAAAAAACAGGTCAAGACGGATCTAGACCGATGTATTGGAATGCTTAATAAAGCGGTTACAGATCATTTTTAAAGCAATTTTTCTTTAATATTTATTATTCCGAGTTGTTTTCTGTTGTATTATGGGTCAAGATGCAGTAACATGAATTTAATATTCAGGAATTATATTGTTTTTAAGAGCATATTTACAACTGAATAATGTGGAGATAGGTGTTTCAGTCCATAGTACTGAAGCTTAAAAGGGAAGTTCGGTGTAATACCGACGCGGTCCCGCCACTGTAACAGAGGAGTCGAATGACACATTGCCACTGGTGATATATCACTGGGAAGGCCGTTATTCGGCGTAGATTCTGAAGCCAGGAGACCTGCCTATTTTGACAGCACTGTAGTACCTACGGGAGATAGGGGGGTGTTAAAGATGCAAGCCGTTGAATATCATTTCATGGGTCCTCTTTAGCTATTTCGCTAATGGGGACCTTTTTTATTTCGTTTAATGATGAACAAACTACACAAAAAACTTATAGGAGGTCATGGCATTGAGTAAAGTACTGAGTGGTAATTTGGGTTATCCAAGAATTGGCCAACAACGGGAATGGAAAAAGGATATTGAAGCATTCTGGGGTGGGAAAATTGAGGAATCGGAGCTTCATGAGCGTCTGACAACCATCCGTCTTAATAACTTGAAAATTCAGCAAGACAAAGGTATCGATATTATCCCTGTCGGTGATTTTACTTATTATGATCATGTGCTCGATACAGCAGTTATGTTTGGTCTTATTCCGGCGCGTTTTGAATTTAATGGTGGGGAAGTACCATTGAGTACATATTACGCTATCGCACGGGGGAACAAAGGTGCAGCGGCCAGCGAAATGACGAAATGGTTCAATACGAACTATCATTATATTGTTCCTGAGCTTGGCGCTAGAAGACCAGAGCTTACGTTGAATAAGCCTTTAGCAGCCTATCGTGAAGCTAAGGAGAAGCTGGGGATTGAAGGAAGACCAGTATTGCTTGGTTTATACACTTTCCTGAAGTTATCCAAAGGCTTTGATAATGACGGATGGGATGAATGGATCGAACAACTACTTCCATTATATATTCATGTATTGCGTGAACTACAACAAGCAGGAGTGAAATGGGTACAGGTCGATGAGCCTGCATTGGTTACCGCTGTAAATGCTGAAGATCTTAATCGCTTAAAGTTGATCTATGAGACAATTAAGAAGGAAGTTCCTGAATTGTCTATCTTCTTGCAAACCTATTTCGAAGCGTTAAGTAACTATGAGGATATTGTGAGCTTGCCAATTGACGGTATCGGACTTGACTTGGTTCATGGATTGGAAGGGAATTTAGATTCGCTTCGCCGTTTTGGTTTACCAGTAGGTAAGACGCTGGGTGCAGGGGTCATCGATGGCCGAAATATTTGGCGTGCAGATCTAGATCTTCAATTTAAGTTGCTAGATGAGGTTGCTAATTTAGTAAATAGTGCAGACATCATTGTACAGCCTTCATGTAGTCTGTTGCACGTTCCAGTATCAGCTGCTGCTGAAGTATCATTACAACCAGTTCTACAGCAGGCACTTGCATTCGCTGAAGAAAAACTTGACGAAATCGCTGCACTGAGTAGAGCAGTAGTTGAAGGCCAACCTGGTGAATTGTTCCAAAGTAACCGTAATGCCCTAGATAACTTATCTGCTGATCCTGCGCGTAACCGTGCGAATGTAACTCTTGCGGTAGAAAATATCCTACATCAGCCTTCGGAGAGACATAGTGCATTTAGTGTACGTAAATCACTACAAAAGGAAAAATGGCAGCTTCCATTCCTTCCAACAACAACGATCGGGAGCTTCCCACAAACCGCAGAAATCCGTTCTGCTCGCCAGAAATGGCGTAAAGGTGAATGGTCTGTGCAACAATATGATGAGTTCATCAATGAACAAATCAGACAATGGATCACACTTCAAGAGGAGATTGGGCTTGATGTACTAGTTCATGGTGAATTTGAGCGTACTGACATGGTGGAGTTTTTCGGTGAGAAGTTACCAGGGTTCGCATTTACCAAGGGTGGATGGGTACAGTCTTACGGGACACGATGTGTGAAGCCGCCGGTCATTTATGGTGATGTTGATTTTGATTCACCGATGACGGTGAAGGAGACTGAGTATGCACAGTCGCTTACTAGCAAGCCAGTTAAGGGGATGCTGACAGGACCGATTACGATTCTGAACTGGTCCTTTGTGCGTAGTGATTTGCCTCGCGAGAAGGTAGCTTATCAAATCGCCCTTGCACTTCGTAAGGAAGTAGAGGCGCTTGAGCAAGCAGGTATTGAGATGATCCAGGTGGATGAGCCTGCATTGCGTGAAGGTCTTCCGTTAAAACGAGAAGATTGGGAAAAATATTTGGACTGGGCTGTGAAGGCGTTCCGTGTGTCAACTTCCACGGTGAAGGATACGACTCAAATTCATACACATATGTGTTATTGCGAATTCCATGATATTATCGATTCAATTCAAGCATTGGATGCCGATGTGATCTCCATCGAAACATCACGTAGTCATGGTGAACTGGTTCATAGCTTCGAAGAACATACGTATCCACTCGGTATTGGATTAGGTGTATATGATATTCATAGTCCACGTGTTCCCGCTGAGGAGGAAATGATCTCGATGGTTGACCGTGCCCTCAAAGTACTTGATCCCGAATTGTTCTGGATCAACCCAGACTGTGGATTGAAGACTCGTGGTTTGGAGGAGACGGTATCCTCATTAAAAATTATGGTGTCCGTTGCTAATCATTTCCGTGCGAAGGTAACGAACTAGGATCTATGTTAAACTAAATACTGCGAGACCTATGAGCTATTGCTGTATATAGCTTCAGAGGTTTCGTAGTTTTTTTTATTCGAAACTCTACTTGACAAAATGATAGATTTCTAAGATACTATAAATTATTAAGTAGCAATACTATATTATGTATATGATAAATAGTAAGTGCAACCACAACAGGAGGGAATTACCAATTATGTCTACCGTTTTATTTGTAAAAGCAAACAATCGTCCAATGGAACAATCTGCAACAGTTAAGCTATATGAGAGCTTCGTGAAAACTTACAAGGAAACTCATCCAAATGATGCTGTTACCGAGTTGAACTTGTTCGAAGCTGATCTTCCTTACTACGATAACGATATGTTGAATGGACTATATAAGCTTGCCAATGGTTACCCATTGACTGCTGAAGAGCAAAAGGCTGCTGATCTAGCGAATACTTACCTTGATCAATTCTTAGGTGCAGATAAAGTCGTATTTGCATTCCCACTTTGGAACTTCACGATTCCAGCTCAACTTCTAACTTATTTATTCTACCTGAACCAAGCTGGTAAAACGTTCAAATACACTGAGCAAGGACCAGTAGGTCTGGTTGGTGACAAGAAAGTTGCATTGCTTCACGCTCGTGGTGGTGTTTATTCTGAAGGACCAATGGCTGGACTTGAAATGTCATTGAATTATGTGAAGAATACTCTAGCATTCTGGGGTGTCCAAAATCCTGAAACTGTTATTGTTGAAGGTCACAACCAATTCCCTGATCGTGCTGAAGCCATCCTTCAAGAAGGCGTAAAACAAGCAGCAGACTTGGCTGCAAAATTCTAATAGTAAACTATTGAATTTATAATAAAGATAGAAGCTACTTCATAGGTCGATTACAGACCTGTTGGAGTAGCTTTTTTTTGCGCCTTTCCCTGATAGCCATGCGATCATATGTTTGCTATAATACATGAGACAACTTAGAGAAATTCGGAGGAATATTATGCTTCAAAAAACTCATAGCCTCGCAGGTATAGTAGCTGCGGAATGCGTTATTATGTATTATCATCAGCCGCTACTGTCATGGGAATCAGGTGCTGCGCTGCTTATTGGGTGTATGGCTGGACCACTCGCAGATGTTGACAAGAGGGGATCTACCATGGCGAAGATCTTTTTGCCATTATCTTTTATCTTACAATTGTTGCGGGTGAAGCATCGAACATTGACGCACTCATTGCTCTTCTTAGTGGGACTTACCATGCTATTATCTCCCCTATCTCCTTTTTTCTATTGGACTTGTTTATTAGCCTATGCCTCACACCCGTTAATCGACATGCTTAATGATAAAGGGATCGCCTTATTATGGCCTTGGAACATCAAATTTCGCCTTGTGCCCTCGTTTTTAGCAATCAAAACGGGTTCGCATGCAGAAGACTTGTTCCGTCTATTTTTATTGATCATAGTAATAGTTCTACCCATTGTATTTTTATTGCCTGAGGGGTTTTAAAGGTTAAATTGAGGATGAGGTGAATAAATCGAAATGATTACGAATGAACAAATCAAAGCGACTGAAGTCCTGTTGACTGGTGTAAATGGAGAAGACCTGGGTGTGGTCCCAACTAAAGAAGCGCTACAGATGGCAAAATCACTAAAAGTAGATCTTGTCTGCACATCGCTTATGTCCAGTCCTCCACCATGTAAATTGGTTGGTAAAGGGAATTATAAGATAGAACAGAATAAAGCCAAACAACAAGAACGTAAGGCATCATCGGGAACTAAACTAAAAGAAGTTAGGCTTACTTCCCATATCGAAGAGCATGATTATGATACGAAAAAAAGACAAGCAGAACGAATCTTGACTGCGGGGAATGATGTACAGTTAACAGTACTAGTGGACAAGAAGAAATCCGATCCGGCCAAACAATTGGCGGAAGAACTTGTTCGCGATCTGAAACATTGCGGGCAACTGGATAAAGGGATTCAAGTAAGTGGGAAACAAGTGATAGCGATTCTGAAAGCCAAGTAAATCAGTTTATTTCGCATCTATACCATGGAAACAATTGCAACATACCCTCAATTACTACCGTCTAGGGTTATAGAGAAGAATAGGGGGAGTTAGATGCGAAAGAAGATTTGGCTGTCGTTGTTATTGGCAATCTCGTTAGTCATAACGTTCTATGTTGGATATATAATCGGTGATAAGAGTAATGGCCTTTTAACTCCAAATGCTGCCAATAAGGCGATACAATCTAGATGGGTTAATGAGAAGGAACCGCCACTACCTCAAATTTTAATTGAGGGTGTTAATATTAACGTTTATCGAAGCAGCTATAGTTGGTGTACGCCGTCTTCAGGCAAAAACTCAGATACTAGCTGTGTTGCTGTGGACGCCTCGATCCCGGAAATCACACCGACCATTGTTCCGGCAGGTTCAATGATTGAGACCTTAGCACCTAATGGGATTAAACAGTTTACGTTATCAAATAGAACCGAAGGTTTCGACGGTGATCCTTACATCGTACCTACGAATAAAGGCATCTATCTGTACCATATTCATTGCGAATGGTTCTTGGATCAAGGGCAATCGGATTATTACTTTTCTATCGAAGTTGCATAAACGTTACGTAAGGAATGACAGCTCTTGGGGCTGTCATTTTTATTTTTATCCTAATGATAATAGACACAAGATTGTTAGAATATTTGCACCTTGCTTACATAAGATAATCATTAGCAAACTTTTGAAGGAGGAAAATATGCATGAGATTACAAGGTAAAGTTGCTGTAGTTACAGGAGCAGCATCTGGTATGGGAAAAGCTATTGCAGAATTGTTTGCACTAGAAGGTGCGAAGGTTGTAGTATCGGATATTAACTTCGAAGGTGTTGAAACCGTTGTATCGGGTATCGTAGCCAATGGGGGTACAGCCATACCGTTAAAGACAAATGTTGCCGAGAAACAAGATATTGACCATCTTATCGATACTGCGGTACAAGAATACGGTACACTAGACATTCTCGTTAATAATGCGGGTATTATGGACGGTTTTGAACCGGCTGGAGATATTGAAGATGAGAAGTGGGAACGAGTATTTGCGGTGAATACGACAAGTGTCATGCGTGCAACTCGTAAAGCACTACCGATCTTTTTAGAGAAACAGAAAGGAGTTATAATCAATATCGCCTCGACTGGTGGATTACATGGGGCACATGCAGGTGCAACGTATACGGCATCCAAACATGCTGTAGTTGGTTTTACGAAAAATACTGGCTATATGTATGCTCAGAAGGGGATTCGTTGTAATGCCATAGCACCGGGCGCTGTCGAAACAAACATTGCTTCATCTATGAAGAATTTGAATGAATTTGGTTTGGGACGTTCTAAGTTGGGACAGAGCTTAATTCCACGTGCTGGACAACCTGAGGAAATCGCAAGTGTAGCCTTATTTTTAGCTTCGGATGAATCTAGTTTTGTAAATGGTACAGTGGTTACTGCTGACGCGGGTTGGACTTCACTCTAAACCTGTTAATTGTGATACAATCTTAAGACTGCCACCATGGATCAGGAAGAATGGTCTTTGGCGACAGTCTTTTTGGTATCTAAACTAAAAGAGATAAAAATTCAATTTGGACAAAGTTAGTGAATACAATTATACTCACTTTAAATGCTCGAAGGAGAGGTATTATGGATATTGATCTTGTAATGGTACTTAAACTATGTTCGGCCTTATTATTTGGATTATTTATTGGTATTGATCGGCAATTGAAACAGAAGCCACTGGGTATTAAGACGAGTATGGTTATCTGTATTGCAAGTTGTCTGGTGACGATCGTATCGATTGAAGCGTTTGAGAAATTTGCAGGACCGGCTCACCCCAATATGGACCCCATGCGACTCGCGGCTCAGATCGTAAGCGGGATAGGTTTTCTAGGTGCTGGGGCTATTTTACGTCGTAGTAACGAGGGGATTTCAGGACTTACCTCCGCTGCAATGATCTGGGCGGCATCAGGTATTGGGATCGCTATAGGAGCGGGCTTCTTTGTTGAGGCAACGCTCACGGTTATTTTGTTAATTATTGCGGTGAACTTTGTTCCTTATATTATAAAATGGATTGGGCCCTACAAGCTGAATCAACGGGACGTATCGATCAAGATCGTCATGGAAGATCATGGTAATGTAACAGAACTTATCCGTGTTATTGAACGCAAAGAACAAACAGGACCTGGGGCTAAGCAACAACGGCACCATATACGAAGATTGAAAATTAAAGATTTAGACGAAGGACGGCAACGGGTTGATATGGTCATAGCTGCTTCGGAAAAAGAATACACCACGGAAATATATCATTTTCTCCGCAAGATTGAACATGTGATTAGTGTAGAGGTTGAGAATTTGTAGTTATTTTGGTGTCCGTTTAACTTCAGTTTAAATATCTAGGTTATTCTTTCTTTAAGCTTATAGGAAGATTACAGCTTCCAAGGCAGGAGAGAGGGAGAAACATAATGGAGCAAAGTAAATCGGTTCTTTCAAATTCAAAGAAGGGTTCATTCTTCAAATTAATGAAGGAAACAAAACCATCCCTTTGGATGTTAAGTGTTGCGTTACTGCTAAGTGTGGTGTCTACGTTAGTTGGACTTGTCATTCCAATGTTTACGAAAAATCTGGTAGATGGATTTAGTCTGTCTTCCATTAATAGTTCCCAGATCATTGCAATCGGGGCTGCGTTTATTGGGCAGACGATTGCTTCGGGTGTCTCCATTTATTTGCTTAACTATATCGGACAAAAAATGGTCGCAGGATTACGAGATAGGTTGTGGAAAAAGCTACTAGTGTTACCCGTTCCCTACTACGATGGTAATCGGACAGGAGATTCCGTCAGTCGCATGACGAATGATACAGGTGTCATCAAGACACTCATATCTGAACATGTCGCCAGCTTCTTCAGTGGGATCATTTCCATTGTTGGTTCGATCGTGGTTCTGTTCTATCTAAACTGGAAAATGACCTTGATTATGTTTACTGTCATTCCGATTGCCGCTTTAATTCTTGTTCCACTTGGTCGGAAGATGTATAAAATATCGGTAGGAATGCAAGATGAGACCGCAGCCTTTACCTCTACGCTCTCACAAGTACTCTCGGAGATTCGACTTGTCAAAGCCTCCAACGCCGAACAAAAAGAATACAAGAACGGCAGTATGGGGATCCGTAATTTACTGTCGTTTGGGATTCGAGAAGGTAAGGTAATGGCATGGATCAGTCCAATTATGTCTTTTGTGCTGATGATGTTATTAGTCATCGTGATTGGTTATGGTGGGATGCAGGTATCCTCAGGCGGATTAACTGCAGGTGAGTTAGTCGCATTTATCCTGTATTTGATTCAGCTCATTATGCCGATGACCCAACTAACTACTTTTTTTACACAATTGCAAAAAGCTAAAGGAGCAACTGAACGTATTATGGAAACGCTGGATGCGGAAGAAGAAGCATTCGGTTCCGGAGTAGAAGTCAACAATGCCAATCAATCAGTTATTTTGTCCCAAGTCTCATTTGGATATAAACCTGATGAACCTGTGCTTCAGAATGTTAGTTTTGAGATGGATCCAGGAACGGTGACTGCGGTAGTCGGCCCAAGTGGCGGCGGTAAAACGACTTTGTTCTCCATGATAGAACGCTTTTACTTACCACAATCAGGTGTCATTTACCTTGGAGAAGAGCCGATCGATACCTTCAATCTTCGCTCTTGGCGCGAAATTATTGGCTATGTCTCTCAAGATAGTCCAATGATTGCTGGTACGATAGCGGAAAACCTATGTTATGGGGTCGAGCGCAAGGTTAGTGATACAGAACTAAGAAGTGCGGCTAGGATGGCCTATGCCGATGAGTTTATCTCAGAACTTCCTAATGGCTATAATACGGATGTTGGAGAACGAGGTGTGAAGTTGTCAGGTGGCCAGCGGCAACGGATTGCCATAGCAAGAGCACTGCTACGTGATCCCAAAATCCTGATGTTGGATGAAGCGACTTCAAGCTTGGATAGTCGATCCGAAGTTGTGGTTCAGAAGGCTCTGAAGAATTTGATGGAAGGGCGCACAACGATTGTCATTGCTCATAGATTGTCTACCGTTGTAGGCGCGGATCAAATTATTTTCATTGAGAAGGGGCAAGTAACTGGAAGAGGTCGTCATGAAGAACTGCTACAAACCCATGATATGTATCGTGAGTTTGCTGCACAACAGCTCCAGATTGCAGGTGCCGGGGAAGATGAAGATACGATATAAATATAGTAATAGGAGAATCAAATATGGCCAAAATACTCGTAGTTGACGACGATATGCATATTCGCGAACTAATCAGAGTGTTTCTCGAAGAAGCTGGAATGGAGGTGCTTGAAGCCGCTGATGGTCTTGAAGCATTGTCTGCACTAGCGGAGGAGCGAGCTGATCTAGTCATCATGGATATTATGATGCCGAATATGGACGGATGGGATTTATGTCATGAATTGCGGCGAGATTATGATATGCCATTACTGATGCTTACAGCAAAAGGTGAAACGAAGCAGATTCTCAAAGGATTTGAGCTCGGAACAGATGACTATCTGGTCAAACCGTTTGAACCTGCTGAATTGGTAGCAAGGGTTAAGGCTCTGCTTAAGCGCTATCAGGTTGCGGTATCCCAGATGGTCAGCATTGGGCAGCTTAATATGAATCGTCGGAGCTATGAGGTTTCCTCTTTGGAAGAGAACTTTACGCTCCCGCTTAAAGAGTTCGAGCTTTTGTTCAAGCTAGGGAGTTATCCGGGTAGGACGCTTACTAGAGAACAGCTAATCGAAGATATTTGGGGATATGATTTCGAAGGAAATGAGCGTACGCTCGACGTTCATATTAATCGACTTCGGGAACGATTCCCGGAAGAGAAGTTCAATTTCAAAATTACGACAATTCGCGGTCTTGGCTATCGATTGGAGGTCTTTGACCGATGAGGACAAAGAGCTTTTGGAAGAAGACTTGGTTCGTTGTAGTTCATATATTTCAGATTGTGGGTATCATGATTACTGTGGCTCTTTCCTGGATGGCGGCCAATTTCTTAACGAAGGCAATTTATACAATATATAGCCAACCTACTTCCCACTACCTAGTGCAAATCATTGATGCAGTGTTAGGGGTTATTATCTTTATTGTAGTAGTATTTGTTATTGGCATCTTTCTCCGTCCGAGACAATTGGCTTTAATGACGGCTATCATCGATGCGATGCGGCGGATATCTAAAGGCGATTTCAAAGTCAAATTGGAGATGACTGAACAACGTGGTGAATTTCAAAAAATTATCCAAAGCATTAATGAAATGGCACAAGATTTAGGTCAGCTCGAAAGTATGAGGCAAGACTTCATATCCAATGTATCGCATGAAATTCAATCACCGCTTACCTCTATCCGTGGGTTTGCTCGCGCGTTAAGAAATCGTGATCTTTCTGAAGACAAACGAGAACACTATCTTGACATCATCGAAGGGGAGAGCCGGAGATTATCGCAAATGAGCGACAATCTCCTAAAGCTGTCTTCATTGGAATCGGACAAACCATCTTTTGAGACGCATTGTTACCGTCTCGATCATCAACTACAAAATGTTGTATTGGCCAACGAACCACAGTGGTTAGCAAAAGGAATCCAAGTTGATTTGAATTTACAAGAAATTGAGATCAAGGCAGCAGAGGATTTATTAAATCAAGTGTGGGTAAATTTACTTCATAATAGTATTAAATTTACTCCAGACGCTGGTGCGATTTCAATCAGACTGATCGCAACGGAGAATGGGGCAGAGGTGACCATTGAAGATACGGGAATTGGAATAGCATCAGAAGATCTCGTTCATATCTTCGAACGCTTCTATAAAGCAGACAAATCTAGAAACCGTGAAGCTGGTGGGAGTGGTCTCGGCTTGTCCATTGTGAAAAAGATAATCGATATCCACCAGGGCGATATATCAGCTCAATCACAGATTGGTCAGGGAACACGTTTCGTCGTCACCGTGCCCTATTCTTTTGAATAAGAATGATAAGATCGTAATCCTTTCTTAACTTTTTCTTAGTACATGAGGTTATACATCATGCTATGATAAAATAGTGTGCATACTAGCCTCAATAAAAGGATGATCATTCTTATGAGTAAACAAATATTAATAGTTGATGATGACGATAAAATTGCTAAATTGATTGAAATTTATTTGCATAATGAAGGATATGTCGTGTTCAAAGCAGATAATGGACTCACGGCACTGGATATGATGGAACAGGAAGATATCCATTTAATCATTCTCGATGTGATGATGCCCGGATTGGATGGCATCTCGGTGTGTATCAAGATTAGGGAAACGCGAACGACTCCTATCCTGATGCTCAGCGCTAAAGATGGCGATATGGATAAGATCACGGGTCTGATGACCGGTGCTGATGATTACATGGTAAAACCGTTTAATCCTCTGGAGTTGGTTGCTCGGGTGAAATCGTTACTTCGACGCTCATCCTATGCCTCTATTCAATCACCACAAGCTGCTCCTGAGCATATTATTAAATTTGGCTCGCTGCAAATTGATAAGGAGACACATTCAACTACGATTGATGGACGCTCTGTCAAACTGACACCGATAGAATTTGGAATCCTGTTTCTACTAGCCAGCCATCCGGGGAGAGTATTCGGGTCGGAGGAAATATTTGAGCTAATATGGAAGGACAAGTATTTCGAGAGTAACAATTCGGTTACGGTACATATCAGTCGACTTCGGGACAAGCTGGAGAAAGAAATGGATGGTGAAAAGCTGATTCACACGGTATGGGGGGTTGGCTATAAACTTGAAAGCTAGTCTACGTTTTGTTGCATGGTTGTTCTGGACAATTGTAACTACGCTCGGCTCCGTGCTGTTACTTGTCCTATTAAGCAAATTATTCTATAAATTTTATCCAAGTGTAACTTTTTATTCAGTTATGGCATGGATCAATCTTAATATTGGTTTTCCTTTAGCATATTATCTCCTTGGGGTCCCCATACTGCTATTGTTCTCACTATATTTCTACCGGCGAAGTGTCAGACGACATGAAGAGAAGTATCTGAAATTGTTGATTGAAGAAGTTCATAAGATGGAAGATGATTCAGCAAATAGAATTCCAGTAGAGAATGTAGGACAATTGGGTCAATTAGCGAATGACATTAATCGGATGGTAGACAGGCTTAGAACCTCCATGGATGAAGAACGACGTGCAGAGCGAACCAAGAATGAACTCGTCACGAATGTCTCTCACGATTTACGAACACCGTTAACATCCATTACAGGTTACTTGGGTTTAATCGAACAGGATCGGTATCGGGATGAAGTAGAGCTGCGTTATTACGTCAACATGGCCTATGAGGAATCCATACGACTGAAGAAGTTGTTACAAGATCTATTTGAGTATACAAGACTCCAGGACAAGGAAATGAAACTCTTTCGAAGCAAGATTAATTTAGTGGAAATGCTGAATCAGATCGCTGCACATTTCGCTTGGCAGTTGCAAGAGAGTGGCATGGAATGTAGGCTCATGATGGAGGAGCAACAGCTATTTGTAATGGCTGATGGCGATAAACTCAGGAGGGTGTACGAGAACTTGATTTCGAATGCCATCCGCTATGGTCATGACGGCAAATATTTAGATATCCGTGCACGTGTCGATGGCCAAGAAGTCGTTACCGACGTAGTTAATTACGGGGAACCTATTCCCAAGTCCGATCTACCTCATTTGTTTGATCGTTTCTATCGCGTGGAGAAGTCACGTGCGAAGCATACGGGTGGCTCGGGAATTGGCCTTGCCATTGCCAAGCACATCGTTGATCTGCATCACGGAAGCATTGGCGCAGACAGTGATGAGTACCGGACAGTCTTTACGGTTAGACTTGGGCGAGATTACAATTCATAAAATTCAAAATATTTTTTTGAAAAAAGCGTAAATTTTTAAGAAGATAACGCGTTATTCCTTTGATGGAATAACGCGTTTTTTGTGCTTAAACTTAAATTTCAGGTTAAGAATGCACTGAAAATCTTAATATAATCTTAAGGATTTCTTAGTTTCTAAGTAAACTCTATCCCTCATAATGAACAATGGTAAGAGACATACATGAGACCATGAAGCTTCTTTTACAGAAGCACTGTAATTATTAGGAGGATCATTTAAATGAAAACTAAAGGAATAGATCAAATATACCGTGTTTATAGTAATGATGTATATCGTTATTTACTCTACTTAGGGCGGAATCACCATACTGCTGAAGATTTAACTCAAGAAGTGTTCTGTCGAGCTTTGAAGCATGTAGAACTTTTGGATGGTAAACGGACGAAAGCATGGTTGCTTCGGGTGGCCCATAATGCCTATATCGATCGTGTGCGCAAGGAAAGTCGTTCATCTATTCATGATCAAGAGTATTTTTATGACTTTGCAAGTGAAGATACCCCCGAGTCTTGTATGGTTCGTCAAGAGAATCGTAAGGAATTATATGGGATGTTATCTATGTTACAGCCTAATCAGCAGCATGCGGTACTTCTGTATGATGTACATGGCTTTTCATATCAAGAATCAGCCGATTTGATGGGGATTACACTATCGCATTTCAAAATTATTCTATACCGTGCCAGACAAAAGCTCCGTCAATTTAGTGAGTCGGCCTAATAGTTGTAAGATGACCATGATTGTATTCTCAAATACAATTATGGTCATTTTTTCTTTTTTATTGTAGGATATAGAATACCATAAAAAGTAATATTTACATTTACCCGCACTAAAAATTACAATTTGGGAGGGATTCGCATGATACCGCAACGAGTTACATTGGTTACTTTAGGAGCTATTGATCTACCTAGTCTTAGAGCGTTCTACAAAAGATTAGGATGGGAGGATACACCCGCGAGTACGGATGAATATTGTGTGTTTACAACAGCGGGAGTTCTGTTAAGTTTGTTTCCATATCATGAATTGGTAAAAGATGCAGGACTAGATGTGCAGGCCGAAAGCGGTGCGAAACCCTCCTTTAGAGGTATCTCGCTTGCCATCAATGTTGAAGAACCGGAAATGGTTGATGATGTAATCAAGAAAGCTCGTGAAGCTGGGGCAGAAATTCTTAGGGAACCTGAGGAGGCTTTCTGGGGAGGTCGTACAGCGTACTTTGCTGATCCTGAATATCATGTTTGGGAAATTGCCTGGAATCCGTCGGCTGTGTTTGATGAGACTGGTGCCATGATCTCATTCTAACTTTATTTTAGAGACAGTCAGTTTTTAACTTTATTTGACGGCTGGAGGATCTCTTCGGTCGTCTTTTACATTGTTGTTCTCTTTTAAAATGGAACATTGTACCTCATAATAGAATGGTGAAAACCAATTCAGAGGAGGATATGGACGGTGCCAAACCATTTACAGGATACAGTAACATTGAACAATGGAGTAAAAATGCCATGGCTTGGTCTTGGTGTATACAAAGCGCAAGAGGGTGATGAAGTCGTTCGCGCAGTCAAGTCGGCGATTCAGGTCGGCTACCGTAGTATTGATACGGCAGCAGCGTATCATAATGAAGAAGGCGTCGGTCAGGCTATAGCGGAAGCCATCCAAGAGAATGGACTGTCCCGTGAAGATATTTTTGTTACAACAAAAGTATGGAATACTATGCAGGGTTATGAGACTACCCTTGAAGCATTTGAAACGAGCTTAAGCAAATTGAATCTGGATTATATTGATTTATATCTGATTCATTGGCCAGTGGGGGGCAAATATAAGGATACTTGGAGAGCGCTTGAGAAGGTGTATAAAGAAGGGAAAGTGCGCGCTATCGGGGTAAGCAACTTTAATATCCATCATTTGGAGGATCTACTCACGGATGCCGAGGTTGTTCCTGCGGTCAATCAAGTGGAGTTTCACCCGCAATTATTCCAGAAGGAACTTCTAGAATATAATCATGACAAGGGGATCCAACTTGAAGCATGGTCGCCGCTTGGGCAAGGGAAATTAATTGAGGATGAATCATTAAAGGCCATCGCTGCAAAATATGGTAAAACACCCGCACAAATCATTTTGCGTTGGGATTTACAAGTCGGTGTTATTACGATTCCTAAATCAGTGAATGAACATCGTATTGCGCAAAATGCTGATATTTTTGATTTTCAATTGGATGGGGAGGACATGGCTGCAATCGAGGCCTTAAACCAGAATAAACGGTTTGGCTCCGATCCAGACAATTTTATTTTCTAATTATAATTTAGATGGAGAGATAAAGATGAATCATACTGCTGCAAAATCAGCATCACCAGCAAAAACCGTCTATCCTATTTTATTTGCGATTAGTATGGTCCATTTGCTCAATGATACGATGCAATCTGCTATTCCAGCATTATTTCCGGTGCTGCGTGAATCGTTATCCCTTAACTACGGACAAATTGGCTGGATTGCCTTTGCAATGAATATGACGGCATCGGTTTTCCAACCGCTTGTCGGTTTATATTCAGATAAACGCCCAAGGCCGTATATTCTTCCGTTAGGTGTATTTTTTACACTGATTGGGGTGCTTCTGCTGGCATTCGCACCTACTTATGGAGTTATTTTGTTAGCCGTGACATCTGTCGGTTTGGGTTCATCCGTGTTTCATCCTGAGTCATCTCGTGTTGCTTATCTAGCTGCAGGAGAACGCCGGGGTTTGGCGCAATCGATCTTTCAGGTTGGTGGGAATGTCGGGACCTCACTAGGACCACTGATGTCAGCCTTGATCTTTATTCCACTTGGGCAAGGAAGTGTTGCTTGGTTCGCCTTGGCTGCAATTATTGCTATTGTGATACAGTTCTTCGTTGCCAAATGGTATGGAACGCAAGTGATTCAGCCTCGTCGGAAAAAAACACAAGGTAGCGGGCAATCAGCTGCCAAATCGGCACTTAGCAAGGGAAAAGTTACTTTTGCGATTACGATACTCATTCTGTTGCTATTCTCCAAAAATGTATATTCCATCAGCATTTCAAATTTCTACGCTTTTTTTCTAATGGATCATTACGGGGTGCCTAAACAAGAGGCTCAATGGTATGTATTCGCATTCCTGGCTGCAGCTGCAATAGGAACGTTTTTTGGTGGGCCGCTTGCGGATCGATTTGGTCGCCGAAATATTATCTGGTTATCGATACTAGGGACAGCACCTTTTTCACTCATGCTACCTTATGCCAACTTGTTCTGGTCGGGTATACTCGTCGTATTAGCTGGATTCATCATGTCGTCGGCGTTTTCGATCATTGTTGTGTATGCGCAAGAGTTACTTCCGGGTAAAGTTGGACTCGTATCGGGATTGTTCTTTGGACTTTCTTTTGGCCTAGGTGGATTAGGTTCAGCGTTTCTGGGTAATTTCGCTGATCAAATGGGGATTTTCTATATCATGAAGTTATGCGCATTCCTACCTTTGATTGGGCTGTTGACCATGCTATTACCGAAGGATGAAGCTTTACAAAGTAATTGAATACATATGCGGTAGGTGGTCAAGTGGCAGTGGTGTGACTGTGGCTTTATCAGGAAAAACTCCATGTACTTCGTTGAATTAATTGACAGAGGTTATGATTAAAAGGAAAAACTCCTGTTTATTTGCGATTATTTCGTTTAAATGACGTTTTAATGCAAAATTAACGGGATTTTTTCCATTTAGTGTAGTTTGTATAAGCAAATAGCTTAATTTAGCTGGAGTTATTCCTGATAATGTTAGGAATCAATTCATGTGAGGTATAATTAATGTCTATTCTAGCTGTGGAAATAGAAGTTAGTTTGAAGATATTGAGGTGGATATTGAAGTGAACTCGAAAATAACAAATCTGGATACTCAGGGGTTATTAGATGCAATTAGTCAAAATGCTGATATGATGGCGGATTTACGGTCCGTATCCTTATTGTCTTTACCCCAGGCCTGCATCGCTGCAGGATATATCCGTAATTATGTATGGGACATTTTGCATGGTTATGAGATCAGAACACCTTATAATGATGTTGATGTTATTTATTATGATCCTTCTTGCATCGAGGAAGAAATCGAGAAGAGCTATGAGGCTAAGCTAAAGGAAGTAAGTCCAGCTCATCAATGGTCAGTGAAGAATCAAGCGCGAATGCATCTGAAAAGTGGAGCATCTGCGTTTCGTTCTGTTGAGGATGCGATGTTATATTGGCCAGAGACGGCCACGGCGGTTGGGGTTCGTTTGGATGCGCGGGGAGAGGTCGAACTCATTGCACCACATGGGATGGATGATTTACTGACACTCCGTCTTCGTCAAAGTTCGTATTGCCGGGACCATCAATTGTTTATGAAACGGATTACCGACAAAGAATGGTTACGCATTTGGCCGCAATTACGAATTGTTGAGGATGTATAAATGATTATTTTACTGATTTTTTGAAAAATGCTTGACGCATGGTATATCCTCGTGATATTATCTTAATTGTCGCTGATGCGATAAGGTTAACAAGCGCGTGTGGCGGAATGGCAGACGCACCAGACTTAGGATCTGGCGTTTCACGACGTGGGGGTTCAAGTCCCTTCACGCGCATAAGATGTTCTACAGGAATGAGTCGATTGCTTTCGCAGTCGGCTCATTTTGTTTTATTAGGTAAAGTGTAAACTTACATCTAATTATATGGAAAATAAAACTTGACTTTCACTATCCATTCTTGTTATTATATTAAATGTCGCTGTTGCAGTTTGCATCTAGGACAGATACGGTGAACGCCGTAATCACACGCGCGTATGGCGGAATTGGCAGACGCACCAGACTTAGGATCTGGCGTTTCACGACGTGGGGGTTCAAGTCCCTCTACGCGCATAAAGAAGAAAGCCTTGGATATCAAGGCTTTTTTCTTGTTTATTAATGAATTTACCTCAGGATGACCCCATTAAAAAGAGAGTGGAGAGACTAAGAGCCTCTCCATGATGCTTCTTCCTACACTTTGATGTCTAGATTGCCGCCTAGATTAGGTAGGACACTTTGCTCCATCATTTTGATGAGTGCTTGTCCTTCTAAGGTAGCTTGATCTTTTGACATTTTAAGAACAGAGATACTAACGTCTTGTTGTAAGCTGGTTTGTGCCATTCTAGATGAAAGTGCAGCAATATCCATGATGTCTACCTCCTATAAAGTTAAGTACATTTATTTTATCGGTAAGATGACACGAAAAGATAAGTAGGTTAACTCACTCCACAAGAGTGAGTTTTTTTTATTATTGACGATTTACCAATAGGAGGTGATTCCCACTTATACCTCACATTCATTTCATTGAACTCAATGCAGGATACAAAATTGTCCCAATCTTCAGGGCACTTTATGGTAAAATCTCAATGAACATTGCTCGCACACTAATATAGCAAAACCTACTTATATCGATTACTGACTGTGGAGGGAAACATGAGGTTTATACGTAAATTGTTACTGTTCGGATGGTTAGAAGCAATATCGTGTATTTTTCCCGTTATTATTTTTTCGACGCTTGGATTGACCAAATTTATCGAAATACCTGGAATAGCTAGATATGATTTGATCCTGATTATCTGTTTGTTAGCTCAAATTGGTATGGTTCTGTTCAAGTTGGAAACGCTGGATGAACTTAAAGTAATCTGTATGTTTCACGTCATTGGACTTGGATTAGAAATATTCAAAGTACATATGGGGTCCTGGGCTTATCCTGAAGAAGGGTGGAGTAAGGTGTTCGGGGTACCTCTCTACAGTGGGTTCATGTACGCGAGTGTAGCCAGTTATATTTGCCAGGCTTGGCGTAGATTCGATCTACACATCACGGGTTGGCCAAAGACTATATTCACGGTCATGCTCAGCACGGCGATATATCTTAATTTCTTCACCCATCATTATATTGGAGACTATCGTTGGATATTGATTGGACTACTGTTGATCGTGTTCTTCCGCACATGGGTCAATTTCACCTTATCAGGTACAACCTTACGAATGCCGATGACCTTAGCATTTTTTCTGATTGGTTTCTTCATCTGGATAGCTGAGAATATATCAACTTTCCTTGGAGCTTGGCGTTATCCTAATCAGGAGCATATCTGGCGGGTAGTTCATCTTGGTAAAATAAGCTCATGGTTTTTACTAGTCGTTATCACTATGATCATTGTAGCTCAGCTCAAGCATGTCAAAGCCGGGAAGAGTAAAGAAAAGGAAGTTGAAATAACAATTAATCACATTAAACATTAAGGGGGTTAATTTATGAAAAAAGGTTATTTTTATTATTTTCTCTGGATGGTAGGTGCGCTGTTACTTGTTTATTACGGGAATCGGTTCTTGGATATCATGGCGCAAAAAAATGATTCTTTAGGAAAAGTGGATTACACCTTAATCGGGAAAATTATTTATGCTTTCATCTTCGGTATTTATTTGAGTCTATTAAATGGTATTCCGAACCGACGCAAGTTTCATAGACCGCTGTTTTTCTTTGTGTTTTTACCGAGCTTTCTGCTATTGATCTATCCTATTATTTCGCTTTATGTTACCTTGCCGTACAATTCACTTTATAACGAACATGTGGCCAAGTGGAGTGGGTATTTCTTCTTTGGTTTGTTGACTGGACTCGGTTTTATGAAAAGTCTGTTTATAACCAGATAATCTGTGAGTATCAATGAGGAAAGAGGTGGATGTTATGAGTAATATTTTGGTATTAGGTGGATCACGTTATTTCGGTAAAAGGTTGGTAGATTTGCTGCTTCATGAGGGAATTCACAACGTAACTGTTGCTACGCGGGGTTTAACAGAGGTGAATTATGACGGTCCTGTTCAACGTCTAATCTTGAATCGTACGGATCAGCAGGATTTAAAGAAAGCTGCGGTCGCTGGACCTTGGGATGTTGTTTACGACAACATTTGTTATTCACCTAATGATGCATTAGCCGCTATAGATACTTTTGACGGCCAAGTTGGTCGCTATATTTTAACTTCTACATTATCTGTCTATGATTGTGCTGAGTATGCACTGAAAGAAACGGCATTTGATCCGTATCAATATCCACTGCGTAAAGGTAATACTTCGGATTTCAATTATGCAGAGGGCAAACGGCAGTCAGAAGCCGCCTTCTTCCAACATGCAAACTTTCCGGTTTGTGCCATGCGAATTCCCATTGTTCTAGGACCAGATGATTATACGAAAAGATTGCATTTTCATGTGGAACGTGTGATGAATGGAACTCCCATTGGTGTACCAAATCCAGAAGCTGCGATGTCGTTGATTACCTCGGCTCAAAGCGCATCCTTTTTGCATTGGCTAGCAAGTGCACCTATAACCGGACCGGTTAATGCTTGCTCCGACGGCAAACTGAAAATTCGGGAGATCATTTCGCTGATAGAAAAAGAAACGGGAGCAACAGCGGTTATCAAAGCTGATACAGAACCAACGGACATGTCACCGTTTGGCATCCCCTCCAATTGGTACATGGATACTTCCAAAGCCCGCAAAGCGGGATATTCATTCGATAAAATCAATGATTGGCTTCCTGATTTAATCGGGGATATTGCTAGTGGGCGAGCTTAAGTTAGTTAACATTTTGGGAACGAATTGAAATAGGAACAAATAAGACATCCAATCGATCATAAATCCGTTAGGGGGCTAGATATATGTCTTTTGAACATCAGACGGTAATCGTTACAGGGGCTGGAAACGGTATAGGTAGAGGTGTAGCGGAAGCTTACGCTCAGCGTGGTGCATCCGTTGTACTGGCCGATATCGATACAATCAATGGGGAGAAAGTAGCCAACCACTTGAACAATTTGGGTGGTGAGGTTATCTTTGTACCTTGTGATGTTAGACAAGAATCCAACATCATCCAAGTGATGTTAACAGCGTATGAGAAATTCGGAAGTGTTGATGTAGTTATAAATAATGCCGGTATTTCGCGCTTCAAGCCGGTATTCGAATTAACAGTAGATGAATGGGACGATGTTCTGAATACCAATGTGCGAAGCTGCTTCTTGGCTTCAAGAGAAGCCGCGAAGTATATGAAGAAGAATAAAAATGGAGGCGCTATCGTAAATATTGCGTCTACGCGCGCCTTGATGTCTGAACCAGGCTCCGAGGCTTATGCCGCTTCCAAGGGGGCGATTGTATCCATAACCCATGCGCTCGCGGTGTCTCTTGGTAACGAAGGAATTACGGTGAACTGCATAAGTCCTGGGTGGATCGAGACTGGGGATTATAGTGCGCTTGCAGAGAGTGACCACCGTCAGCATCCAGCGGGGCGGGTTGGAAAGCCTACCGACATCGCTGAAGCTTGTCTTTACTTAACACATCCTGACAATAAGTTTGTGACCGGGGCGAATCTAGTGATTGACGGTGGAATGACTCGAAAGATGATCTATGAGCCATAAAATATTAAGTGAAAGACGCACAATCTATAGGCCATTTCTGAAATCGGTGCTTGACAAAACCTGCGTACCAGTGGAGTTTTGGAGGAATGTGAACAAGTGAAGCGTTCGCCTTTAAATGAGAACTTCAACCACTAAAATCGTATATTTAAGAAATTCTCATTTAACAGCGATGATAACATCCTTCAAAATGTAACGTTACTTCCTAATTTATTACGTCAAGTACCGATTTTGGTTTTGAACCAATTAATTGCCCAGCCATCCGAGGAGCATGCCGCCAGCGGCCCCTGCAATAACAACACTCCAGGAAGGTAGTTTCCAATAGCTGAGCATTCCAAATAACAGAAGTGCCAGCACGAAATCTCCGGTAGAGTTAACGGAGGTCGTCCAAATGGGGTTATATAAGGCAGCCAATAAAATTCCAACAACTGCAGCATTAACACCATGGAGTGCACCTTGAATATGATGGTTGTGACGGAGCTTGTTCCAAAATGGAAGGACACCAACGATGAGTAAGAACGCAGGTAGGAATATGGCAATTGTAGCAATGATGGCCCCAGGTATCCCATTAACTAATGTTCCCAAGTAAGAGGCGAATGTGAAGAGAGGTCCAGGAACAGCTTGAACCAATCCATATCCAGCAAGAAAATCGGACTCGGTAATCCATCCAGTTTGAACAACTTCACTTTGAAGTAGCGGTAGAACAACATGCCCACCGCCGAAGACGAGCGAGCCTGTCCTGTAGAAGCTATCAAACAACATGAGTCCACTTACATGACCATCGGGGTTAAATAAGCGTCCTAATAAGGGTAAGAGTACAAGCAATCCGCAGTACAAACCCAAACATACGACCGCCCATTTCCGCGAAATCGATATGACTAGCGAAGTCTCGGTCACAGTTTCATTTGACTTACGGTACAACCATAGACCAAGTAGTCCAGCAACAGCAATTACGAGCACTTGACTGAAGGCATTTGGCCAGAGAAGTGAGACAGTCGTAGCAAGTACCGCGATTGTAGCACGACTTCGTCCCGTGGCCAGTTTACTTCCCATACTCCATACCGCTTGGGTTACAATAGCAACGGCTGTAAGCTTCAACCCGTGAAGCCAATAAGCACTGCTGATATCCATCCCTTGCATGAATAACGCAAAGATAACAAGTGCAATGGCTGACGGTAGTGTAAAACCAAGCCATGCAGCAATCGCTCCAGCTAAGCCGCCTCGGCTTAGTCCGATACCGATACCGACCTGACTGCTGGCTGGTCCGGGTAGGAACTGACAGAGTGCTACAAGATCGGCATAACTTTTTTCATCCAACCATTTTCGCCGCATTACATATTCTTCATGGTAGTAGCCTAAGTGGGCGATGGGGCCTCCAAACGAAGTGGTCCCAAGTTTCGCTGATACCGCTAATATTTCAAGGGTCCGCAAAAGTTTATTTTTGTGCAAAGACTTGATGTTTGGTTGCGATTGCAATCTATCCAAATCGGAATCTCCTTTCTCAAAGCACCTTTCGAATGATTACTCGAATTCCTCTCAGCCTAACATAGATTTGTAAAGAGAGGATTAGAAGAAGATAGGGTTCAGACATTCGTCAGGGAGTCCGTAATTCTATATAATGTGAGTTAGCGATATATTATAAGTGATCCAAGGAGGATATAAGATGCGTATTGGAATAATTGGACTCGGAAGCATCGCGTGTAAGGCCTATTTACCGGTGATTACGGGAATTGAACATATCCAGCTTGTATTTTGTACACGGAACCGTGACAGGCTGGAACAGTTAGCAAGTAAGTACCGTGTTAGCGAAACTGCAGAAAGTGTTGAAGAGCTCATTCAAGCTGGAGTTGATGCGGCTTTTATTCATACAAGTACAGAATCTCATGTGAGCATCGCGGAGCAATTGATTAGGAACGGGATTCATGTCTTTGTAGATAAGCCAATCTCTTACCACTACGAGGAGTCTAAGAGACTTGTTGATTTAGCCGAAGAGGCCGGAGTGACTCTAATGGTCGGCTTCAATCGGAGGTTTGCTCCGATGTACGCGTCGATGAAGGAGCAAAATGATCTGCGATTAGTTCATTTGCAGAAGAATCGAATGGCTTCACCTGATTTCGCCCGCCGATTCATCTTTGATGACTTCATCCATGTGGTGGATACGATTCGCTTTCTTGCTCCAGGTGAAATTACAGAAACCTCTGTTTCATCCTATATTCAAGATGGGAAGCTCCATTTTGTTAAGCTTCAACTTCAAGGAGACGGATTTAATTTTACAGGTCTGATGAATCGTGATTCAGGTACAAATGAAGAAACGCTTGAAGTAATGAATCCAGGAAATAAATGGGTCATTGAAGGGTTGAACACGACAGCTCATTTTAATGGAGGACAAGAAAGTAGACAGCAGTTTAATGATTGGGATCCCGTGTTATATCGTAGAGGGTTTGAGCAAATGATTTCTCATTTTATTACCTGCATTCGTGAGAACAAGCAACCGATGATTTCCTCGCGTGATGCGCTTGAGAGTCATCGCTTGTGTGAATTAATTGTAGGGCAAGTGGAAGCAAAAGGCGCTGAGGTCTGGAGCAAGTAATAGGTTGAACTCACCAGGAATTAGTTAAGAGAGGAGTGATTGTTTTGTTTGAGGATCTAAATGCGCGTTTGATCGAGTTAAAGGAACTTGGACGGAAAAAAGAGAAGTTGGAGGCTCGCTTAATTCAACTTCAGAAGGAACTTGCTGAGCTAGAGTCCACAAGGGATATGTGGCAACAAAGACTTGTTTTGGAAGAGAAGGACGTTGATAAGCTAACGGGGATGTCGCTGACTTATTTTTTCTACACAATTCTAGGTAAAAAAGATGAAAAACTGGATCAAGAACAGCGGGAAGTATTTGAGGCAAAACTTAAATACGACGAAGCTGAACGGGCGGTTATAGATACACTCGAACAAATCAATCATTTAGAGCAACAACTGAAAGACGTTCGATTCTGGAAGATGGATTATGATCAAATATTCCGGACTAAAGAGGAGCAGCTTCTTCGTGATAATGCCGAACTTAGAGAACTTACCGAACGCCGAGCTGAATTGAAAGTTCAATACAAGGAACTTAACGAAGCCGTCCAGGCCGGTCAGTCCGTTATTTATGATTTGGGTCGGGCAGAGGATGAATTGCGTTCCGCAAAGAACTGGGGCACCTATGATATGCTCGGAGGTGGGATGATTTCCACTCATATCAAACACAGCCGTGTTGATGAAGCGATGGAACATATTTATATAGCACAGAACAGTCTTCGACGATTCCAGAAGGAGCTGGGTGATGTGGGTGAGCATTTACCTGAGGACTTAGAAATTAGCGGTGCGCTTAAGTTCGGTGATTATTTCTTTGATGGATTCATTACGGATTGGCTGGTTCAGGGGCGGATTAATGATACGCTTGAACAGGTGAGAGAGAAGCAATCCAAGATCAATAGGATGCAGTCTGGTTTAGAATCTGCAAAACGCAAAGTCGAATCTGAGTTAGCTACCATTGAACGGAAGTACATCCAAACGGTTGAACTATATAAGTAATATTATATAAAAAAGAACAGGTCATGATGATGTTACCCCGTGCTACTAAATGGGTATAACTTCGTAATGACCTGTTCTTTCTTTTTTTGATTAATGTAGAGCGTTTTGAATATGTGCTAAATGATGATTGCCATGCCATGCATAAATGCCAATGTTTTTTTCTAAAGTCACTAATCCAGAATCAGGATGATGAAAAGTTCTCTTTAGTTGGTCATCAGTTAAACTTCGTAGTAAATAGCTCCATCGTTCATGCAAGCTTTCAATGATTTGAAGAGAGCCCTCAATTGGAAGTTTGTTATCTGATAAATTAGCCCATTCATTTTGATCATACGGTTTAATTGTTGGATTGTCTTCGGTTAATGCTAACTTAAAACGAATATAAGCATTCATGTGGCTATCGGCAATATGATGTACAACTTGGCGGATTGTCCAACCATGCTCACGATATGGGCAATCTAACTTTTGATCTGACAAATGACGTACTACCTCAATTAGTCTACTTGGAAGCCCACGAATTTCATCAATCCAATTTGTGATCTCATCAAACGTAATAGTAGCTGGACATTCAAATTGACCAATGGGGTACTTTTCATTCATCCGATACATCTCCTCATTTCTTATCCTGAAATATATCTTATCACTTACTTATCTGGGAAAACTACAGTTGTTTTTGAGCCTGCGCTCTACGAACGATTAAAAAGTAGCACATGAGAGCGCTAATGCTGGAAACAGCAATGACAATTCCCATTGGTACTGCTGTTTGATCACCGCCAAGACCAACGAGTGGTGCTACTACAGCGCCGAGGATGTAGGGTAATAGACCGAGCAGTGCTGAAGCGCTGCCAGCGGATTGACTCTGATTCTGCATTGCTAATGGGAAGCTTGCAGTTCCAACGATACCAACGCAAGATACAACGAAGAATAATGGTACGAGGACAGCGAATAGTCCGCCACCCGTCAAAATAACACTCAACAAAACGATAGAGGAAATTGCCGACAGCCCTAAACCGAAAGTTAGTAGGGAGGATTCTTTAAATCTTCCTGCAAGACGCCCTGTTGTCTGTGTAGCAATAATGATGCCTACACCGTTTATAGCGAAGATTAGACTATACATTTGCTCTGATACATGGAATATATTTTGCATTACAAAAGAAGAACCGGAAATATACCCAAACATAGCTGCAGTTACAAGACCTTGGGATAAGCAGTATCCGATAAATACCCGGTCCTTCACGAGACGTCTGAAGGTTAACAAAGTCTCTTTCATCCCACCAGATTGTCGTTGATCCTTGGGTAATGTCTCGGGAAGTCCTAATAGAACTGATAACATCATGGCAACACCAATCAGACTTAGCACGACGAACACACCACGCCATGATACGAAATTCAGTAGTTGCCCACCAAAGAGTGGTGCCAGTATAGGAGCAGCTCCGTTAACAAGCATGAGGAGTGAGAAGAATTTCGTAAGCTCCGTGCCGGAATACATATCACGTACGATCGCACGCGAGATAACGATTCCCGCTGCCCCTGACAACCCTTGTATGAAGCGAAATGCAATCAAGAACCAGGCTGATGGTGCGAAGACGCATAGCAGTGAACTCAATGCATACATGGTTAAAGCAAAAATTAGGGGAGTACGTCTACCACGTACATCGCTTAGTGGTCCAGCCACGAGTTGGCCAAGCGCAAGCCCAAGTAGACAAGCTGTTAGGCTAAGCTGAGCCATAGAGGCGGTCGTGTTAAGATCGCCTGCTAACTTCGGAAGTGCAGGGAGATACATATCCAGTGAAAGTGGTCCGAAGGCAGATAGACTGCCAAGAATAAGGATGGATTTTAATCGACCTGATCGTGATATTGGACTGTCAGAGATAGAAGAATTAACTGTGTTTGTATTCATTCGATGGAACATCCTTTCTACCAAACTACTTCTCTTTTTGACGCAGATTTGTCCATTATACTATATAGGATAAAGATGACGTAAGCGTCTTTAGGTAATTAAGTGCGGACTTATTTTTACTCAATTATTTAAAATAAGAATAATATTGTTTAAATTAACAATTAATGTATAATAAAGGTGTGATTAATGATACACTATCGCCAGTTAAATAAGTATATACCAGCTATATTTTGTAATCTAAGTTCAAATCTCACTCCATTTTTGTAATCGCTTTCATTAATAGTTTTACTTGTGCTGTTATAAACTCTCAAAGAGTTTATATACACATTCTGTATAAAGGAGGATCAGGATCGGAAGGACAAGCCATTATGGGTAAAGTTTAACTCAGAGGATGACATCGAAGGGAGGTATCGCTTAAGGAATTGCTTGTGTATGGAACTTTATTCTAACTTTTAACATTAAGAGGAGGGAGTTTATATTGACGACTTTACGTTTAAATCAACCTGGAATGATAAAAGTACTACTTACAAGCTGTATGGCGCTAATGCTAGCTATTATTATGTTATTTGTGCTTGAGGGAAAAGCCTCTGCCCACGGTTACGTGAATAATCCATCAAGCCGTGCTGACCTATGTGCCTCTGGAATAAATAAAAATTGTGGCCTCATCATCTATGAGCCTTATAGTCTTGAAGCGCTTAAAGGGTTTCCTGCAGCAGGTCCGGCTGATGGTAAGATTGCCAGTGCTAACGGTGCGTTCGCCCCACTTGATGAGCAATCAGCGACACGCTGGAATAAGGTGAACATAAGCCCAGGTCCGACTACGTTCAATTGGAATATAAAAGTCCCACACTCTACATCAAGTTGGAAATATTACATTACCAAGCAGGACTGGAATCCAGATGCGCCACTTACCCGAGCCTCATTCGATTTGACTCCTTTCTGTAGCGTTTCTTATAAAGGAACGCCTGGAAATACTTATTCTGACACTTGCAATGTTCCTAATAGAACGGGGTATCAGGTTATTCTAGCGGTATGGGAGATTGCTGATACAGCTAATGCTTTCTATAATGTTATCGATGTTAACTTTGCTGGCGATGTCGATAATATAGCTCCAACTGCACCTACTGGTGTAGCGGTGTCTAATATTGCAGCGACAAGTGCAACAGTTGTATGGGGAGCTTCTACAGATAATGTTGGTGTTGCTGGCTACCGGATATTTAATGGTGCTACGCAAATTGCTTCAACTAATGGAGTATTGAGTTACAATTTGACCGGTCTGACATCCAGTACAGCCTATAACATTACAGTAAAAGCATTTGATGCAGCTGGTAATGTATCCGCATCGAGTAACACGGCTTCCTTTACAACCCTTGCTGTCACCGGGCCGGATGTTGATCCCCCTTCAGCTCCAACAAGCCTTCATGTCATGGGTAGTGCAACCTCAACAACAGTACCCCTGATGTGGAGCGCATCGAGTGATAACGTTGGGGTGACAGGTTATCAAATATTCCGTGGATCTACACTTGTGGATACGGTATCAGGATCTACTTTGGAATATTTAGTCACTAATTTATCGCCGAGTACAGCTTACTCTTTCACCGTAAAGGCGGTCGATGCCGCTGGGAATGTATCGGCAGCGAGCAACACGCTTAACGTAACGACACCGGCTGCACCTACCACTTATCCAGCATGGAGCGCGTCAACGGTCTATGTGGGTGGCAACAAAGTGACGCATAACGGTGTTAACTATGAAGCCAAATGGTGGACACTGGGGGAAACGCCTGGTTCAAGTGGGGCAGACGTATGGAAAGTGATTCCTTAACTACCTTCTAAACGATTAATAAGAAAGATGACTTCTGATCTATCCATTCTATCAGAAGTCATCTTTCTATGTTCTTATAGACTACGAAACAATTTAGATTGACGGATAATTGACCACCATATAATATAATGATAACATATCGCACTCAGGGGGCGTAAGGTATTTGCATATCATGATGCTTTAATGCTTTTATGGATGAAAGCGTTAACCAATTCATGCTCTATGTATTTAATGTGATGAAGTTTTTATTTTATGGAGGGGGACGGTATAAATGAAGAAGAAATTAGGTGCGATCTTGGCGGTATCCGCGCTATTGATCAGTGTAGTAGGATGCGGAAACAACAGTAATAAGAGTAGTAGTAGCGGTAATGAGGGAGGTTCAGCAGATAAGACATCTTATAAAATTGCGATCTCGCAAATCGTTGAACATCCGTCGCTCGATGCGACACGTGAAGGTTTCCTAGCTGCACTCAAGGATGCTGGAATAGTAGAGGGAGACAACTTGAAGCTTGATTATAACAATGCACAAGGAGATCAAAACAATAATAATACGATTGCGCAAAAAATTGCCGGAGAGAAATACGACCTTGTTCTGGCTATTGCAACACCGACAGCTCAAGCGATCGTCCAAAATGTGAAAAACTCACCAATCCTCTTTGCAGCTGTAACGGATCCAATTGATGCGAAGCTTATTGACAATCTGGATCACCCAGGCGGCAATATCTCTGGAGCTTCCGATACAAACCCGGAAGCCATTTCGAAATTGATGGATTTCTTAGCTGCCAATGTTAAAGATGTGAAAAATGTAGGTATTGTGATCAATCAAGGTGAACCCAATTCGGTGATTATGGCCGACTATGCTGAAAAAGCGCTCGATAAACATGGGATCAAGCTTGTGAAGGCATCGGTAACGAATACATCAGAAGTGAAGCAAGCAGCAGAGTCTTTAATAGGCCGTGTGGAAGCTCTCTACATTACGCTTGATAATACGGTCGTAGAAGCAGTTAGTTCGGTTATTCAAGTGGCGAATGAGAACGATATCCCTTTCTTCTCTAGTGATCGCGATTCGGTAGAAAAAGGTGCTTTTGCTACAGTAGGATTCAAATACTATGATCACGGTTATCAAGTTGGTCAAATGGCTGTTGAAGTGTTGAAGAACGGTAAAAAAGTTGGAGATATGAAAGTAACGGTACCAGACAAACTCGACTTGATTCTTAATTTGAAGGCGGCAGCTGAGCAAGGAATAGAAGTGACTGACGCAATGAAGGATCAAGTGAAGGATAAAGAGAACAACCTTCTGGAATAGGTTTCTCACCAATACGTAGGAGGAACACATCATGTTGAACTCGTTGCTCGGAGCGCTTGAATCGGGAATGATCTATGCCCTGATGGCGTTAGGGGTGTATATCACTTTTCGAATATTGGATTTTCCTGATTTAACGGTTGATGGCAGTTTTACGACGGGCGGGGCGATTGGTGCAGTTATGATAACTGGGGGCGTTGCTCCTTGGATCGCAACAATTGCCGCTTTTGGTGGAGGTATGGTAGCAGGAGCTCTAACGGGTTTGATCCATACTAAAGGTCGGATAAATGGTCTGTTATCAGGGATCGTGATGATGATCGCTCTTTACTCTATCAACATGAGGATACTGGGCAAGCCTAATGTATCATTATTAGGTGAAAATACATTGTTCAGCTCGGTACCAGTACTTTTGTTGATGCCATTTATAGTTATTATAGTGAAGCTATTATTGGATTTGTTCTTCCATACAGATCTCGGTTTATCGCTTCGAGCGACGGGTGACAATCAACGAATGATTCGTAGTTTCGGTGCGCACACCGATTATACGATTATTCTTGGCCTAAGTCTCTCGAATGGGCTAGTCGCGTTGTCAGGAGCGCTGATTGCTCAGAGCTCTGGATTCGCAGATATTTCATCCGGAATTGGGATGATTGTGATCGGGCTTGCTTCCGTTATTATCGGGGAAGCAATTTTCGGGGCAAGAACGGTATTCTTTGCCACACTTGCCGTTGTATTAGGTTCCATCGTTTATCGCTTTATTTATGCATTGGCGCTACGGATAGAATGGATTGAACAGACCGATTTGAAATTGATTACTGCCGTCATTGTCGTGGTGGCGTTAGTACTACCAACCATGCAGAGATCTCGGAAGCAGAAGATCATGGCGCGGAAGCGATCAAGTGAAATCGCAGCGGTGACCGACAAGATAAGCCTGGGAGGGGAACAATAATGCTGCAGCTTATTAACGTATCTAAGTTGTTCCATCCCGGTTCAGCAGACGAGAAGATCGCACTTGTAAATATTAACCTAACCCTAGAGCCGGGAGATTTCGTTACAGTGATCGGCAGTAATGGGGCCGGCAAATCAACGCTGATGAACATGATTTCTGGTGTAATTAAACCAGATGTGGGTCGTATTATTATAGGTGGGAATGATGTGAGTAACCTACCTGAATATAAACGAAGTCGCTGGATTGGGCGTGTCTTTCAAGATCCGATGGCTGGAACCGCACCCCATATGACGATTGAAGAGAATTTGGCAATGGCCTATACTCGTGGTCAAAACCGTGGTTTACGCATTGGTGTTACATCGAAGCGGCGCACGCTCTTCCGCGAGCAGCTTAGCCGTCTTGGGATTGGTCTTGAGGATCGTCTGCGTGCGAAAGTAGGTACATTGTCCGGTGGGGAGCGTCAGGCACTGAGCTTGCTTATGGCAAGTTTCACAGAGCCGCAAATCTTACTGCTTGATGAACATACCGCAGCACTTGATCCGGCAAGAGCCGAATTGGTGACTCAGCTCACGCAGAGCATTGTCAGCGAATTGAAGTTGACGACCCTGATGGTTACACATAACATGGAACAAGCTATTCGTTTGGGCAATCGCTTAATTATGATGGATAATGGGCGAGTAATCCTTGATGTAAATGAGGATAAGAAGTGTCATCTGACGATGGAGCAGTTGCTGGGTGAGTTTGAAGCGATTAGTGGACATAAGCTATCGGATGATCGCGTTATGCTTGGTTGACTCCTTCTGGGGATTGTAGTAACCTACTCGGAAACGGAAGAGCCCGATGTTTGAAAATGTTGCAAAGCCTATTGCGGGGATTTTTCAACCGTAATAGGCTTTTTCAATTAATTGCGGGGCAGAACGCCTGTTTTTGTCGTATTATTAAGGAGAATGGTATAATTATAGAATTAGATATCGTGTTTAACTGAAGTGAAGTCAAATTTGCGCGGGAAGAGTGGTGGGCTTGGGTGATTCTTGAAGTAGCCGAATTACATGTTAAACCGGGCACTATAAATGATTTTGAGAGCCAGTTCAGAAAGGCATCCAAGATCATTTCACAAATGAATGGTTATCTTGAGCATGAACTCCATAAATGTGTAGAAGAGGAGAACAAATATATTCTGCTCGTTAAATGGAGATCAATTACTGACCATGAGATCGGCTTCCGCAAGTCACCTCAGTACGAAGAATGGAAGGCGTTATTACATCATTTCTATGATCCCTTTCCAACGGTCCAACATTACGTTCAGATTAGACATGAAGCAAACTGAAGACAAAGACATAGGAGATTGTATATGAGTGTGCCTTATATTATTGAAGATGCAACAAGAAGTGATTTGGAGCGAATCGTTGAGATTTATAATGAAACGATAGCTGGACGAGTGGTAACCGCTGATCTAGAACCGGTTACTGTAGCTAGTAGAGAGCCTTGGTTTCATGAACATTCTCCAAATCATCGACCTTTATGGGTCATGAAATCGGGTGAGACAATTATCGCATGGCTCAGTTTTCAATCTTTTTACGGAAGACCTGCTTACAATGCGACCGCAGAAATTAGCATTTATATTTCCGGAGAATATCGTGGATGCGGTATTGGCAGTCTTTTTCTTGACAAAGCGATTACTGCATCCCCTGAGCTATCTATTAATACACTACTCGGATTCGTGTTTGCCCACAATGAACCAAGCCTAGCTCTTTTGCGTAAAAAGGGATTTGAACAATGGGCTTATCTTCCCAAGGTTGCCAATTTGGATGGGATAGAACGCGATTTAGTTATTTTAGGGAGAAGGATAGATGCTTAACTAGAAAGACCTATCAACGACTTATCAGTTTTGGTTATTATTTTATTTATTAGAATGGAGAAATGGATCAGTTGGACGAATGGATACAACAGATGACGGAGTGGCTGGTCGAGACGACTCAATTGGGTGGATTTTCAATTTTATTATTAACGATTCCACTTGCGATTATTCAAGGGGTGGTCGGTTTCTTTCCGTTTGCCACGTTGCTCATGCTTCATTTATCGGTTCTTGGTGTTGCAAAAGGTTTATTTGCTAGTTGGCTGGTAGGGACAATAGCCGGTACGGTTATCTATCTACTCTGTCAATATTTATTAGCGGATTGGTTCAATCGTAAATGGATGAAAAAGTTGGAGAAATATCATAGATGGCAAGAAAGTATTGATCGCTACGGAGTATGGGCGGTTATTTTTCTGAGAACAATCCCAGTAATGCCTAATAATCTTATTTCCTTTATGTCGGCAATTTCAAATATGAAGACGATCTCTTACACTTGGGCTAACCTCATCGGAAACTTATCCAGTATATGGTTATTCGGCATTATAAGTGCCCCAATTGTATTTCCGGATATTGATTTAAGTAAGCTTATAACATCATATGTTCTATTTTTGTTCATACTGGGTATTGTATTTATTATTAGACATCGTCAGATGACAAGGAGAGAACGTAGGTTAAGAGTTAATAAATAGATAGATATTGATTAAATGGTTACCAAGGGGAGAATACTGTGGAAATGCCGGAAATTGTTCGTGATCCTAAGCAACGTAAGTTACTGACGAGTGCTGGGTTTAGTTGGATGTTTGATGCTATGGATGTTGGTATAATATCTTTTGTTGTAGCCGATCTAACGATGAAATGGGGTCTGACACCGCTGCAAGCTGGCATTTTCAATAGTGTCAATTTAGTCGGGATGGCGTTTGGAGCTGCGATTGCGGGAATTATGGCGGACAAATTTGGTCGTAAAGCAGTTCTCCTGTGGACGCTGCTTATTTTCTCAATAGCGAGCGGATTGTCTGCGGCAGCAACTGGTTTTGTAGTCCTATGCATACTACGTTTTATCGCAGGATTTGGACTTGGAGGGGAGCTTCCTGTGGCTTCAACCTTAGTCTCTGAATCCGTACCATCTAAAGATCGAGGAAGGGCAGTTGTACTTCTTGAAAGTTTCTGGGCTGCTGGGTGGATCGCAGCTGCTTTGGTTTCATTTTTTGTAATCCCTAAGTATGGCTGGCAATTTGCTTTTCTTATTGGAGCTTTACCGGCTTTCTATGCACTTTATCTTCGGAAGGCCATTTCGGACTCTCCTCGTTTTACCAAGCAGGTAGCACACAGATCTCTAAAGGATAGATTTCGTACTCTTTGGGCGAAGCCGCATAGACGTTCTACGATCATGTTATGGATTTTATGGTTTACGGTTGTGTTCTCTTATTATGGGATGTTCCTATGGCTTCCATCGGTCATGATTCTTAAAGGATTTAGCTTGGTGAAGAGCTTTCAATATGTGTTGATCATGACATTAGCGCAACTTCCGGGTTATTTTACAGCGGCTTATTTCATTGAGAAGTTCGGACGTAAGTTTGTCCTCGTATTGTATTTGATCTTAACGGCATTTAGTGCAGTTTGGTTCGGCAACGCTGCGACAGAAGGGATGTTAATCGCAGCGGGAATTTGTTTATCCTTCTTTAACTTAGGAGCTTGGGGTGGAATGTACGCTTATACTCCAGAGTTATATCCAACCAGTGTTCGCTCGACTGGCGTTGGGTTAGCTGCATCCTTCGGGAGAGTAGGCGGAATTATCGCTCCCCTGCTTGTTGGTCTGTTGGTATCACGACACGTTACAATTGGATCGATCTTCGTGATCTTCTTTTTGACGATCATCGTTGGTGCTGTAGCTGTATTATGTCTAGGTAAGGAAACAAAAGGTCAAGAGTTAATCGATTAATACTTGAAAATAAAAGGCCTCCAGCCCGGATATATGAAGGGGAATGGAGGCCGCGTTTCTCTTAATTGTATATTTATTATAGGTTCAGTTCTTCGAGAATGAGATGATCTCCCGGCTTTAAGGTATGTCCTACGATATTTCTGTGAGCTAGTTCGGTCACAAATTGATCCCCGTTCTGCTTAATTGGGGGAAAAGTATTATAGTGTACAGGAATTACATGTTTCGCTTTGAGCCATTCAGCTGCTTGAAGAGCATCCTCAGGACCCATCGTGAAGAAATCACCAATGGGCAATAGTGCAAGATCAATCGAGTTCCGATCTCCGATTAACTTCAGATCACTGAATAGTGCAGTATCACCGGCATGATAAACGTTAAATCCTTCTAAATCGAGCAGAAGTCCAGCTGCAACACCCAAGTAGACATTTCTACCGTCAATCTGTACGGAAGAGCTGTGCAATGCAGGTGTGAATTTGAGTTTACCAAACGGAAATATACAAGACCCTCCCAAATTCATTCCAACAGTCTGAAGACCCTTACTTTCGAAATAATCAGCTAATTCAACAACAGCAATGATCGTCGCACCCGTCCGTTTCGCAATTTTCTCTGTATCTCCGATATGATCGGAATGACCATGTGTAAGTAGAATATAATCGGCATTGACTTCCTCTGGAGCTATAGCTGCGCTTGGGTTTCCATCCAGGAACGGATCGATAATCAATTGATAGTGTCCTGTATCGATGTGGATGGATGAATGTCCTAGAAAAGTTAATCTCAATTGCTTCACCTCATGGTATATTTGTTTATTTGTATATAAGTATAACGAACTTTACCCATTTTAGTCACATGCATCAAGTAGTTGCGATAGATTGGGATATATTCAAAACACGAGGGGTGGGCTTGGTATGAAAATTATCATTACGCAGGGGGAAGCGGTTCAAAAGGGGATTTGGGGTAAGATTATGGTTATGTTTGGTATTACTGAGGACAGTGAGGTATGGATTAATGAACAGTTTATTCTCACGGAAGAGCAAGCTAAGAAATTAGGGTTGATTTCCTAATAGATCCCCCATATTTAACTCGGAATTAAAAAAGCTGACCCATTGTATGGATCAGCTCTATATTAGATAAAATAAGACTTGAATTAGCTAGATATTCATGATAAAATAACGGATAGTCATTGCATAACTTATTATATAACAATTGCCTCTATAATAGCACTTTCACAGCAAATTGTCAATTGAAATATAGAGATGTTTGAGAAAAATGTGAGTCTTTAGCATTTTTTTATTTTTTTAGGGTGGGGGTCATATTCATGTCAGAAGATTTGAAACACGATGAACCAAGTTATACAGACGATTTATCATTGCCACCAGGCATAAAAATTGATGACCCAGTTCGTATGTATTTAAAAGAGATTGGTCGGGTACCTTTGTTGTCCGGCGAAGAAGAGATCAAACTTGCTCAACGAATCGAGCAGGGCGACGAAGAAGCTAAACGTAGATTGGCTGAAGCCAATTTGCGGCTAGTAGTAAGTATTGCTCGGCGATACGTTGGTCGGGGTATGGTATTCCTTGATTTGATTCAGGAAGGTAACATGGGTCTGATTAAGGCGGTTGAGAAATTCGATTATTCCAAAGGCTTTAAGTTTAGTACTTATGCGACATGGTGGATTAGGCAAGCTATTACAAGAGCGATTGCAGACCAGGCAAGAACGATTCGTATTCCAGTTCATATGGTAGAAACCATTAATAAACTGATTCGAATTTCGAGACAATTAC
The DNA here is from genome assembly GCF_014639155.1 of Paenibacillus segetis. Classification (NCBI taxonomy): domain Bacteria; kingdom Bacillati; phylum Bacillota; class Bacilli; order Caryophanales; family Paenibacillaceae; genus Paenibacillus; species Paenibacillus segetis. The sequence goes on from NZ_BMFT01000001.1 coordinate 1,747,791, forward strand.
TGCAAGAGATTGGTCGAGAGCCTACACCTGAAGAAATTGCTAAAGAAATGGAACTTTCACCTGATAAAGTACGAGAAATAATGAAAATAGCGCAAGAACCCGTATCATTGGAAACACCGATTGGTGAAGAAAATGATTCGAATTTGGGTGACTTTATTGAGGATAAGGACGCTATGGCTCCTGCAGATGCGGCAGCATATGAACTCCTTAAAGAGCAGCTTGAAGAGGTGCTAGATACGCTAACTGAACGGGAAGAGAATGTGCTTCGTTTACGCTTCGGGATTGATGATGGGCGTACACGTACCCTTGAAGAAGTAGGCAAGGAGTTTGGCGTTACTCGGGAACGGATTCGTCAGATCGAAGCCAAAGCGTTGCGTAAGCTTAGACACCCAAGCCGTAGTAAGAGACTTAAAGATTTCATGGAATAAGCATCTATGAGTATAATAATTTCTGAACAGAAAGACGATTGAGCAGGAAGGATATCCTGTTCGATCATCTTTCTGTTTTTTTTATATTATCTGCATCTGGACCCTCGTCGGCTAGGACGGACCACCCTGATAGTAGACAAGACTTTGGAAGATAAAGGTCGAGTATATAAGTACTTTTGTTTACTGCCTTTCTGTACGCGGCTTACACCACATTTTCTAGACCGAGCGACTTTGTCTCCAAACACCTGCATAAACCATTCGACAGGGTAGGAAATGGACATGTAGCCATCACTAGATCCAGCAAAGTTAACAGCTGCAGCCTGATTCCCTGATCGGGTCAGCCAAACAGAACCTGAGTCGCCAGGTAATGAGACGGGACGTTTACCACGGATCACACTTTGGTTCTTAAATGTTATCGTACCTAGATTACCATAATCGCCGTAACCGACTTGGATATCTGTATGGATAGAATCCACAACCCCTGTAACAACTCCGCTTGTACGGCCGACTTTTTTGAATCGATCGCCGACTCGGTAAGAACGGATGTGACCGGGAACGGTTCCAAAGACGGCATAACTTGGTTTCAGTAAATTACGTCGCAGCGGTTTTGAGGTCGCTGCATCGATGTAATTAACTTTTCTCTTTTGCAATTTAACAAAACGGTCCATATGTCCAATGAGATCACGTTTAATCGTGCCTCCGTCGGCGCCTCCTGGTTGAACGGTCGGAGATATTCGGCATGAATTCTCGTTTACGAGTACATGGTTGTTACTGAGAATATATCTGCTTCGGGGAAAATGAGCACGACTGACGATCAGACCAGCGGTACCAGATTCACTCTCTGTACCAATACTATATCCTCCGATTAAGGGGCGAATTCTTCTCTGAAACCTTTGACTATGGGGGATGCTGTTCTTATGAAACTTTGCCGACCGGACGATACGAATGGGAACCCCTGAAGTTGACTTCGGGTTTAGAATACGTGTGATGTTATGCTGGTTTTTCTTATCTTTCTTTTTCATACCTGTTGCGGCGAGAGAATTGGCATAGACTATAACTGCAGCACCTTTTTTAGGATGTGCGGGATCTTTAAGTCCAACACCGATACCATGAATCCCACGTTTCCTTAACAAGCTTCCGGATAGACGTTTCTTAACTAAATACGCTTTATGAAAACTGGTCAATGAAAATCACCTTTTTTCTCTAAGTTTGCTTCATACTATGTAATAGGTGATAAGCTTGCGTGCCTAAATTTCATTTTCATCGTGTCGGCTTAATGATAATATAATGATCAGTATTCAAAAATGTGTTGTGATCATCAGAGGGATTCAGGAAAAAGGGGAAATAGGTCATGATTACAAAGATAAGAGCTGATTGGCAAACCTTTATTGAGCGAATGCCATACGCCGTAGTACTTGGATTCTTTCTCAAATGGTTGTTGTATGGAGGAATCGTTGGTCTGATCGTAGGATCGGCTTCGGCATTTTTTCTAGTAAGTTTGGAGTATGTTACGGGGTTACGCGTGGATCACTCGTGGTTATTGTTTCTGCTTCCTCTCGGAGGGGCATTGGTTAGCTATTTATATATGAAATTCGGGAAGAATAGTGCAAAGGGAAATAATCTGGTTCTGGAGAGCATACAAGACGGACATGAGACGATTCCGCTGCGGATGGCACCACTAGTGTTATTCGGGACACTCGTAACTCATTTGTTTGGCGGTTCAGCAGGTAGAGAAGGTACTGCGGTGCAGATGGGGGGAAGTCTGGCCGAGGGCTTTGGTAAACTCATACACGTGAACCGGAATGATCGGATGATTCTGCTCATGTGCGGGATTAGCGCCGGGTTTGGTTCTGTATTTGGCACCCCACTGGCCGGAACGGTGTTTGGACTTGAAGTCATCGCTATCGGATTAATGAGTTATCAAGCACTTATACCGTGCTTCATCGCGAGCTTTATTGGAGATTTTGTTGCGACTAAGCTTTGGGGGATATCGCATATTCATTATCAGGTGGGACAAGTTCCTGCGGTAACGGTCCTCGTTCTCCTCAAAGTTGTGATCGCCTCAATTCTATTTGGATTAACCAGTCTTTTGTTCAGTAGATTAACCCATTTTTTGAAAAAATGGTTCTCTCGTATTTTTGCTAATGCGGTATTAAAAAGCGCTGTCGGTGGACTTGTCGTGATTGCTCTTGTATATCTGGTGGGTTCTAGGGATTACCTTGGATTAGGTGTACCTTTGATAGCTGATTCCTTCGAAAAAGATGTGTCTCCACTAGCCTTTCTGTGGAAAATAATCTTTACTTCTACAACTTTAGGAGCCGGTTTTCAAGGTGGCGAAGTCACTCCGTTATTTGCTATTGGTTCTACTCTAGGAAATGCATTGGCCGGTCCTTTACATATCTACGCTCCTTTTCTTGCTTCGCTAGGCTTCATCGCGGTATTCTCCGGTGCTGCAAACACACCGATCGCTTGCTTCATTATGGGGATCGAATTGTTTGGGGCTGAGGGAGCCTTGTTTATGTTTATCGCTTGCATCATCAGTTATCTGTTCTCAGGTCACAGCGGGATTTACACTTCTCAACAAATTATGATCTTTAAAAACGGGATAAGATCAGTCCCGGGGGATGAAAAGAGTGCGAATTCAGCAAAGAATGAGCATTAAGTAGCTATAGCATAAATAAACGACAAAACGAACCGTAGTTGATACGGTTCGTTTTGTCGTTATAACCATTTTAACTACTTAGGTATAGATTGTAATAATGGGTGCAGAGATGGTTGGTTGAGTTGTAATTGTTGAAGTTGTATTGTCAAAGCTGGAAATTTCGAGTAGGACCGGTACCCCTGCTGTAATATCTGGTGTAATAGCGTTCAACACTAAGTCGGTCGTTGCTAAAGTGGAAAGTCCTCCTTGCTGAAGTACTCCATTCAGATAGACATTGAAATAGTCTTGGCCTGTGAGTGGAGGGAAGGTAACTACCGGATTATCAAGATCATCAGTAAAGCTACCTGCTGGAATGGTAGTATCCGTTGCTCCTATCATACCTGCATTGATAATAGCCAAATAACGAGAAACTTCAGGAGTCACATCGGTTGTGACTACCCCACCAGATGCAACTGGCGCGGTTGCTGTGGCGGTGTAAACTGGTTTAATAACAGCCATATGACCAACTTCTTTCTATTATAAAATTAATCGAATGAGCATTCGATTTACTATAGTTAATGCTGCAAATCTCATAGTGAAACGGCTTATTATTAGAGAATAGAAAATTTAGATTTATATATTACGACAAGGGATAGGAGTCCAATTCAATATGGGATAAAGATACATATTATATGATTATTAACCTGGATATATGAAGGGAGTTGCCTGGGATTGAAACATCGTTCTCTTAAGAAGAAGGGGAAGTGTTCGAAAAAAGTAGAGATTAAGTTAAAAAGACGACGGAAATCTTCATGCCTATGTAAAGTAAGAAAAGGCAAACAAAGTCTAAGACGAGTCAAAAAGTTCCGGTTCCGGAGAAAACATAGTCATTTAAGAGTAATTGGGTTACGCCGCTCTAAGGGGAAGCATCGTCTTCATGGGAACTCAGGTCATGTTGGTCATTTCGGATCAGATTGTTTTAGAGGTTCCGAAGGTCATCATAATCAAAATGATCATCATGAGAACCATCACAAGCATTGTCTTCCCGGACCACAAGGGCCAGAAGGACCTCAAGGCCCACAGGGACCGCAAGGACCGCAAGGGGCACAAGGAGCGCAGGGAATACCTGGTCTGCCGGGTATTCCAGGTGCACGAGGTCCAACGGGCGCAACAGGAGCCCAAGGATTACAGGGATTACCGGGAGCGCAAGGCCCACAGGGGATCCCAGGTACACCAGGTCTACAGGGACCGCAGGGAAATCCAGGCGTACCTGGTCTGCCAGGCATGCAGGGTGCACAAGGTCCAACAGGGGCAACGGGGGTTACAGGGCCACCTGGAGGAATAACTGGTGGTATTGAAGTGGATGTCCTGCCTACAGCCTACAGATACGTTACTTTCCCGACTGATAATTTACAGTCCACTGTAACTATTCCAAGTCATCTGTTCATAGATGACGATGGAAATGTAGTAACCGTATTTAATGGTACCGGCACAAATAGTTATACGAATGTATTTATCAATGGCATTTTACAGGAAGGTAGTTTATATACAATTACGGCTAGTGATCTGACACTGTATCTTGATGAGTCTACTATCTATGCAGGCGTTCCAATCACGGTTGAGAACGTTGAATTTAATACCCAAGTCACTTATATTTAGTTATTTTCCTGCGGTCTGCTTCAATGTTAGAACCCAAATTACTATTGAAGCGACCGTTGGAGACAGCAGTACATAATCGCACAAAAACACGGTATATTTTGAATAATTAGTTAGAGTATTTCATGAATATTTGGACAAGTTTATCTTCTTCTATGAGAAAGTTAGATTGAACATATAGTAGATGTAGCTAGATTAACTTAAATCATTTTTGAAAAATAAGATATTTTTATATGCTCAATCGTGTTATTTATGTAGGAGGTGAAGAGATGAGAAAGAATTCTTTATTGCGTACGGATAGAGAATTGGGTGAGATATATAGACGGAATGTAGATACAGTTTATAGACTCTGTTATATGTATTTGAAAAATTCAGCGGATGCAGAGGATGCTGTTCAATCTATATTTTTAAAATTAATAAAATCTAGTCCTATCTTTTCTGACCATGAACATGAAAAAGCATGGTTTATTGTTCTAACTCAAAATCACTGCAAGGATATTTTAAAAAGCTGGTGGAAAACCCGCCGGATTGATTTAACCGCGCTGCCAGAGGTGTCTTGCTGGGATGATTGTGAGCAATCAGGAGAAGTACTTGAAAGACTGCTTACGCTACCCAATAAGTACAAAATAGTGCTATACCTATATTATTTTGAAGACTACTCAGTGAAAGAAATATCAAACATGCTCAAACGCAAAGTAAGCACCATTCAAACCCAATTAGCAACAGGGCGTAAATTATTAAAAATGAATTTAGTAGATCGGACTCAAGATAACTATGTTATAAATCTAAGAACGAGAGATAAAACAGTTGAAAACTAAACTTTATAGTAGGAGGTCACTATGAAAAGTACGCAAATTCATCATGTATTTGAAGCTTTAACACCAAGCGCTGAACAGAAGGAGAACATGTGGAACTCGATTTGTGTGCAGAAGAATTCTACAAAGAGAACAGGCAAAATTCAACTACATATTAGGCGTAAACTATTGATTCCCATCGTAGCATGTATTGTAATGTTTACAGTATCCGTGACTTCATATGCGGCCACAGATGGTAAAATTGTTGCGATGATTAAAGATCAGGTGCACCAAATCTTCTTTGCCAACGGTGATACTGTTGAGCTTCAAATTTTTGATAATGGTAATACCAATCTGGGTATCAGCGGAGTTGAAGGCGATTGGCTGGTTAAGAAATCAGGTGCGCGGTTGCTTTTGAAGATAAATGGAGAAAAAATAAATATTGCAGAAGCACTTTCGAAAAATGGATATTTCTACTACGATTATCGAGACGGTGGTGATATTCTACACAGGCTTTATATCGTCAAAAACGCAGGAGGTACTAAGGACTATTCTGAACGCTGGTATTCTCAATTTGAGTGGCTACCGGAATATGGTATCAGTGGTGGCAGCAGAGGGATCAGTGGTCCGCTCGCGACAGCAATTATGTCAGCAGAATCAGAGGCAACGGACGGAAAAGATTCATTAGATACTCTGCTACAGAAATATTTAGCGAAATATTGGAATGAGTATAGTTAAACCAAGGGGGAGTTTTATGTGATCAGATCATGCGCTATTGACGGTAGTGAGGACGTAATCATTCATTCAATTATTAATGATGCAGCTCAAGCTTATAAAGGGATTATTCCGCAAGATCGATTCAGTGACCCTTATATGTCGATGGAACATTTAAAGAGTGAAGTGGCGGATGGAGTTGCTTTTTGGGGATATGAAGATGAAGAAGGCAATCTTATTGGTGTGATGGGTGTCCAAGACAAGGGAGATGTGGCTTTAATTCGTCATGCTTACGTTAGAACGAATCAACGTGGTAAAGGGATCGGAAGTAAGTTGCTTGCACATTTGATGGATGACGGAGATAAACCACTATTGATCGGAACATGGGCATCCGCGTCATGGGCGATTTCTTTTTACATGCGGCATGGATTTAAACAGGTGGATCAACAAGAGAAGGAGCAACTGCTTCGTACATATTGGAGTATTCCAGATCGGCAGATTGAAACGTCCGTAGTGCTGTGTGATCCAAGCTGGAGTACGAGATAACCTAGTAGAACTTGTTAAAAATCATTTATGGACTACCATCTCCTAAAAAGATAGCTTAAAATATAAAGAAGCTTCAATAATATTCATGCGATGAATAATCGCAAATTTAAATAGATGAGTAGGTCCATGATGAAAAAGAAATTTAAAAAATTCTATGTAGAAACAACGAGTATATGTAATTTAGCTTGCAGTTTTTGTCCGCCAACGAAACGGGAATATAAGTTTATCAAGGTCGAGGATTTCAGCAAACTATTGGATGATATCAAGCCACATACGGATTATATCTATTTTCATGTCAAAGGAGAGCCACTTCTTCATCCCAAAGTTGGGGAGCTTCTGGATATAAGTCATGAGAAGGGATTTAAGGTCAATATCACTACGAATGGTACCTTAATTACTAAGAATCGAGATAAGTTGCTTGGGAAACCAGCGCTTCGCCAGATGAATTTCTCTTTGCATAGTTTTGACGGACATGAAGGTTCTACAGACCGGGAAGGGTATATCTCTAATATTCTCTCTTTTGTAAGGGAAGCTGTAGCGTCTTCCAATATGATTGTATCGTTCCGTCTTTGGAATTTGACTAGGGATAATGAGAGTAATCTAGAGCGAAGTCGTAACCGTGCCACGCTTGAAATGATCGAGAAGGAGTTTGGGCTGGATTATCATATCGAAGAGAGAGTGATCCCAGGGACTGGGATCAAGCTTGCTGAGCGCGTTTACTTAAATCAGGATGCTGAATTCGACTGGCCGGATCTGAATGCTGAAGAGGATGATGGGCGAGGGTTCTGTCATGCACTCCGTAATCAGGCGGGAGTTCTGGTGGATGGGACCGTCATTCCATGCTGTTTAGATGGAGAAGGGGTTATTAACCTTGGGAATGCGTATGAAACACCATTCTCAGAAATAGTTGATGGTGAACGAGCTAATCGATTGTATGATGGATTCTCACGCAGGGAAGCTGTGGAGGAATTGTGCCGCAAATGTGGTTACCGCAAACGCTTTGGGGGAATGGCATAAACAAAACAACCGTCCGGATTAAAAACCGGGCGGTTGTTTTATTATAGAGATTTAATTGTATCTTCTACAGTTAAAAATGAGGTTTAGCAATGATTTCTGAAATTAGTTGTATAAAGTACAGCTAAATTGGATGAATAGGACCTGATCGAGCTTCTATCTTACTTTTAAATGTATTTTGTACAATTAAAACTGACAGACGAACTGGACAGCTATCACTCTAAATGGTGCCAGCGACGAAACGATGAAATTGCCAATTCTTAACGGCGTAAGGCCGATAGATCCACTGTTGGAACAAGTCCTTCCTTAGCTGCGCGGCCTAAGAGAGCTGAAATTGCGTTATAGCCGTCTTCTCCTAGATCAGCTGTATATGAATTTACATATAGATTGATATGCGCCTCAGTAACTTCCGGCGACATTTCTTGAGCATGAGCTGCAATGTATTCAGCTGAAGCCTCAGGATGATCCCAAGCATACTGTACGGATTGTTTGATCCAGCCGGTAATGGCTTCTAAGTCCATGGAGCGGCGAGCAACAATCGCTCCAAGCGGAATCGGAAGGCCCGTATCCGATTCCCACCAGCTTCCTAGGTCAATCAGCAGATTTAATCCGTAGGACGGATAAGTAAATCTAGCCTCATGGATAACCAACCCGGCTTCAACTTCTCCACGTTGCACCGCAGGCATGATCTCGTCGAAGGGTAGGACAACGATTTCACCGACACCACCAGGTACTGCGCTAGCGGCCCATAAGCGGAATAGTAAATAAGCGGTCGAGCGTTCACTTGGTACGGCTACTCGGCGCCCCGACAATAATTCGGGGGTTGGTGGAGTTCCGTGTTGATTTCCCGCCGTAAGAACGAGCGGACCGCAGCCACGTCCAAGCGCTCCACCGCATGGTAATAATGCATATTCATCCAGCACCCATGGAAGTGCGGCATAGGATATTTTGAGTATATCAGGACCGTCTCCTGTGGCAGCAAGTCCATTTGTAATATCGATATCAGCATAGGTTACGTCAAGCTCAGGTGCGCCTTGGATTAGACCATGCGCCCAGGCATGAAATACAAAAGTATCATTAGGACAGGGAGAAAAGGCAATTTTCATCGATGTAACACCTCCGGTAATATAGAAAAGGCAGTTTCTAAAGTTTGCATAGCTTCTTTAATTTTCCACAATTCACGTTGTCTAGGTCCAACGATGTTAGAGATCGCTCGAATTTCCATCACAGGAAGTCCCAAATGATGAGCGGCAAGGGCGACCCCATACCCTTCCATAGCTTCGGCCGCTACGCCTGGGATTCGCTTCGATAACTCAGCACATGTGTTGGCAGTTCCCGTCGCGGTTGATAGCGTGACTATAGGACCGATACTTGTTGGTATGCTAGTAGACTTCAACAACTGAAGTAGCTTAAGGGGTAAATGGGGTTCAACTGGAACACGGGCAGACCCAAAACCAAGCTCGTCCACACTAGCAAAACCCTCGGCAGTCTCTACTCCTAGGTCTGCTGCAATGATTTCATTAGCTATAACCAATGAGCCAACATCCGCTTGCTCTCGGAACCCACCACCAATTCCGGCGCTGATCACAAGATCATACTTCGCAGCAGTTAGGGCTGTCGCTGTTCGCGCTGCCGCTGAGGCTGGGCCAACCCCTGCCAGACGTACATCAAAACCTTTTGCCTCGCCTAGGCCACGTAATACGGCGTCCTGTTCCCCTTGTACTGCTGTCATAATAAGCACATGAGGGTAGGTGGAATCTATTCTAATGTGTTCTTTCATAGACTATTAGTCATCTCCTTAATGAAACCCCACGAACGATAATTTGTATGTAGATTCTAAAATCCAATCCTAACATGCACTTTCAATTATATAGTGAGTGAGCTTGAAAACCAAGTTAGTTGTTATTTTCACATTACATGAAATGCTCACAATTTCGTAGAGGAACAGCTTCTTTAACAGCGAATGTTCAAGTATAAATTGAACTGGAAGCTAGAGTGGATGTTTACGTTGCATGATTTTGGGCTCATAGGAGGGATGGAATTTGATTGATGTTAAGCAGGTTTCGAAGTATTACCCAAATAAGAAAATGGCGGTAGACGGACTTTCTTTCTCGATCGGAGAAGGGGAATTGTTTGGCTTTCTTGGACCTAATGGGGCGGGGAAAACAACGACAATACGAATGATGATCGGATTACTGCAACCAAGCGCGGGCGAAATCACGATTAATAACTTAAATGTGCAACGGAATAAGAAGCAAGTTCAATCCGATATCGGGGTGGTCTTTGAGCTGCCAAATCTATACGTCCGATCCTCCATCCGAGATAATTTGAAACTATTTGCGGCTCTAAATAATGTTTCGAATGCAAGAATCGATGAGGTACTCGACAGCCTGCAACTACTCGAACGTCAACATGATAAGGTAAGCAGCTTGTCCAAAGGGTGGAAGCAACGTGTATTGATTGCAAGAGCCTTGCTACATAAACCAAAAGTATTATTTCTTGACGAACCAACTAGTGGTTTAGATCCTAATACAACAGCATTAATTCGAAGTTTTATTTATAAATTCAAGCAAGAGGGAACGACGATTGTGTTAACTACGCACGATATGCATGAAGCCGATGAACTATGTGATCGAGTCGGGATTATGTGTAATGGTAAATTGGCTGCATTAGATGATCCAGCTAAACTAAAAAGCCTGCATGGTAAAAATGAAATTCATGTGGAGTATACCTATGACGGTAATGTAGTAAAAGAGGTATGGCCATTAGACGATGAAGAGACGCCAAGATCGGTCTATCAGTTGATGACGAGTAATCAATTGATCAGCTTGCATACCAAAGAAGCATCTTTGGGCGATGTGTTTGCTGTATTGACGGGAAGTGAGCTAAGTTGAAACATATGTTCAAGCTAGTGGGACATGAGATGAGAGATATGATTAAGAATCCTGCAAGTCTCATTCTGATCTGCTTACCTATTCTGATGTCGAAGATGATCATGGTTGTGATGGATCAAGCGGAGGATGTCAATTTCATACTCTTATCAACCTGGGTGTTATTTGCTCAGGTGATGGTAGGCATCATGTTGACCGGACCTAATCTCATTGAAGAAAGAGAAAGTAGAACGATGGATGCATTACTTCTGACTCCGCTCAGATTTATCGACATCGTGGCTGCCAAAGGTCTATCGATTCTTGTCTTTTCTCTATTTTCTCAGATTTGCGTTCTCTTATTGAATCAAGGGTTATCTTGGAGTCTCATACCTTCGCTACTGATCTTAATTGTTGGAGGTATTCTGTTTGTTGAGATTGGCTTGATCATTGGCCTTAAAATGAACTCATCGAAAAATGGTACCGCTGTAGCCTCAGTACTCATGGTTACATTGTTTCTGGTTACAAATCTATATCAGGCCATGCCTGAATGGACCTATAAAGTATTTGTACTCATCCCAAGTATTGAAGTGGTAGTTAGCTTGAATAGTGTGTTGGAGGGTGGAGGCCTTTTAGCGCTGGAAGGAGCTCTAATTCTTGCTTGGGTTATCGGTCTATCGTTATGGATTAGAAAAATAGGCAAGCATTTTTAGTCGATTAAAAAAAGTCACTTCTTAATCAACTGTTAAGAAGTGACTTTAAACGTTATGGTTTTATTTCGCTTTGATAATAGTCATATAATTGGTGAATAGATGAGCTTGACAAGATATGACTGGCGCGCTCAATTTGCTCACGTTCCCAATCGAACCAACGCATTTCCTTTAGCTTCTCTATTTCCACGTCTGTAAAGCGTTTCTTTATCTCTTTTGCAGGGTTACCGCCTACTATTCTATATGGTGGAACATCTTTTGTAACAACCGATCCAGCCGCAATGATGGCACCTTCACCGATGGTCACACCGGGCATAATCATTGCATTCATGCCAATCCAGGCATCACTCCCAATGATTGTATCTCCTTTTGGCTGGTAAGAAGTTTCAATCTGGTCCACAAACGGATATACGGTAATCCATTCAGGATGGTGATTATGATTGCCACCCATTAAAATAATTACTCCACTTGCTATACATACGTAATTTCCTATAATCAACTTATCTAAATGCCAACCATAGTCTTCGATGGGGTTAAATAACTTTCTTGATTTTTCATCTCCCCATTGATACCTAACGCACCCATCTTCAAAATCAAGATGATCGTAATAACCTGAATAGTACGAATATTCTCCTACTTCAATCAGTGGGTTGGTGACAATATCCTTTAGATACTTAATTTCGGACCAGTGGTTAAATTGATGTTGTTTCATTCTTTTCCCTCGCTTCTAAGTAATATAATCATTGTTTACTTAGAAGCTTAAAGCAGTAGCAACATTCTTAAACCGTTTCAAACGACGAACCATCGCTCTCATCCTTTTCGTATAAGATGGTGCGATTGTAACAAAGAGATGATTTGTTCGTCAAATCTACCTGGCCGAAAATAAAGCCGCTCCCGATCAGAATCGGGAGCGGCTTGTTATGAAATCAGTACCTTACGCTCGCTTCGTTGCTTGCGCAAAACGGTCTTTAATCTGCTTGTTATTATGTTTCATCGCGGTACGTTGTTCGCGTAAAATTTGAGAAGAATTTTTCTTGGAAGGTGCGAACAGTAAAGCTTCTTTGGGCTGATACCCTTTGGCTTTTGTAACTACGCCGTTCTTGGATACGAATACTCCAGCACTCATGGCTGTATCCCTCCTAAGAATAATTTGATGAACTCGATAATTAGCGGATTTTTACTTAGTATAGCATGATTAGCACATTCTTTGTAGTGGATGAACTTCCTATAATCCCAACTTGGATCCGAAGGAAAATGAAGAGTTAGAACATATTCACCCATGCGGATGCAATAGTAAAACGTCTTTTTAGCCTCTTTGAAGTAAACCTGCTCTTCATTGTTACCCATATGATAGGTTAATACAGCATAAGAACTCTGATTATCTAACATATAAGAGGGCGGACCAGAGGCATCCCCAACTTTGGTGGACATCCGAAGCTCCTTACCGTTACAAAAGTATAATGTTGCTCCGCTACACTCCTCATAATAACCGACTTTCTCCGACATATATTGCCCATAACTCTGTTCAATGATTCCACCAGAAAATCGATTCATAATTAGTGTTAAAAAGGATTCATTATCCTTAAGACCGTTAATTTGTAGCTCAGGAATCAATTCGCCAAGTAATTCAAATACTTCATCAAACTGCTCTAGCCGTGAACTGCTCTGCTCAATCGAAGCTTCAAGTGGGAGTAAAAGAGATCCTCTTCTTAATAAATCGCTGAAAAAAGATCGCCAGTCGATAGGAACGCCCAAACTTAGATCATCGATATATACTTTGCGCATCGTCATGTCATACAAGAAATACCAGACATAGGGATCAACATTTAGTGCAATGTTACTATGGGAGCTTATTGTGTTAATTATATGTAGGGGTGAAGGGAAGAGTGCTTTTTTTACAATATAACGATCAACATATTCTTCAATAATTGGCTTCACAGTACCAAAGAATGTAGCTTTGATCTCCACATCGCCGAATACAAGGATCGTCTTGCCTTGTTCATAAGCTTTAATAAATTCCATGTGTGTGACGGTTCGTTGAGCCACTTTGTCGTATGTACCGGCCTTACTCCCGATGAATAGGAGGTAGATGTCACAAGCACCAACCGCCTCGAGACATTTGGTAACAGGATCTACACCTGCAGGCCAGGGTCCGAGATTTTCTTCCCACATGAGTGGTTCGTGCCCTAGGTTCGTGAGTTCCCGAAATGCGCTCCGGCGCAGAGGTTTTAAACCGTCTTCATTTACGGAACTGATGAATACGTTTGTTCTCGCCACCCAATTACACACTCCCAATATCAATTTGTTTCCATTATAACCCAAATACTTCGATCCTTCATGAATAAAATTAATACTTGCATTTATAATATAGTTCATGTAATATGAAAAACGTAGTTACTAAACAAATGAAAGTTAGTATATTAATGTTTAGTAATGAGGTTTTGTTTTGTAGGTACATTATCATCACATAAATTATAAACAGATAGGAGAATTCATCATGAGTCAATTCTTGAATGCAATTAAAGAAAGACGTAGTATCTATGGGATCAGTAAAGAATCCGTTATTTCGGATCAACGTATCGAGGAGATTGTTGGAGAAGCAGTGCTTCATACACCATCTTCCTTTAATTCACAAAGCGCGCGGGTTGTTGTTTTGCTAGGCGAGCAACATGACAAATTGTGGAATATTACAAAAGAAACATTGAGAAAAATCGTACCTGCAGAAAACTTTGGATCAACTGAAGAAAAACTGGCTTCATTCCAAAACGGACGTGGTACAGTATTGTTCTTCGAAGATCAAGATGTAATTAAAGGATTGCAGGATCAGTTTGGTCTATATGCTGATAACTTCCCGATTTGGTCTTTAGAATCTTCCGGGATGTTACAATTCGTTATTTGGACTGCACTTGCAGCAGAAGGGGTGGGAGCCTCCTTGCAGCACTATAACCCACTGATCGACGAACAAGTCGCTGCTGAGTGGAACATTCCTTCCTCTTGGAAACTGCTTGCTCAAATGCCATTTGGCAAACCTACGGGTGCTGCTGGAGAGAAACAATTCGCTCCGCTCGATAGCCGATTGAAAGTATTCAAATAATAAACCAAGGTATCATTAGGAATTTATAGAGTTGATAAGGAGCGTTTGACAGGAGACTGTTGACGCTCTTTTTCTTATAATTTCGACTCAATTCATGTTAAAATTATAAAACATTTAATTATTTCTTATTTAGTGGGGAGCATACGTATATGTACGAGTATCACGAACAGCATTATGAGGATGTTGATTTCAGCCATAAAGATTTGAAATATGGAGAATTAACAAGATGTACTTTTGTTCGTTGTAGGTTTCGTGGAACATCGATGGAGGAAATTTCTACTTATTCGAGCCAATTTATCGAGTGTGATTTTTATGGGGCACATTTGAACGCTTCTATTCATAATGAATCCGCTTTTGTGAATTGCCAGTTTGGAGAAACTAATTTTTTTGTATCTAAGTTTAATCACTGTAAAATGACAGGTTCGGACTTTTCTTAATCGCAGTTGGATGGGATAACCATAGTTCAAGGAGACTGGTCTTATACCAATTTCAGATTAGCGCAATTAAATAAGCAAGATCTACGAGGAGTTCGGTTTCTTGAAGCAGATTTATCTGGAGCTAACTTGCAAAAATCAGATCTAAGAGAAGCCGATTTAACTCATGCGGTGATGGCTAAGTCTAAATTATCCGGAGCAGATTTGCGCGGAGCAATTGTTGAAGGGATAGACTTTCAAACCATCGATGTAAAAGGAGCAAGGCTGGATATAGCCCAAGCCATTGTATTTGCGCGCGCTTATGGAGCTAAGGTCGAGTAAAATATTTAATTACATTAACTATTTGATGTTATGAATAGGGAAAAGCATTTCCAATTGGAGGTTAAGTATCCATTGTGAATTCAACTAAACAATCGCGGCCATCTTTCGTATTGTTATATACCAGCGTAATCTACGCGTGCTTATTCGGTTTAATTGCGATAGCTGTTGGAAATCTGAAAATTGAACAATTTGATCATGTGATTATTTCATACGTTCAAGGTATGGAATCACCCACTCTAACAACTGTGATGAAGTTTTTCACATGGATCGGTGGAGGGCTTCCAGTCATTGTGATCATCATCCTTACGATGGTTGTTTTGTTTGTGTTTCTTAGGCATCGTAAAGAGCTCATTTTTCTAGTAACCGTAGTAATTGGCTCGGCGCTGATTAATATGGTGCTAAAACATCTATTCAGTCGCTCACGTCCAGATTTTCACCGCCTGATTGAGGTGGGAGGTTACAGCTTTCCTAGCGGTCATTCTATGTCTGCATTTAGCTTTTATGGGGCTCTTGCATATTTGCTATGGAGACATATCCCCGGTTCATTAGGACGTGTGATTCTTATCGTACTTAGCTCCATGTTTATTCTATTCATTGGGTTAAGTCGTATATATTTGGGTGTGCATTATCCGAGTGATGTATTAGGAGCTTATCTCGTGAGTAGTTGCTGGCTGTCATGTTCCATCTGGGGACATCAACGACTGATGGAGCACTCAAACATTCCTCACATATAAAAATAATAAATATCATTAAAGCTAACGAAAGTCTCAAATCCTCGATTTGGGGCTTTTTTTGCTGCTGAATTTTGCATGATTATGAAGATTAATGATATTAAATATACATTCGTGCGATGATTAAAAATTGACGAAATACAACGTTTATAAATTTCTATATTTGTAATATTATAGATATGTGAACAAGCATGCAGAGGAGGATTAAGAATGTTTGGAGGAAGCGCTAGAGTTAGCAAAATGATTGAAAAATCAATGATGGTAACCCTAATTTGTATTGCGATTTTAGCGACCACCGTTTTCCCTTTTCCTCACCAAGTAGCACATGCAGACGGAGCAACAAGATCATTTCCTCAACAGTCAAAATACGCTGAGATCATGAAGCCAAATCACAATACTCAGTACGAACTGAATATGGCAGTGTCAACCTATTATGATTACTGGAAATCCAAGTATCTTAAGAAGGATTTAACTTCATTATCTGGTGGGTATTATGTTCAAAGCAATATTACCGGTGATAATGAGGGCTATACAGCTTTAGGATCCTCGGAGGGACAAGGCCTTGGTATGATCATTACAGTTCTGATGGCGGGCTATGATCCTGATGCCCAGACGATATATAATGGTCTCCTCAAAACAGCAAAGACTTTTAGAAGTTCAGAGAACGAGTACTTAATGGGAAGCATAATAGCAGACGCAATCAGTGCCCAGGGGCACTTCAGCGCAGCAATTAGTGGGGATCTAAATATCGCTTACTCACTCATTCTTGCTCATAATCAATGGGGATCTAAGGGGAATATTAATTATTTAGCAGAAGCAAATAATAGAATTTCGAAAGGAATTAAAGCGAGTACTTCTAAAGTGGACTCCTTGCTTGGGCATTGGAGTGATAACGAATTGTATTACTTTGTAGGAGACCAGGCGTGGATTAATGTGATTAATGATTCTTCGTTTATCTCAACTGGCACAGTGAATGGAAGCGATCAGAATAAGGTGAATACGACTTGGAATGTGATGAAGAACAAACATAAAGATGGGATTAGTGATTCGCATAACTTACTGAATATGCTTTATATTTCGGGAAATGGGTGGGTTCCTTCCGCGGATACGGTTCCATCTATGGTGAATCTTGCTAAGGATAAGCCGGCTATTTCTAGCACTAACATAGGCATTGGTTTTGAGGCTTCTAGGGCTTTTGATAGCAATTATATGACAAGATGGGCAAGTGCTGGAGGGAATGATCCTGAGTGGATCTTTGTTGATCTCGGTTCGGTCCAAAGTATTCATCGTGTGAAGTTGAAATGGGAGGACGCCTACGCAACCCAATATGCTATTCAAGTCTCATCAGACAGTCTTCATTGGACAGATGTGTACTCTACCAGTAATGGAGATGGTGGGGCGGATGAGATTACTTTCCAAGCACAATCGGGTAGGTATGTTAGGTTATATTGTACTGCAAAAGGAGCTTCACAGGGCTATTCCGTTTATGAGTTTGAGGTGTATTAATTCAAAAATGTAGAAATAAACAAATCCGCTTGGCCACCAGCCAGAGCGGATTTGTCTTTGGTGCATCGGGTGGTTATTTGGTAGAGGATTCTGGATTGTAATACGGTGATGGTTTGGCAATCCATTCATCTGCTTGGGGCTCAATATCTACGCCATTCTCCATTTTTTTACGCTCAGCCAGAGAGTCCCCGTCTTTATTTTCTTTATTGCGTAGTTGATCTTCAGATAGATGTTCCATTATAATTCCTCCTCATGATGTTTGCGAAGTTGATTGGTTCCTTATGTATAGTTCCCAATAGGTCAAAATACAAAACATTTTTATTAATAGACATAATAAATATTATGTTAACTAATTGGCAATTGAATTAATTGGGTTACTCCAAATGTGGTATAGTAAGTGATATTAAAGATATGATTTGGAGAGGATAAGCTTATGTTAAACATTAGTGCGTACAGCGTAGAGTTGATTAAGGACCCCTTTGGTATTCTGGAAGGTGAACGATATGAATTCATTCTCGATGTTGAAGTGCCGGAAGATGATGAGTTATTTTCCGATAATGGATTGTATCTAAAAGTTCTTTATGGTGTGTCTGCAAGCCGGACAGGAATGATTAAATATGAAATTTATGAGAGATCAACAGATAAATACTTAGAGTTTGACCTAGAAGAAGATGAAATTAAACAGGTGGAGAGTTTCTGTGTAGAGCATCTGGCGGAGATTTCTCCCAAATCATAGGAGGGGCTGATTATGCCAAAGAATCCGCAAGTCGTTCCCTTTGGTTATGAACCTCCGAAACAGGAGCGCAGAGGAACGCTGATCTTTTACGATGATTTTGAGCATACGACGAATGAGGAATTGGAATCTGCCCTGCAGTATGGTGAAAACCATTTCTTCACGAAATTTGTCCTCTATCCATTACATGAGGAAACCGTGAAAAGGTTAAGCAAGAAAACAGTTAGCGCGTTCTATAAAAGAGAAGACAGGCTTCACGAATGGAAGCGAGAGCAGGGACTGTCTATGGTTGTTGTTGAAGGATGGGACGGAAAAAGGAAGAAATATACACCGATTGAAGCTGCGTTAAGGCATATCATTGAAAAATATCCGGCTCCTCATTTCTTGTATCTGACACCAGAAACGGCCAATCTATTCGCCTCGTTTGCTTCTTTTGAGGAATGGATTGTGAAGATTAGACTGATTTTATCAGCTGAACCTGAGAGGTTACATCCAAAGCTTACGAAATTCCAGCATCGCTGGGGGTTGGATACGAAGTAATTAAGGTCGCATGGGAGAGGTATAATGATTCATCATCTAGAGATTAATGTGTCTAATCTGGGCAAAACAATTTCCTTCTGGGAATGGTTCTTGTTAGAGCTAGGCTATGAGCAGTTTCAGAAATGGGACTCTGGAATCAGCTGGAAGCATGGAGATACATATATTGTATTTGTTCAAGTCGAAGAACGATTTACGGATATTTCCTATCACCGTTGCAGGGTGGGGCTGAACCACTTAGCATTTCATGCTTCATCTAGGGCCCAAGTTGATGCGATTACAGCTAAATTGATAGAGATGGGAGTTTCTATTTTATATAGTGATCGTCATCCTTATGCTGGTGGTCATGAACATTACGCTGTATTCTTTGAGGATCCAGATAGAATTAAAGTAGAAATCGTAGCTCCGTCTGAAGATTAATTAGATTGCTTCTTCTCAACTCATCTATTTGTGTATATTATTGTAAAAAATAACTTACATAAGAGGTGTAAAAATGGCTATAGAATACAAAATTAATTCTCATCTTCATGCTAAGGATGTTTCTAATGTATTTAAAAGTTCTGGAATTAAACGTCCTGTGAATGACCTTGATCGTATTCAAAAAATGATTGATAATGCCGATATTTGCATTTCTGCTTGGGATGGAGAAAAGTTAGTTGGAGTTGCGAGAGCTATTACTGATTTCTCATATTGTTGTTATTTATCAGATCTGGCAGTTAGTCTGGAATATCAGAAGACAGGTATAGGAACTGAGCTTGTTGCACGATTGCGGAAGCACCTAGGAGAAGAAGTTTCTTTATTGTTACTATCAGCACCAACAGCTATGGATTATTATCCATGTATTGGATTTGAAAAAGCAGAGAACGCATTTCTAATACGACGTATAAAATAACGAACATGTATAAATCTGAGGTTGAAAGTTTTACTGAAAGGCACTTGGTAAATACCAAGTGCCTTTTTGTGTTAGTTAGAAAGAGGCAATATTTCAAATCGTTTTAACGCGGAAACAGTAAGTGGCTGATATTTAGTCGAGATTAATTAACATTATGAACTATTCTGAAAAAGAAAGTCGGTTTTTGTAGAACTAGTTAAAAAAAGAGGGATATTTAGGATATATCTAGAATATTCTTGAAAATGACTCAGGGATAAAGGGGAAATGCATATGAAGTTGAAAAGGGGTACAAGCTTATTGCTTAGCTTGGTTCTAGCATTAGGGTTGACTGCTAACATCAATCAGATAGCGGTGGCAGATTCAAACGGTCAAGCGGAATCAACTACTTCCATAAGGTATGTGATTGATCGAGATACTTACCTGCTGAGTGACGGTTCAGTATGGTCTTATGATGTAACGAATGGACCAACGCATGAGCAGTTTAATCTAACTGGAATTACGTCGGTGTACAACAGTTCATCTTATTATGGATGGACAGAGGATGGACAAGTTGTGGGATGGTCAAGGGCTGTAGGTCAGCTTGAGAAACTACCACAATATAAAGGGGTTGCTGTAGTTGTAGGTGATGTTCTATTCC
Source organism: Paenibacillus segetis (assembly GCF_014639155.1). NCBI lineage: Bacteria > Bacillati > Bacillota > Bacilli > Caryophanales > Paenibacillaceae > Paenibacillus > Paenibacillus segetis. The sequence goes on from NZ_BMFT01000001.1 coordinate 1,768,046, forward strand.
TTAAGAAAGACGGAACGGTCTATCAGGGTGATAAACGGATAGAGAACATGACCGGAATTCAAAGTTTGCATGCGTACAAGAATAGTTTTGCAGCACTTTCTACTTCTGGAGAGGTATGGTATAACGCAGGATATCAAGGGAAATCACGAAAGGTTGGAACTGTACAGGGAGCTGACTCTTTAAAGATAAATTCCTCGTTTGCGGCAGTTCTACAGAACACGGGTAAGGTTATATTGTTGGATATGCAAACGGATGATCAACCCAGGGAAATTACGCAAAATGTCGCGTCTATGATATGGGACGGTGATACGCAAAGCCTCCTAATAGTTAAAAAGGATGGCACAGTATGGAGATATGATCGAGGAACGGATCGCGCTAGGACTTATAAAGCTAGTCAATTAAGCGGATTGAGTGATGTTGTGCAAATCGTATATTCCCCTACGGAGTTGTTCGTGCAGCAGAGCAATGGCTCATGGTTTGGATATAACCAGGGTACGCTTACTCCATTAACGATTCCAAGCATGACCAGTATTTCTTTGCAAGTCTCTCAATCAGATGCGGCTATAGGGGATCTAGTCAAATTAAACGTTGAAGAGTCTTATTCAAACGGGTATAAACTTACACGTCTACCGATGGCTGGTGAAGTCTTGGTTGATCAGCCTCAGGTTGCAGAGCTTCAAGGGACCGATACTTTAAAGGTTAAGGGAATCGGGAATGCGAAGATATCACTTCGAGTGGGAAGTTTTACTGCGGATGCCCAATTGAACGTGACCTCACAAGAGCATTTGACTGGAGCACTTCTGATTGATGGTAAGATGTATTTACCTATACAATCTGTATTCAAGATTTTGGGAGGAACGGTTAACGTTGCTAGCAACGGAATGTTTACGATCCAATTAGGAGAGAAGACTATCGTATTACAGAAGGACAGTGCTTCTGTGGTAATCAATGGTGAGTCGAAGTCCCTTCAAGGTAAAACTCAGCTAGTTAAAGGCGCTACTGTCATTCCTGCGACGCTACTTATCAACGAATTAGGTGTTGCAGTTACATGGAATACAGAACTTAAGCAGGCTGAATTGATGGTCGATGGATCAAAGGTGGTTATCGAATCGGCGGAGACTGCAAAAATTATCAAAGCAGCTGATCTCGGTAATTTGAGTCGGCTTATCGGCAAGTCATACTGGGTAAATTATGGCGGAGAGGTAGAACGCTTTAGTAAAGTCACGATTAGTGACATTTTAGTGGAGAAGGATAAAGTCGGTGTTAAGTCATATAGTGTTGTATTCCGAACTCCTAAAGGCAAGACATATACAGAGAATTATGGAGTTGGAGCTTTTAGAGTGACTGATCAGCTAACAAATCCAAATTGGTTCTTCACCTATGATCCCTATAAGAAATATAAATGGTCACAATCGGTTTGGAATAATATCAAAGCGGGAAAAGTTGATTACGGCATGACCCCAACTCAAGTTGAGCTTTCATGGGGAAATCCGAGAGCAAGATCTAAAGAAGGAAATGTGGAAGTATGGATCTATGGAGATAGCAAAAAAATTTATGATGTCATCACGTTTAAAAATGGAAAAGTAGTCGGTTATACGTAAAATATTTATTGAGTATAAGGCTCTTCTAAAAATAGAATAGGCTGTACATAAGGCGTTTGGTAGAAATATCATGCGCCTTTTTTTTTGCAAGTGAAGTAGGGGGCTATATTTCGCCAGATCCTTCTAAAAAGAGGAATTAACGATAGAGTTTGACCCGTTTCCTCTTTGTTTTGGGCAAATAGCTGTGATTGACAAAGCACTATATATTGCTATAGATTAATTAATGCACTACTACATATTGATGTGATTTTTATTATGAGATATAATCAAGAGCAGCGATAGAGGGAGAACGGAACATGCTAATTGCCTATGATTCAAAGACCGGAAACGTAAAGAGATTTATTAACAAATTGAATTTACCTGCACTACAAATAGATGATCACATGACGGTGGAGGAACCGTTTGTGCTCATTACTTATACGACTGGATTCGGTCAAGTACCTGATCGTGTAATGTCCTTTTTGGAACGAAATTACCAACATATGCTTGGTGTAGCTGCTAGTGGTAATCGCAACTGGGGTAACAAATTTGCTAGAAGTGCTGATATAATATCTGAACGCTATCATGTGCCCGTGATTAGTAAATTTGAGATGGCGGGAACAAAGCGTGATGCGCAATATTTTGAGAGTGAGGTGAGCCGAGTTGCGTCATATTGAACTGAACAATCTGCTGATGCAGCGTGACTCGTCTGGTTTTTTCCAATTGGAAAAGGATCAGGAGGCCGTTGAGGCGTTTATGGAAGAAGTAGGACGCAAGAGCATGACTTTTGCTGATATTCCTACGCAAATTCGTTATATGATTGACCATGATTACTATGAAAACTTATATGAGCGCTATTCAGAGACTGAGGTTGAGGAAATTTTTGCTCTTACTCGGAGTTATCATTTTCAATTCCAGTCCTACATGGCTGCTTCGAAGTTCTATACAGACTATGCACTGAAAAGTAATGATCGTTCTTTCTATCTGGAGCATTATTCCGATCGAGTGGCAGTAGTAGCGCTACATTTAGGAAGAGGACATATCGATATTGCTCGCACGCTTGCGGCTTCGATGATGGATCAACGACTTCAACCAGCGACGCCAACGTTCCTGAATGCTGGTAAAAGCCGTAGAGGTGAGATGGTATCTTGCTTCTTGCTAGAAATGGATGATTCACTTAATTCGATCAACTATATCATTGGGACCTGCTTACAGTTGTCCAAGATCGGTGGAGGTGTGGCGGTCAATCTCTCCAAACTACGTGGTCGTGGCGAGAGTATTAAAGGCGTTGAAGACGCAGCTAAAGGGATAATGCCGGTACTCAAACTCATGGAGGATGCCTTCTCCTATGCAGATCAGATGGGGCAACGTAAAGGTTCAGGAGCTGGATATTACAACATCTTTGGATGGGATTTGCTTGAATTTTTAGATAGTAAGAAAATCAATGCCGATGAGAAGACGCGACTGAAGACGTTATCCATCGGGCTAATTGTACCGGATCGGTTCTATAAACTGGCAGAGAACAACGAACCACTGCATGTATTTGCGCCTTATAGTGTGTATCGTGCATATGGCACTCATCTGGATGATATGGATCTTGATGAAATGTATGATGTTCTACTCGCTGACCCACGTGTTCGTAAAAAGGTTGTCATGAGTGCTCGTGACATGTTGACGAAGATCGCTACGGTTCAATTAGAGTCAGGTTACCCTTATATTATGAACAAGAGTAATGCAAATAAGGGACATGCGCTTAAAAATATCGGGCCAATCAAAATGTCGAATCTTTGCACGGAAATATTCCAACTCCAAGAAACTTCGGACATTAACGATTACGGTCAAGACAACATCATCCGTCGTGATATCTGCTGCAATCTAGCTTCCTTAAACATTGTAAATGTAATGGAGCATAAGAAAATTAAGGAATCCGTACATGAGGGAATGATCGCACTTACGGCAGTAAGCGATATGACGAATATCGCTAACGCACCTGGTGTGGCGAAAGCCAACCGTGAGATGCATTCCGTAGGGCTTGGAGCTATGAACTTACATGGCTACTTAGCGAAGAATAAAATTGCATTTGAGAGTGAAGAGGCTAAAGATTTTGCCCGTACCTTCTTCATGATGATGAACTATCATTCACTTGAGAAGAGTATGGAAATTGCCAAAGAGACTGGGGCTGTGTTTGCAGGTTTCGAGCAATCCGATTATGGTGATGGTTCGTATTTTAATCGTTATGAAGAACAGGATTACCGCCCGGTGACATCCAAAGTGCAGGAATTGTTCGAGGGGATCGACATCCCAGGGCCAGCACAATGGACGGAACTTAAGAAGCATGTAGGGAAGCATGGTTTGTATCACGCTTATCGCCTTGCGATTGCACCGACTCAAAGTATTTCCTATGTACAGAATGCGACATCCAGCGTGATGCCGATTGTAGAACAAATTGAGACGCGTACCTATGCGAATTCAACGACGTTTTACCCTATGCCTTATATGAATCGGGATAATTTCTTTTATTATAAATCTGCTTATCAAATGAATCAGTTCAAGGTGCTCGATTTGATCGCTGAGATTCAACAACATATTGATCAGGGTGTATCTACGGTTCTTCACGTAAATAGTGATGTGACTACCCGTGAACTGGCTCGTTATTATATCTACGCTGCACGTAAAGGGCTGAAGTCCTTGTACTACACGCGTACCAACCGCCTGACAGTTGAAGAGTGCGTTAGTTGCTCAGTGTAATGAACAAGAAGTGATGGTTTATTGGAACAGCTAGGCAAGTGAGGGGAGAATACTTATTATGAGCGCAATCCAAGCCGTGAACTGGAATCGGCCTGATGATGATTTTACCAATATGTTCTGGTATCAGAACATTCAGCAATTTTGGACAGATGATGAAATCCCGTTATCTGATGATAAAATGTCCTGGATCACGTTAAGTGATACTGAACGAGACTGCTACATGAAAGTGCTAGGTGGACTAACATTACTCGACACGGTTCAAGGCGGTGTGGGTATGCCCAAAATACTAGAGCATGTCGATGGTTTGCAGCGTAAGGCGGTACTCGGCTTCATGGCGATGATGGAGCAAATTCACGCCAAATCGTACAGTAGTATTTTTACCACGCTTGCATCTACGGAAGAGATTGATCAAGTATTTCGCTGGGTAGAAGACAATCCGATTCTGCAGCGTAAAGCGCAGACCGTATCTAAGTACTACAAAGGAATTCATTCTCCTAAAGATCTCTATATGGCCATGGCAGCATCTGTCTTGCTAGAGAGCTACTTATTCTATAGTGGTTTCTTCTATCCATTGTACCTGGCTGGTCAAGGGAAGATGACCTGTAGTGGTGAGATTATCGATTTGATCCTTCGAGATGAGAGTATCCACGGTGTATATGTTGGTCTGTTAGCTCAAGAGATTTATAACGAGCTAAATCCTGAGGAGCAGCGTGATTTGTATGCAAAGCTGGAAAATTTGGTCCACGATTTGCACGCAAATGAGGAGCGATACACGGAAGAAATTTATTCGTCGATTGGTTTAGTGGATGAAGTTAAAGCGTTTGTACGCTACAATGCGAATAAAGCGATGATGAATTTGGGATTTGATCCTCTGTTTGAAGAAGAAGAAGTTAACCCTATCGTATTCAATGGGATTAACACACGTACGAAACAACATGATTTTTTCTCTAAAAAGGGTAATGGTTACGTGCGTGCCATGCACGTAGAGTCCTTGACAGATGAAGATTTCAAATTTGATTTTTAGGCATATATTTCAGTCATAATTACTTCTATAACAAAGCAGGAGAACTTAACAGTCCTTCTGCTTTTGGTATACTCACATATACATATGAATCATTGCTCGAAATACCAATAAATGAAGACGGAGGAATGTATGGGACGACCCAAATCACCGAATCCAAAATTATGCATATATGAAGGCTGTGGTATGAAGCATTATGCAGGAGATTATTGCAAGAAGCATTACGGCATTCACTGGAGACTCAAGAGAAAGAATAATGAATTGGGACAATTAGCAGATCCAGTTACACATAAAATATGATTGGGGGATGCTCGTGTTGAAGAAGAAATTGTTGATAGTGGATGATCAGTATGCCATACGTAAACTACTGGAAGAGATGTTTTGTTCGGAGGATTATGAGACCTTTGAAGCTTCGAACGGCGAGCAGGCCCTTCAGATGCTGGATCTTGTTTCTCCCGATTTAATATTTCTCGACATGAAGATGCCAGGTCTAAATGGTGCTGAAGTGATGGAATTGATCAATGAAAGAGGGTCAAAAGCATTTGTTGTGGTCATTACGGCATATAAAGAATTAGAGTCTGTTCAACGTGCAAATTATATAGAACCCACGCTGGAATTCGCTAAACCTTTTGATATTTATGAAGTTCAAAATGCCGTTCGTAATATACTGCAAATGGATACTGGTATGCAATCATCACTAAGTTAGTTAGTAGAATATAAATTGTATTGCTTTGTTAAAACTCCTCCAAAGTATAGTAGTTTCAAAGTATAATAGGGTCAGTGTTGCAGCAATTATTGAAAATAATGGGATACGAACCTAGGAGGAATCCACGATGAAATTATGTTTTGAAGGGGATTTAACGTCATTACTGCCAGGTATTCAAGTCTTGTCACAGGAGCTTAACTATACTCTTGCAGAAGACGGTATTACCGTCCGTGTTGAGACATCTGCAGGCGAACTGGAAGTTGGGCTTGAGCATGAGCAAGGAAAAGCATACATAAGATATGGACAAAAACATCAGTTCTTTCGGGGACTTGGATTACTTGTGCAACATGGTGTTAATGGAACTTCCTTCAACATTCGTGAGAAGCAACAGTTCGATACGATTGGCCCGATGTTCGACCTGTCACGGAATGCAATACTGACTTTGGACAGTTTTAAGTTCATGCTACGAAAAATGGCATTGATGGGCCTTAACACTGTAATGCTGTATATGGAAGATACATATGAGATTAGCGGAGAGCCGTATTTCGGATACATGCGGGGTCGGTATACGCAAGCTGAGCTGCGAGCCATTGATGATTATGCCGATCAATTTGGAATTGAGGCCTTTCCAAGTATTCAGACACTCGCTCATTTAGAGGAATTCCTGAAGTGGGAACCGGTTGGACAATACAAGGATACCAAAGGGGCGCTTCTTGTCGGTGACGACAGGGTCGATCAATTAGTTGAGAAGATGATCAATAGCGCCAGTGCTCCGTTTCGCAGTCGTAAAATTCATATTGGTATGGATGAAGCAGAGGAACTTGGTCGTGGGAAGTATCTGGACCTGAACGGGTATCAGAGCCGATTCGATATCATGACGGGGCATCTGGACAAGGTATTAGAGATTACTCGGCGTCTCGGCTTGAATGCCATGATGTGGAGCGATATGTTCATGAAGTTTGCTTCCGCTGATGGCCGGGAGCAGTATAACACCGATGAGCAAATCCCTACGGAAATGGCGGCACGTATTCCGAAGGATGTCGATATGGTGTATTGGGATTACAACCATATTGATGCGGAGGACTATGAGAAGTTGATCGCGAAGCATCGTCCTCTAGGATGTAATCTCGTGTTTGCTGGGGCTGTTTGGATCTTCAATACATTTGGCGTTAACTATGGTCTGTCACTTAACGCTACAGATACAGCACTTAAAGTATGCAAAAAGGAAGGAATCCGGGAAGTCTACGCTACAATGTGGGGTGACGACGGTAATGAGAGTAACCCGCTTGCGGCATTACTTGGCTTGCAACTTTACGCCGAGCATGCTTATACGGAGGGGACACCGGACTGGGAGCAAGTGGCGGAGCGCGTCAAGTTCTGTACCGGAACTTCAGCTGAAGCCTTCTTGAAATTCAAGGATCTGGATGAAACCCCAGGCCAGGAGCCTAACAACAGTAAGCAAAGCAATCCGTCGAAATTTCTTCTATATCAAGATGTGCTGCTTGGTATGTTTGATAAGCAGATCGATGGGCTTGCGTTAAATGCCCACTATGGTGAACTGGAACAGGTGATCAAGGGCATACGTGTTCCTGATGCAGAACTGGATTACTTGTTTGAGGTGCCTGAGAAATTATGTGGTGTACTGAAGCTGAAGAGTGAAGTCGGTATCGAGCTGAAGCAGGCTTATGATGCTGGTGATAAGGGAACTCTGAAAAGAATAGCAACAGATGTGCTACCTGAGATAGCAGAAGCGGTGCAAGCGTTGCGTGCTGCTCACCGTAAGCAATGGCTAGGGATGTTCAAGCCATTTGGTTGGGAAGTGATCGATATTCGCTATGGGGGAGTAGTAAATCGGCTGGATACGGCTTCGATGCGTCTTCTTGATTATGTGGATGGTCGACTTGCTAGTATTGAAGAGTTGGAGCAAGAACGTCTTCTCTATAGCTCATCCAATCGGTACAATAATCGAGGAATCGGTTGGTGCAGCTATTATTATCGGATGGCCACTCCGAATGTCTTCTTTCACGTGTTGAATCCTTTTTAAGTTATGCAATTCCGCCATGAATCGCTCCGATGCTAAATATAAAGTATATTTGCATCAGGATGTCCTGATCGTCAACGAGAACTTTATTGCAGACATGTTGCAACTGTTCCATTCTTCCCCCTCCCTCGGAATGTTTGGTGTTGTTGGCGCGCAGCAACTTCCGCAATCAGGTGTATGGTGGGAAGCGGTGCATAGGTTCGGTAAGGTGATGGAGAGCCATACTGGTGTATTGAGTGAATTATCATTTCAGGAACCATCTGGGATCTATGAAAGGGTGGAAGCTCTGGATGGTTTACTCATGGTTACACAATATGATTTACCTTGGCGGGAGGATATATTTAAAGGCTGGCACTTCTATGACGCGTCTCAGTGTTATGAATTTATTAGTAATGGATATGAAGTTGGCGTACCCAAGCAAATACAGCCATGGTGCGTCCACGATTGCGGGCTTGTTAATACATCTAATGGGTTTGCCGAGAACCAACAAATCTTTCGAGCGGAGTATGGCTTGGGGCGAGTTCTATACGGCAACACGTTTCACCAGTTAGGTAGGCATTGTCAGATTGATCCCACTTGCGATTTTTTCGCTACGGAAGGGGTCGCTATCGAGGACAGGGTCAAACTGCAGAAGGACTGTTGGGTAATGCTGCCTTATAACAACTATCATGGGGAGCCACGGATTCGTATCGGAACCGGCTCGGATATCGGTAGACGATGCAATCTGTCCGCTGTAAGTCATATTTCCATTGGGCGTGAAGTAATCATTGCTCCGAATGTTCATATTAAGGATCATAATCATGCTTACCAGAATGTAAATATACCGATAATGAAGCAAGGAATTAGTTCGTGGACTGATCGTGTGAGTATCGGGACGGATGCTGGATCGGGATTAATGCAGTGATCGTGGGAGATGTAACCATCGGTAAAGGTTGTGTAATCGCGGCAAAAACGGTTCTGAAGTCGGGTACGAATTACTTGCAATACTCGATATTGGCTTCAAACCCAAACTTTTGCATTTATCATCAGAGGTTATTTGGTGGCGCTGGGAATTCTCGCTAATCAATTAGAGCAGCTTAAGCCGGATACCTTTGAGCCCATATTTATCGAAGCTTATCAAGATGAACCTTATTTTCTTGGTGCTTATGAGCAATTCCTTGTCATTAAGCATCACAACATGCACAATAAAAAGTAAGATGTAAGAAGAAAAAGAACCTCTCAATGATACATTGGAGGTTCTTTCACTGTTCTTTAAATTCTACAATGGACTTGATCACTTGCATAATCAATTTGATCTTCTCTGGGGAGCAGTCCTCTAACATGAGGATAATCTCATTTCTTAGATAATCTTGAGTAGGAATGTTTGCGCCACTTAGTATGTACTCAGGTGATTCATCAAGAACAACACACAATTGTGACAGTCTGTCCAAGTTAATGGGAGTTTTTCCTCGTTCAATTTTACTTATGTACGCATTCGAAACATCCAGTTTCTCGGCTAATACTTCTTGTGTAATCCCTTGTTTGTCTCTAGCATGTTTAATTCTCTTACCTATTAGTGAATAATCAAAAGCCATCTGTATCACCTCATTAAACTGTAGCTAAATTGTAGCAACCAATACTAAGGGATTACATGCACCAAAGGTTAAGTTGAACTTCCTAGTTAACCATGATAAACTAATGATTATTATTACTATGTTGTATCATTTTACCTATTTTGTATGTATGATTACATTATGGGATAAGTCGGAATCTTGATGTTATTCTTACCAACACTTACTATTCTAATACTCTATATTTAAGAGGAAGGAGGGTTTAGTCTGAAATATAGGACTAGCATTTCACTGAGTATTAAGAAGTATTTAGATGACAATCATTTGACTATAGAACAGTTCTCCGAAGTAAGTGGTATCGGAAGAAGGACATTAAAGCGAATAATACTTGGGAATAAACGAATTTCAATAGGACAACTAGACTGTATTACGAGTAGCATGAGATTACCTAAGGGTTCTTTGTATGATCTGTATGGAGAAGATCTCCTGGTTAACCCTGATTGGAAATGGATTCAGCCCTTTTTGGTGCGATGTGAGAAATTAGAAATGTACGAATACTTGAAGAAGATTGCCATTCTTATTATGGAGAACAATAAATTTATTCCGAAGGTTTTTGAGACTGCCGAATCTTTTTATGAACTAGAAAAGTTAGGTTCCGCAGCAATATTGTATGAAGGAATTATAGAAGTTGAAAGAGATATTCGTTCTGAGAGACTAGCCATTTGTCACTATCGGCTGTTCCAAATTGTCCTTGAGCATAACTTTGGAAGTTCTTATGTAGCTCATCGCTTTATTCCCTTTCGTGCTAGGCTTCCTAAGACGTACTCTTTGAATGGTTTACTCCTGATTGCAGAGAATTTTGCGGCTCTGGAGAGATGGGAGGATGTCGAGAAATATGCAGAGGAGTTGCGAGAATTAGCTCAAGACATGTATGCGGACAACCGAAGGAGCTATAAGAAATCGAAATATAGGTTACAACATCCATTGGTTTTTTATTATGGACGAGCTCTCTTATTAAAATCACTTTCATTCGAATATCGTGAGATGTACGAGGAAGCTAAAAAGTGGATAATGGGATATGTTGACTTGAGTTGGTTTAAGGGATTGGATGAGCAGGGACGTATAGAAGTACAGCGATTCAGCATGTATGCACGTGCCAATTTATTATGTATTGAGGTTAAAATGGGGAATCAAACCGTGATACCTCAGTATGCTGCCTTCCTGCAAGAGAATCCAGATGAGATTCTAGAAGGATTAATCACCTTATTAATCTCAGCCAACCAACACCAGTATTCTATTGATGAAACGTTACAACTATTTGCAATCGAATCTATGGATATAACAAAGATGGAAAGCACAGATAGCTATTATAGAGAGTTTTTCCATCGACATAGGTACTGTCAATTTTGCTATCATTACGCTGCTTATAGTTTTTATAGAGACCATTTTTCCGAAGGAATCAAATATACATTACTAAGTCTTGAAGTCGCTATACAGATGAAAAATAATCGTATGATGGTTCTTTGTATGACTTTATTTGAGAAATATCGTGAACATGCTACTTTTGACCAATCGATCGTATACGATCTGTTATGTAAGGGGGTACATAATAATATGCAAGAACAACAACCGGGCTCTCTTTGGTCATTTTGGAACTCAATTATGGCAGCGTTGTGATCTGCACCGGTATGTTGAAAAGCCTGTAATAGTTAACTATTACAGGCTTTTTTATGTGGACTCAAACCAAGTGATCACTACATAACCAACCAAATACCGACAAAATCAGTTATACTATACGGAGAACTAAATACATAAACAACATTTGACCCGACTTATGATAAGCGTTATCTATGGCCGGGTCTTCATATTTGAACTGATGGAGGAAATTTATGAGAAAAATTAGAATCCAATATATCGTTCTATTTTTAATCTTCATTCTGTTTGGGTCGGTAGCCTTCTTCTTCTATACAGAAATTAATGGATATCCATGGAAGCATGCAGAAGTGAAAAGAGAAGCCGTAACCTATATGAAGGAAAAATATAATATGGACGTGAAAGTGGTTGGAAGTTCTTTTAATTTTAAGTTTGATTATTATACGGCCCAGGTTTACAACACAAAAGATAGTAATAAAACTGTAATTAGGATTGAGAAGCAACGGTTCTATGACGAGAATAATCAAGCTGGAGGAGAACAGCTAGAAGATAATTATAGAGAAGTCTATTGGGAAAAAGAAATCAATGATGAATTACATCAAAAGTACTCTACGTTTTATAAACTGAATGATATCGAAACATCGACGATTGATATTCCCTCTTTCACGTCTCCACTCCGAAATGGTGTAAGTTCTCTTCAAGATCGTAATGGTGTTTTTATTCCTTCAGCACCAGAGTATAACTACATATTAGATGTTGATCTGAAAACTAACGATTTCACGGAAGAATTGTTACAAGAACTTATTTTTGTGATTCGGGATTTAGTGAACACGGAGTTTAGGGTTGATATCGTTGTATCAGGGAAATATGAAGTAAGTGATACGGAGGGTGAGCGGAGAAGAACGAAGTATTTAGACTTACCCTATGAGAAGTTAAAAGAGATAGAAAATGTCGAAGACCTGAAGAAAGAAATCTCTGAATATTAACAGTCTATAAGGGTCCTGGGACGGAGGGATTAAGAATGAGAAAATATCTGCGAGGAGAAATTGCGAGTTTGGCCAACGTGAATATGGCTACATTGAGGTATTACGAGAATCATGGCCTTATCCCAGCTCCTCCACGATCGGAATCAGGGTACCGACTTTACTCGGAAGATGTGTTGACAAGGATGGAATTTATTAAAAATGCTAAACTCTGCGGTTTTACGCTAAAGGAAATTAAAAAAGCATTAATTAACTCGGCAGATGGAAGTATTAGCATTACTGATTTTATTGACTTTATCAATAGAAAGATGGATAGGATCGACGAAGAAATTGCTGCTAAAGAGCAAACAAAGCATATGTTGTTGGAATTGAAAAATAACCTAGAATCAACCATGAAGGCTCCTGAGGTGCAAGAAGTACTCGATATTCTTCATATGGATTCATAACTTGACCCTGCTCTATACTGCAGGGTTTATTATTGCGTTATGAAATCTTGCAGTTGGAATAGGGAGGAATGAACATGAACATGGAGAAAACTCCAAAAGAGCAGTTAGAAGCTATTAAGGGCTACTTAAAACAAGTAAACGTTGTCGAAGGTAAATCCGTGGAGCACATTAGACAGCAGATGGAGGAGGCGGTGACACAGCTTCCTAAACTACCTAATATCGTGATTGAGCCCGTGCAAATGGGGGATTTGAGCGGAGAGTGGGTTAGCACAAACGAGGATCATACTGAATACGACGATGAAGTCGGCTTTGAATCTAATCAACAAGTCATCCTATATTTCCACGGTGGGGGGTTCACTTCAGGTAGTTGTAACTATTACCGTGATCTAGCTGCAAGAATATCGAAATCCAGCGGGATAAAAGTTTTGGTATTAGAGTATCGTCTTGCACCTGAGCATCCATATCCTGCCGCCAATGAAGATTGTCTGTTCGCCTACCGTTGGTTGCAGGCTAACGGGCATTCTGCTGATCATATCGTGCTTGGAGGAGATTCTGTGGGAGCAAGTCTGGTGCTAATGACGCTTCTATCTTTACGAGATCATGGTGAAGCTCTACCAGCAGGGGCGTTCCTCATCTCACCGCACAGTGATCTTGTGAATTTAGATGGCGAATCCTATGAGAGTCGTGCAGAGCTTGATCCTACGGGCAGCTTGAACGGTAATCAAGCGATATTAACTCATTATTTAGGTTCATACTCAGGACCCATTCCAGAGTTGTTGTCTCCTCTGAGGATGGACCTAGGTGGCCTACCTGAGCTGTTAATTCAAGTAGGTGACCATGAAGTGCTGTTAAGTGATGCTACACGGTTAGCCGAGCGTGCTACAGCTGCAGGTGTCCAAGTCTCGCTGGAGGTATGGGAAAATATGTGGAGTGTATTTCATTTTCTAGCATATATGTTACCCGAAGCAGAGCAGGCGATATCGAATATTGGTCAGTTTGTAGGAGCAAGGCTTAAAATCGAGATTTGAATATAAAATTCCAGCTAATCCAATCAAATTAAGAAAATCTTTATATTTACCCCACTTCTTTTTAAACAGTTTCTCCTATCTTAGATGAATGAAGGATAGGAGGAAGCGTGATGAAGAAGTGGGGTTTTTTGTATGTCGATAAAAGGAAGACTCCGTAAGGATGCTACGGTGGCAGGGATGTTTCTTTTACCAAGCATCATAGGGTTTTCGTTATTCTATATCATTCCATTTGCCATGGGTGTTTATTATTCCTTTATGGATAGTTCAGTCAATAGCCAATTTGTTGGTTTGGACAATTACCGCGAGTTGATCGCAAGCGAATCCTTTCAAAAGGCTGCTGCCAATACGTTCTATTTTACCGGAGTTAGCGTTCCAGTGATGCTTGCGTTGTCACTAGGATTGGCAATGTTGCTGAACCAAAATGTATATTTTCGCAGCTGGCTCAGGACAGCTTATGTGCTCCCGCTCGTCGTTCCTGTAGCCTCGGTTATTCTAATCTGGCAAATTCTACTCGATTGGAACGGTTCTCTTAACGCCTGGCTGAGTATCTTCGGATTTGAACGTGTGGATTGGATGAAGACAGATGCAGCAAGAACCGTGGTGATCGTCGTTTATTTATGGAAAAACGTTGGTTATAACATTATTTTATTCTTAGCCGGGTTACAGCAAATTCCGAAGGATTATTATGAAACCGCCCAAATTGAAGGCGCTGGACGGTTCCGACAGTTTGGCAGTATTACGCTTGTCTATTTAACACCGACGATGTTTTTTGTCATCATCATGTCCATCATCAATTCGTTTAAAGTGTTCCGAGAAACGTATTTAATCGCGGGTGACTATCCGCACGACAGTATATATATGCTGCAACATTATATGAACAACATGTTCATGTCACTAGATGTTCAAAAATTGACGGCAGCGGCAACGATGATGGTCGGCTGCATTCTACTTATTGTGATCTTGCTGTTTATGTTGGAACGTCGGTTCCGACAGTTTATGGAGTAGCTTACATACATGACGCACTTTACTTTTCTACGAAAAATTTAAAGGAGAGCGGTCGATTGAAAAGTACAAGAGTATTACAAAAGCTTGCGTTAACTGTTGTCATGACCGTTATCGCTGTACTGTTATTATTCCCTCTGGTCATTACTTTCACTAATTCGTTCATGACTGAACGAGAAATTGGTATCAATTATAAGCAGATCGGACAAATAAACGAAGTTACTGCAGGGAATAGGAATTCATTTGTTAATTTAAAGCTTGTTCCAGATGTCATCTCACTGGAGCAATACGGCAAGATCTTGGTCAGTAATTCGATATTTCTAGTGATGTTCTGGAGATCCGTATTTTTGGTCGTGCCGATCATTGCAGGGCAGACCCTCGTAGCAGCGCTAGCTGCATATGCATTCTCCAAGCTGCAATTTCGTGGTCGGGAAGTCTTGTTCCTTGTCTATCTTTTGACGATGCTCATGCCGTTTCAAGTGACCTTAGTGCCAAACTATATTATGGCAGATAGGCTAGGATTGCTGAATAGTTCGAATGCGATTATATTACCGGGGATTTTCGCAGCTTTTGGTGTCTTTATGCTCAGACAGTTTATGCTACCTATTCCATATTCCTATATCGAAGCAGCTAAGCTCGATGGAGCAGGACATTTACGGATTTTCTCCACAATTATTTTCCCGATGATCAAACCAGGTCTGGCTGCACTTATTATTTTATTGTTTGTTGATTATTGGAACATGGTAGAGCAACCTCTTATTTTTCTTGATGATCCGTTTAAACAACCGTTGTCAGTCTACTTATCAAACATTAACCAGGGCGAGCGAGGGGTCGCTTTCGCTGCATCCATGCTCTATATGACTCCGATGGTGCTGCTGTTTCTGTATGCCGAGACCTATTTCATTGAAGGCATTCAACTTTCGGGGATCAAGGGTTAGTTTGCCTGAAAACTGATAGCTACGATGCGAGTGTTTTTTAGAACAGAGAATCTAGGAGGAAGTGGACGTGGAATTAGAGTTAGGAGAAGTGCCTAAAGGCAGTGGACGCAAACGAAAAGTTCAATTTTACTTGATCATTTTTATTGTTCTGTTAGTTTTTTTTACGCTATTTAGTAACACATTCCAGTCTTTCACTTTGCCAAAAGTGAGAACGGAAAAAGCTGAGTATGGAAGTATTATACATACGCTTGGAGGAAACGGTGTTCTGCTTCCCATCGCGGAGGCTAAGCTATCGAACCCTGATCATTGGAAGGTCCGCACGATACTTGTGAAAGAAGGAGATCGTGTGAAGAAAGGTCAAAAGCTTATTACCTATGACAGCACAACCGCTGAACGCGAATTGCAAGATGAAGTCGCTTATTTAAAAAAGCAAAAAATTGACCTGCAAAATATACAAGATCGTTATATTACTTCAACAATAGATGGAGATGAGATGGGCATTCGGAAAGCAGGACGCGATCTTGAAACTAGTAAACTTGATCTAGGCGTACAGGAAAGAAAAGTTAACGCATTAAAGGAGCGATTGGCAAGTCAAAAGGAAATTTCAGCTCCATTCAATGGTGTAATAACAAAATTGATTGCTATAGAGGGGATGCAGTCAACGGGAGAACCGGAAATCGTAATATCAAATGACAGCGAGGGTTACCGGTTTGAATTCCTGTTCGATGCGTTGTTGATGCCTAGCTTTGGTATTTCGATGGGAGAGAAGATTCAGGTTGAAGTACGAGGGATAGTAGATCAGCAAACGACAATTATGGAGGGTACAATTGCTGAAATCGTCGATGCAGAATCGCGTATGGAGAACATGTCTGATAACGAAGCCAACAAGACCCTACTCATTGCACAGAAGATTTTGCGAGTAAAAGTGATGGATTCCAAATTGAAGGGAGGTGAACAAGCATTCGTGAAACTTACGAAAAACTCCTCTCAAGAGGGAATGGTGATTTCCAACAAGGCTATTCATCTAGAACGTGATGGCAAGTTTATCTACAAAATTGAAGAACAAATGGGGGCCTTAGGCAATGCCTTCATTGTTCGAAAAGTTCAAATTGAATTGAGTGAAACGAATGACAATGAAACGGTAGTTTTATCTGGGGGGCTTAATGAAGATGATCTAATTATTCTGGAGTACAGTGAGCCCTTACAGGAAGGAAATCGCGTTCGTCTGAAATAGTTAAGCATGCAAGAGAAATCAATTATAGGAGGAATTTATACAATGAAAAAGAGGCTGTGTATGATATGTATTGGCATTTTAATGACAACAACGACTGCATGTGGTTCTGGGGGAAGTAATAATTTAGCTAGTACGGAGGAACCTGTAAACAAAGAGGGAAAAAAAGTTCTTACTTTGTCTCTGAACCAACCAAGCGAATTTATTCAGGCAGCAGAAAAAAAGTTTGAAGAAAAGTACCCGGACATCGATCTGCAGATTCAGACCACAGTTGATTATGAGAAATACCAAAAAACGACAAATACAGCGGTGTTATCAGGGAAGGGTCCGGATATCTTCGAAATAAGCAGCCTGCCTATCGATGATTACATAAGCAAAAAGCTGATTCTCAATATGGATGATTTCATGGAACAAGATCAAACGTTGGATAAAAACGATTTGCAAATGAACATATTGGAACTAATGAAGAAAAGTGGCGGTATGTATGCCATCCCTTTCGGGTTCTCCCTGCGGGCGTTCGTAGGTGATGGGGACATGCTTGGGAACACGAATATTGATGATAAGAATTGGACATGGAAGGAGTTTGAGGTGATTTCAAAGAACTTGGTAGAAAACGGCACGGATCGCCGTTACGCTTTAGCTAATGATCCGCCGGAACTCCTCCTTACTGAAATGATTGTGGATAAATACTCAGAGTTCGTTGATCATACAGCGAAAAAGGCAAAGTTCGACTCTCCCTTATTCGTGGGAATGATGCAGCAAATTAAAAAAATGTACGATGATAAAGTCATGACTTCGGAATCGGCCGATATTGGCAAACAATTGTTTTATTCTACCGTTTTGCGATCGCCGGCAGACTTTATCGATGGTACGTATATTTTTTTCTCAAATCCGAAGCTGCTGCAAAAACCAGAACAAAAAGGTGGAGCGAGGATTATTCCCGAATTGCAATTTTCAATTCAAGCCAACTCTCCTGCTAAAGAAGAGGCTTGGAAATTTATTGCTTTCCTGTTATCCGATGATGGTCAATCTCTGCAAGAGAGAGAAGGGTTCTCATTGCTTAAATCTGTGAATGAGAAGCAATTGAACGACATTCAGGAACAAGTTGAAAGTGGAGAGTATAAGCTTCCAGACGGGAAGTCACCCAAGGTATCGGACGAAGACTTCACTCGATTCAAACAGTTCATTAGTACAGCGGATAACTATACGGACCTGGACGGGAAGGTAATTTTCATTATTGGAGATGATTCCAGATCCTTCTTCAGTGGACAAAAGTCCGCAGAGGAAGTCGCGAAGCTAATTCAGAATCGAGTGACAATCTACTTGAACGAATAGGGAAACCAGAAATCATATGAACAATATAGCTCAGTAGAACTTAGGCTCATTTCACGCCGAGTCGCATTCTATAATTAAACATGACATTTAAGTCTTTACCGTTAAAATAGTGCTCCACATGTTGTTGGAAAGTTTCGATATCATGATCGAGATCATTTAGATCAAGTTTCAGTACATTTTGAACTGAACCCTGACTTAGCGCTAAGCCAACATAACGTTCTGCGTTACACGTCTCCATATTATGGAATACAATTTCTCTGGAGTATCGGAATAAGCCACTAGCTTGGATATTGCTTAAATGCTCATTCTTATTCCGTTTATGTGCTCGTTCATCAGAGGATACATGTTGATGGATGATGGCATCTGCTTTCTGAATCAAATGTAAATATTCCGCTTCTAAAGTCCAATGTAGTGTAGGAGGCCAATCACAATCGTATGCGGCAAATACGCCATTAACTTTCAGAATACGATTGATTTCATTTAGTGTACTTTCTGGCTCCATCCAATGAAAGGATTGGGAACAAGTGACGATATCAGCAGTCTGGGATTCGGAGGGAACTTGATCAGAATATCCTGCAACAAAAGAGACCGGTGGGGCTTCTTCCAATTGATGTAGCTTTTCTATTGCTTTGTTCCTCATATCTTCATTTGGCTCAACGCCAACGACTTGCTGCGCATGGTCTTTCCAGATTAACGTGGACAGACCGGTGCCACATCCCAGATCAATGACTAAGGACGGTCTATGACCAACATATTGGGTTAATAACTGTACCACTTGTAACGGAGCTTCAGGACGATACTGGTCGTACAAACCGGCATAACCAGTGAATCTCGTGACATTGTTAGGGTTATAGCTTGATTGGGACATTTGTAAACCTCCATTCTTGTGATGGGAATGAATTAACTATACCAAATATGTTTATTATATTTCTATACACCACTTTGTTGACTTGCCGAGTGAATGGGTACCGTGTTACGCTGGGATTGTGATGTGATATTGTTAATTGACATCACAAGACGAGAGAAAGCTGAGGTGACTTGTTAATGAAAGAGGGATTAGCGGCTGCACTTAATAAGCAGATGAATTTTGAATTTTATTCAGCGCATGTCTATCTCGCAATGGCGGCATACTGCTCAGGTGAAAGTTTGGATGGATTCGCGAATTTCTTCACTGTTCAGGCAGAAGAAGAACGTTTTCATGCGATGAAAATATACAAATTCCTGAATGACCGCAGACAACGTGCGACGCTCGAAGCAATGCCGGAGCCAAAGAATGAATATGCATCGATGCTGGATGTGTTCGAACACGGATATGCTCATGAGCAACAGAACACGAAGAAATTCTATCATTTGGCTGATTTAGCTACGGATGAGCGCGAATATGCAACGATTTATTTCCTGAAATGGTTCATTGATGAGCAGGTCGAAGAAGAAGCATTATTCGATAGCATCATTCAGAAGTTGAAGCGGATTGAGAAGGACAGCAATGCATTCTACATGTTAGATGCGGAGTTTGCTGCGCGTTCATTCACGCCTCCAGCGGAATAGTTTAACAACCATATAAATTAAGATAGTGGTATACTTATAACCTCCCAGTTCTTCATGTGGACTGAGGAGGTTTTTTTTGTGGTTCAGTGTGTGAAAGTGACCTTTCTTGATTCAATCAGAAAATGTATTTAGAATATAATATGCACACATGCATAAGGATCTTGTGATTCCGTATTACTGAAAGGAAGATAACAAAGTGAATTCTCTACCTATCGATAAAATAAAAGAAATGAAAAATGAAATTACCCGATTTATGATGATGTACCGGTTTGCTATCAGTGAAATTGAGACGAAGATAGATATTTTGAAAGATGAGTTTCATTTCTTACATGATTATAATCCCATTGAAAACAGTATATCCCGTGTTAAATCTCCCGAGAGTATTATGAAGAAGTTGTACAGAAAAGGTGGGGACCTTAGCTTACAATATATTAAAGAAAATATTAAAGATATCGCTGGGATTCGAATTACTTGTTCGTTCGTCTCTGATATTTATCGGATTTGTGATTTGCTTCAGAAACAAAGTGATCTGAAAATTATTGAGGTTAAAGACTACATTAAAAATCCAAAACCCAATGGATATAAAAGCCTACATGTGATAGTTGAAGTTCCGGTATTTATGTCACATGGGCAAGAGGATGTATGCGTTGAGATTCAAATCCGCACCATTGCGATGGATTTTTGGGCGAGTCTAGAACACAAAATTTATTATAAATTTAACAAAGAAGTACCTTTATCATTTCTCGAAGAATTGAAAGAGGCTGCTGATTCTGCAGCACTATTAGATGCTAAAATGGAACGTCTTCACCATGAAGTTAATGCAATTAAGCATGAAAAGGAGGATTCTGACGATTTACTAGGTGAGATTAATCAGCTTATGAGTAATAATCAACAATTCTCAATACCTAAGGAATTATTAGAAATATTTCATCGGGAAGAGAAATAATGTTTGTCTCATTGTTGTTGAGATAATCAATAGTGGAGGTAACTAATGGCGGAGCCGTTAAAATCGATGTATAACGAGGAATTTTTACGGGGATTTGGTGAGAAAATACAGTCTATATACCCTTCATTTGATCTCAACGGATTTATAGTTACGGTGATAGATAAGTCCTGGGACGAGCTCGAGTTGAAAGCCAGAATGCGGCGGATTACGGAGACACTGGGAGCTTATTTACCCCGTGAGTACGAAAAGGCGCTAGACGTATTGTTTGCGATTGAAGAGGACTGTGTTGGGTTCCCTTATCTATTCTTTCCAGATTTCGTAGAGGTATATGGTCAGGCGGAAGAACACTGGGATCTGTCCATGCAAGCACTTGAACGGTTTACTTCGAAATCGTCTGCAGAATTTGCCGTAAGATCATTCTTATTGCGTGACCCAAAGCGGATGATGTCCCAAATGATGACTTGGGCTACACATCCGAATGAACATGTCCGGCGTCTTGCGAGTGAGGGGTCTCGTCCTCGTCTTCCGTGGGGACAAGCTTTGCCAATGTTCAAACAGAATCCGGTGCCGGTACTTCCTGTATTGGAATTACTTAAGGCTGATCCATCTCTATATGTTCGAAAAAGTGTCGCCAATAATCTCAACGATATTGCCAAAGACAATCCTACGGTTGTGCTGGATACGGCTCGTCGCTGGAAAGGCACTCATCCACATACAGATTGGATCGTAAGGCACGGCTGCCGATCTTTAATCCGCAGATCCGAACCCGAGGTTATGGCACTGTTTGGTTATGCGGAACCTATGAGTGGAACATCGTTAACGACATCTTCTTCGATTGTAGTAGCGCCATCAGAGCTGTCGATTGGAGATCATTGTGAGCTAAGGTACGAACTTCATATCCGTGAAGGGGAACCCGCCCACATCCGCGTCGAATATGGAATTGACTTCGTGAAATCCGGAGGACGTACTTCACGCAAATCATTTTTGCTTAGTGATAAAACGGTACTGGGAGGATCACACCTAACTGGGACCCGAACTCATCGCTGGGCAAACCTAACAACTCGACGTCATTATCCGGGCGAGCATCGGATCGTACTACTGTTGAATGGGAGAGAAATAGCTTCTACTAAATTGAATCTGCAAGAGTCAATTGATTCGGGGCCGCCCATGTTTCCAGCATCTGACTAAATATAGGACGTTTTTTGTAGAATTATATCATTTGTTGCAGCTATAGTTCTTTGAATGATAATATTAGGTATCTATTGTTTGAATCATAAGGAGCGTATATGAATGCCGATCAAGATTATTACTGACAGCGGTTCCGACTTACCACATGAATACACTAAAAGGTTCGATATTTCCATCGTTAATTTAGCGGTTCATTTTCAAAGTGAGACCATGCCGGGAGATATGGATGCGCAAACCTTCTATCAAAAAATGAGGGAATCCAAGGACTTACCAACTACAGCTAGCCCGAGTCCACTTGATTTTCTTAATGCGTTTAAGAAAGTGGAAGAAGGGACTGACATTTTGGTCATTTGCATGTCCTCTAATATAAGCAGCACGTATCAGGCTGCCATGATCGCTATGGAGATTTACAAGGATGAAGGGTACACCAATAAGATTGAGGTTGTCGACTCCAAAACTTTTTCAGGAGGACTATCCCTTGTTGTTGCTTTGGCAGCGCAATGGTCCCAGTCATGCGAGAGCTTGGCTGAATTGAAAGAGAAGGTGCTTCATCAATGCAAAGAAGTAAGAGCCTTCTTTACATTAGAAACCTTAGAGAACGTCATTAAGGGCGGGCGATTAAGTCGTTTGTCCGGAGCGGTTGCTTCCGTACTGAATATCAAACTACTCCTTAAAATTAGTGAAGAAGGTTCGGTTGAAGTAGTTGAAAAGACGCGTGGTATGCAAAATGCACTAAAAAGCCTGTTGGCACGCCTTGAAGAGAAGCAGCATGATTACGAAAAAGCAGTTCTTGCCATCGTACACAGCAATTGTGAGAAACGGGCACTTGAGATTAAAGATCGAATTCTTGCTAAGCATCCTTTTAAGGAAGTCCTTTTCTCCAACATGGGTCCTATTATGGGCACTTATGCAGGAGAAGGTGGAGTTGGTATAGCTTTTTAATTATAGATCGAAATTTATATCAGAGTCGTGCATGGGACAACGGTTCCTATGTACGACTTTTTTATTGTGCTCATCTTTTTAGTGCTAGATGTCAAGGTTATTTTCGCTTTTTGTTTCCTATGTTAATTACTGGGAGAATGCTTGAATAAGTTCTTGTTTTGCTCCATATTAAGTAGGTAGAGGTAGAGAAAAAGGTAGAATAGGAAGGAGAGAGAGGAAGTATGGAAAAAGCAATGTTTGCGGGAGGATGCTTCTGGTGTATGGTTTCACCCTTTGAAGAGCTACCAGGAATTCTCGGAATTGAATCGGGATATGCCGGAGGTAAGAATGATCATCCAACTTACGAAGAGGTCAAGACCGGGACGACAGGTCATTATGAAGTCGTACAAATCAGTTACGACCCTACGCTATTCCCATATGAGAGATTGCTTGAACTATACTGGCCCCAGATAGATCCAACCGATGCGGACGGACAGTTTCAAGATAGAGGGACCCAATATCGGACAGCGATTTTTTATTATAATGAAGAGCAGCGGATCGCGGCACTTGACTCTAGGGAGCAAGTTGCTGCTAGCGGTAGGTTTGCTGGGCCGATCGTGACTGAAATTCTACCAGCGCCCGTCTTTTATCGTGCCGAAGAATATCATCAGGACTATCACAAGAAGAATCCCAAACATTATAAAGAAGATCGGGCGCAGTCAGGGCGAGATCTCTTTATTGAGAAGCATTGGTAACTAAGTACGATTAATGAATAAATAGGGGGAGTCACAGTAGTGAGTAGACAAAAAGAAAATATATTATTTGATCTAGATGGGACATTAACCGATCCCAAAGAAGGAATTACAAAGTGCGTAGAGTATGCGCTGAACAAATTTGACATTCATGTTGATCACATTGATCAGCTTATTCCTTATATTGGGCCACCTTTACATGAATCTTTCGTAGAATTAGGAGGTTTGTCTCCGGAAAATGCACTTCTGGCCGTAGAATACTATAGGGAACGATTTCGTGCGGTTGGTATGTTTGAGAACAGCGTCATTCCTGGATTTCCGGAATTACTTCAATATCTTCAGGATGAGGGCTATAGCTTGTATGTAGCTACTTCAAAACCAACGGTGTTCGCGGAGCAAATTCTCAAACACTTCGAGCTAGATCATTATTTCAAGCATATTGTGGGTAGTAATCTAGATGGGACTCGCTCGAAGAAACAAGAGGTTATTCAATTTGTACTTGATGAGAATCAGATTTCACCGGAACAGGCCATCATGATCGGGGATCGTGAACACGATATTATTGGGGCTATAGGTTGCGGGGTTGAATCGATTGGTGTCTTATTCGGCTATGGGTCGGAACAAGAGCTGAGAAGTGCAGGGGCGGATCATATCGCGGCTGGGGTCGAAGAAATCCGCAATATTATATCGCATATTGGAAATGGAGATTATAGTTATGGGTATACGAAGTAAACAACAAGTCATTGATTTTCTAATGGCTTCTGAAGTTGTGGCCGTTGGAACATCAAATATGGGGTCACCACGGCAACGGATGATGCATTTTGCAGTTGATGATGAATTTAATATCTATGTTACGAGCACGAAGGGTGATCCCAAAGTTATTCAATGGAGCAATATACCGGAAACTGCACTTCTGATCCATCAAGGTGAGGAATTTATGAAGATGGAAGAATGCGAGATTCTGGGTAGAGCAGAAGTGTTAAGTGATCAAGCAGAACGCGAGAGTGCGGCTCTTCTGCTACAGCATCGTTCTCCCATTGTGGCGCAATTTATGCAGATCGATGCAATCGATCGTCTGGAATTTATCCGAATTAGACCTTTTACAGTCAAATATCGCTTCGTACCTGAGATTCTACAGGGTGAACCACCGACGGTATTTGAATTTGCGGAAAATCGGTTGAACTTCAGCTCATGGGATGACGTAAAAGCAAAAGCTAGAGTTTGGAAAGAGGCTGTACGGCCACTATCCATGACGGCTTCACTGGTTCCAATCCTGCTGGGCGGTGCACTTGCTCTATCAATCACACATACGATCAACTTAGGGATATTCCTGATTACTTTAATTGGAGCTCTCATGATTCAAGCAGGAACGAATATGATCAATGACTGGAAGGACGCCGAGCGTGATAGCGATAATAATACGGGGATGCGGCCTTTTACAGGCGGATCAAGAATGATCCAGCTAGGGTTAATATCGCGGGCTGATATGGGATTCTTCGGGCTATTATTATTCGTTATAGCTACCTTATTAGGGATTTACCTCGTATTTGTTAGTGGATGGGGATTGATCCCGCTTATATTGTACGGAATTGTTGCGGGTATGTTCTATACGAATGAAAAAGGGAAGTTCTCTTTTGTTAATATAGCACCTGGGATCGCTGAGATACTCATTGCTACTACGTACGGTGTATTCATGACCATGGGGGCATATTACGTCCTGACCGGCACATACTCTATGCAGGTGTTTCTGATCTCGCTACCCGTTGCTCTATTCGTCTCCAATGTACTGTTAATTAATCAATTCCCTGACGCTGAGTCAGATACGAAGACTGGGAAGAACACTTTAGTTGTTCGTATCGGTAAGCGCAACGCCAGAAACGTACTGATTGCATGCTTCGTGCTAGGATATCTGATCGTTGCTATACTTCCACTGCTAAATTATGCTCCGTATACGTTATATATTTCTTTCCTATCTCTACCATTTGCATGGCAAGCGATTCGATATGCATGGAAAAATTACGATAAAAATGCGGGAGATCTCATTCCAAGTAACGCACACACAGCAATCAATCACCTATTTAACGGACTGTTACTAGTCTTGGCGTTTCTCTTGAATGAAGTAAATATCTTTGCATCTATCGTTTATTCTATAGTTTCACTCTTATTTGTCTTCTGGATTTGGAATTACATTGAAAGACAACGAAAAGTCATGAATGATTTCCGTAATGCATTTAAGAGATAGTTAAAGTCTAGTGAAGATATAAGAAGGAGAATACAAAAATACCGCCATCAGGGCGGTATTTTTGTTTATGTGGATTAATCGCTATTCATGAGCGTATCCATATTTCGATGCTCAATTACTGTTTAGGGCTGACAAGAATCTTCACTTGATTCTTTTCTTTCAAAAGCGCTTCAAACCCATGTTCAACTACTTCCGACAGTTGGATCTTCTTCGTTACCAATTTGTCAGCAGGGAAGTACCCTTGTTCCATCAGGCTTATTACGGCAGGGAACACGTTACGATAACCAATAATTCCGGTCATGCTGCGTTCTTGAAGCACAATGTTGTTGGGATGGAATGTAGCTTCCTTCTCGAAAATACTTACGATCATAATTTGTCCACCCAAATTAGTGGATTCAATTGCCTGTTTGAGCACTGGTGGAACACCCGTTACTTCAAAAGCAACATCTACGCCGCCGTTTGTGCGTTGTTGTAATTCTGTTATTACATCATATTGTTTAGGATCAATGACAATACCGCCTAGTTCAGCAGCTTTGTTCTTCCGCTCTTCTGATAACTCAACGACATAGATTTCTGACGCACCAGAAGCTTTCAGGGCTTCGATGACGAGTAGTCCAATTGGACCGGCACCAAAGACAACCGCTTTGTCACCAACTTTTAATTTACTTTGTCGAACGGCATGAAGTGCAACAGCAGAAGGCTCTACCAGCGCACCTTGTTCGTAGGATAGGCTATCTGGAATTTTGTGAGCCATATGTTCGTCAGCAGCTACATATTCAGAGAATCCGCCACCGCCACCAGCGAGTCCAAGGAATCCCATCTTCTCGCAAAGGTTATATCTACCTTGCCGACATGCCGCACATTCTCCACACGCATAAATGGGTTCTACGACAACGCGGTCGCCAACTTTTAACTTGGATACACCTGTCCCAATTTCGACGATTTGTCCAGAGAATTCATGTCCCATCACGACAGGGGCCTTCTCGTTCGTTAATGGATGTTCTGTATTTTCAGGAATAAAGATAGGACCAGCTACATATTCGTGTAGATCGCTACCGCATATTCCGCACCATTCAATTTTGATTTTCACTTTACCGTTTAGCGTTACAGGTTCTTCAATCGTTTCCAAACGTAGGTCTTTAACGCCATGCCATCTCAATGCTTGCATATATTCCATCTCCCGTTTATGAATTGATTTCATAGTTAGATTCATGCAGAAAGGGAAACGTTTCCGTAACAAATATGTCACATTATCAGAGGAATGTCAAATATAAATATATTGAAATTTAATATTTAACATAGTGAAAACCTTCACTAATACTGGGTTTAACGATTATCCGAGGGGCTATATGTACTCCTTATTATTAATTTATGGTATGATAACAATAATAAAGATCATAAGACTTAGTGTGGAAAAGGAAACGATTCCGAATAGGAAAGGACGTTTGTTTGTGCCTAACAAGAAGAAGGTCACGATCGAAGATGTTGCAAAAAAGGCTGGGGTGGGTATCGCTACTGTATCCAGAGCCATTAATAATACAGGTGGAATTAGTGACAAGACAAAAAACCTAATTCTGCAAGTTGTCGAAGAAATGGGATTTACTCCAAACACTTCGGCTCAAAGCTTGAAAGTACGTCATACCAAACAAATTGCCCTAGCGGTTCCAGATATTCGTAATGCGATTATTCCAGATATTGCTTGGTCTGTTGAGCAAGCTGCCAAACAGTTTAATTATCGCGTCATTCAAATTAATACTTCTGGAAATGCCAAAATGGAACTGGATACGATTCGAGAGGTTAAGAAGTTACATGTAGATGGACTTATTATCATGCCACTAGCGTATCCCAAAACCATTGTGGATTTCATTAATAAATCCAGTGTACCCGTCTCCATTATTAACTATGGAAAAAGATTGGGAGATGACGTAAAGGCAGATATCGTAAGTTTATCCAGACTGGAAGGTAAGATTGTAATGGAGCACTTACAAAATATCGGTAGAACCCGAATTGCCTATGCCGGAGCGCAGAAAGAGGTCATTGAGGATCGTTATTTCGCGTACGAGCAATCCGTCAAACACATTGACGTTTCCTTGGTTTATTTCGGTGAGGATTTCACCATTCAAACAGGGATTCAAGCAGCAGATTACTTTTATAGTCTGAAGGACATGCCTGATGCCATATATGCCGTGAACGATATGGTAGCGATTGGAATCGTAAATCGATTTAAGGAACTAGGGGTTTCTGTGCCCGAAGATGTTGCTGTAGTTGGGATTGACAACAATTTGTGGACAACATTAACAACCCCGCAGATTAGTTCTGTCTCGATCATGGGTAGCGAAGTGGCTCGAGTGGCTACTCAGCTACTCTTGAAGCGGATCCAGGAGAACAAAGTGGGGGAATATGAGAGAGTACAGCTTGAACCCCGACTTATCGTACGCGAATCGAGTGTTTCCATTACCCGTTCATCCGTTAATTAACAATCTGAACATGTGAGCAGCCCTGTCTTCTTATAAGACAAGGCTGCTCTATGTTGTATTTTATTGATAAGCTAAACGACCGTATATGAATTAACTAATCTGACACTGATTCGAATTATTCAATGGATTATGGTCTCCCCGAACATCTCTTATTCTTATATTGCTGCTAAATAGGGAGGAGTCACTGCTGAGTTTAAAGGCAGGATAATTCTCCTCGGCTTCAAGCCGCATAAATTCATCTAGGTTATGTTGCTGCTTCGGATCTACGAGGAATGGACTCAGGTTCGTAGTGATTTCAACATCTAATGGATTGGGTTTATCCACGATAAGAATAACGATTACTCCGTTACAACCACAACCTTCTGTATCATAAAATAACTTGAAAAAGCCAGGCCCGTCTCCTAAACTTTCCGCTAGTCTTTCTTTTGCCAAAGAGCCAATTTGAATTTCCATTGTAATGTGCACCCCTTCTAGAGTAAAGTTCCTTTGAATTTTAATTATAACTCACTTAGAAAAAAAGGTGTAAGTTAGTAGCTTATTCATTTATTTGTTAATCCTTATTGGAAAAGTAGGAATAAAATATTGAATTATGTTTTTTGTCGTGATATTATCTGAGTGCGATAATTCATTACTTGTATTTGATATATCCATTTGAAGGAGGAGGAATTGGAATGTCTAACAAGAAGTATCTCAAAGCGGATCTAAATCCAAGAAGAGTACGTGTGAAATTCGGTGGGGAAACCATTGCCGATAGCACAAATGTCATTACACTCCATGAGAGAGGCCATCTTCCGGTGTACTATTTTCCTGAATCGGATGTACGCAAAGATCTATTCGTGGAAGCAGATCACTTTACGGAATGCCCGCTGAAAGGAACTGCATCGTACTGGAGCATCAAGGTTGGAGAGCGATTTTCTGAGAATGCAGTCTGGAGTTATCAGAATCCTATTCCCGAGAGCGAGGCTATCAAAGGGTATTATTCGTTCTATTGGGATCAGGTTGATGCTTGGTTTGAAGAGGATGAAGAGATTTTCGTTCACGCTCGTGATCCGTACAAACGTGTAGATGCGCTTCGGAGTTCACGTCATATTCAAGTTGTTATTGATGGTGTAACCGTCGCTGAGAGCCATCGTCCAGTAATTGTATTCGAAACAGGTGTGCCTGTACGGTATTATTTGCCGAAGGAAGACGTGAAGCAAGATCTTCTAAATTCGTCTACACTACAAACAAGTTGCCCGTATAAAGGAACGGCTTCTTATTGGTCGGCTACGATAAATGATAAAGTGCACGACAATATCGTATGGAGTTATTTAAATCCAATTCCTGAGATTCCAAATATTAAGGAATATTTGTCCTTTTATAATGAACGGGTTGAAACCTATATCGATGGAGAACGAGAAGGGGAGATTTTCTGGTACCGTTCAGCCTTGGACTTTTTTAATGCCAATGAGATTAAGACTGTTACGGTATAAACGGAACTATAACATAACTCTTTCAATCAAAGGATTGAACGGATAGTAGAACGCGAATGAAGACGGCTGACCTGATCACAGGAGGTCTTTTTTTATTTGAATTGATAAATGGATAAGGTTGAATTCAGTTGAAATCGTTATCTATACATAGGGGGTTCATTATGAACGGAACACAAACGCTGAGTAGGGCGCTTGATATATTGTTTGCATTATCGGAAGCAAATGATACTTTATCAGTCAGTGAAATCGCTGAGAAGGTGTCTATTCCGGAAAGTACAACCTATCGATTTATTCAAACGCTGGAACAGAATGGGATTGTGGAGCGGAAGGGAAAAAGTCAAATTGGCTTAGGGATGCGTATATTAGATTTGGCTAGAAGCTTAAGTCATCAGGCTCATCGTGAGTTATTGCCGCTAGCATTACCCATTATGGAGCGATTAACACAGCAAACCAAAGAAACATCCGTTTTGTTTGTACGTTCAGGAATGAATTGTGTCTGTATACAAAATGTCCGAAGCCAAGGCCTTCTGCAGTTTGCGGTTGAGAATGGAAGAGTACTGCCGCTATATTCCGGAGGTTCAGGGAAATGTATCCTTGCTTATGAGAATGAGCGATTTATTCAGCGGGTTGTAGAGTCTCTTCAATCACCTGAGGAACAACGTAAACTACAGAATGAATGTGCGGATATTCGGGAAAAAGGTTACTGCTTTACGCATGGGGAAGTAGACCCGGATATTTTTGCGGTAGCAGCGCCTGTGCTAGATGCACATGGCTTAATCGTTGCAAGTCTGTCGATCGCGGGTCCGAATTTCAAGTGCAATAAGGAGTATGATCAGGAAGTATCGGGTTATGTAGTAGCTGCAGCAAATCAGTTGTCACAAAAATTAGGAAGTGTGTTTTAAAGAAAATAAGGTGAAATAAGTAGATCGTTAATTCCGATAGGTTTACTTATAAATAATGATTGACAAAAGAAAACTCCCGCTATAATATTACATTACAATATTAAATTATCGAATGATAATAATAAACGAGACTGACCTTGCAAATGGAGGTCTCATTTTCCTTAAATGAGGGAAATGAGGCCTTTTTTTGTTATTTATTCATACTAAAACCATCAGATAAATAAGATAAATAAAATTATACAGGGGAAGAGTGATTGTGATGAGTAGTCATACTGCAGCAGTAGAATTTAAGCAAGTTACGAAAAATTATGGTTCTGGAAATGTGTTGCAGAATTTTGATCTCATCATACCGGGCGGAAAAATCATAACGATTATCGGTCCGTCCGGTTGTGGGAAAACAACCCTTCTTAAAATGATCAATCGATTAATTGAGCCAGAGCACGGTACGGTGCTAGTGGAAGGAAGAAGCGTTAGTAGCCTTGATTCAGTAGCACTACGAAGAAATATTGGCTATGTCATTCAACAGATCGGGTTATTTCCACACATGACGATTGAACAGAATATATCGATTGTCCCCAGACTCAAGGGTGAGAAGAAAAAGGAGTTAGTAGCTCGCACGGAGGAGTTGCTACAGTTAATCGGTCTCAATCCAGAACAATATCGATCTCGGTATCCGCACGAATTAAGTGGGGGGCAGCAACAAAGGATTGGAGTCGCAAGAGCACTAGCCGCAAATCCTTCCATCATTTTAATGGATGAACCCTTCAGTGCTCTAGATCCCATCAGTCGGATTCAACTTCAGAAAGAACTAATCAACCTCAATGAGCGAGTTAAGAAAACAATCGTATTCGTCACTCATGATATTGATGAAGCATTGAAAATAGCTGATCTCGTGGTGTTATTAAAGGATGGAGAAATCATCCAAACGGGTTCTCCATCAGATCTGCTTGATCAACCTGCGAATGATTTTGTTCGGGAATTCCTCGGTGCAGAGCGATTCGCTCAATATAGCATTTAAAACTTCAGTGAAAAGGAGCTACTTCATATGGATCAATTTTGGAATACCATTCAAGCGGATTGGCCGCTGATATTAGAAAAAACAAATGAGCATATCAACTTGTCGCTCATATCCGTTCTGATCGCCTGTGTGATCGCTATTCCTATTGGCATTGTGCTTACCGCGTATAAGCGACTTGCAAATACGGTAATTACCACCGTCTCTGTCATTCAAACGATACCCAGTCTTGCATTATTTGGTTTCATGATTCCGATTCTCGGCATTGGAACAAAGCCTGCAATCATCGCGCTTACCCTTTATGCGTTGCTTCCTATTCTACAAAATACTTATGTAGGGATTAGCGGAGTAAATCCGGCACTCATCGAAGCAGGGACCGGGATGGGGATGACAAGGTGGCAGATTTTATGGATGGTACAGCTTCCGATCGCTCGCAGTATTATCATGGCGGGTGTTAGACTCGTCGCGGTTCAAACCATTAGCTTAGCCACCATTGCTACTTACATTGCAGCCGGCGGGCTTGGTGACATCATCACTCGCGGGATATCGATGATTAATACGACAACGATTCTTGAAGGTGCAGTTCCCGTTTCACTATTGGTCATTATCGTAAATGTCCTACTGCTTGGACTCAATCGGGTTTTAACGCCGAAAGGCTTGCGTCAACAAACAAAAAACTAAAGGTAAATGAGGAGAGGGGAAATTATCAATGAACGTATTTAAGAAGATTACAAAGGTTCGACCTGGAGTTTGGTTACGCAGTTCACTCATCGCAGGACTATCTCTCGTACTGGTGCTTGCGATGACGGGTTGCGGCAAGACAGCATCATCAAGCGAGACGATTACAGTGGCAACAAAAGGCTTTGCTGAATCAGATATTTTGGCAAATGCTATCGCGTTATTGATTGAGAACGACACAAAACTCAAAACTAAAATTACGACTTTAGATAACAATCTATTATGGGAAGCGATCCAAGCGGGGAAGGTTGATACCTATGTTGAATACACGGGAACCGCTCTACTCAATATCCTGAAAGAGAAGCCGGAGTATGACCCTCAAAAGGCTTATGACATTGTAAAAGAAAAACTGAAAGAAAAGAATCAAATCGAAGTGTTAGAACAAATCGGGTTTAACGATACTTACGCACTTGTTCTC
The DNA here is from genome assembly GCF_014639155.1 of Paenibacillus segetis. Lineage (NCBI taxonomy): Bacteria > Bacillati > Bacillota > Bacilli > Caryophanales > Paenibacillaceae > Paenibacillus > Paenibacillus segetis. The sequence continues at coordinate 1,800,927 of NZ_BMFT01000001.1, forward strand.
CGCAAAGAGATCGCTGAGAAGTTGAACATCAAGACAACGTCGGAATTAGCTGCTCAAGCTGGGGATATCGTATTTGGCACGAGTCAAGAATTTCTGAAACGCGAAGATACATGGCCACTCGTTCAGAAGGTATATAACCCAAAATTCAAAGAAATCAAAACGATTCAGAATAATGCACTTGCTTATAAAGCGATCGAGCAAGGGTTGATTGATGTGACTGACGTTTACACTACGGATAGCAAAATTCCAATAAGTAATTTTGTGGTTTTAGAGGATGACAAACATGTGTTTGTGCCGTATTTTGCAATTCCCGTTATTCGTGAAGAAACACTTAAGCAACATCCAGAATTGAAGGACGTTATCAACAAATTGGCGGGTAAGATTGATGACGCCGAAATGCAAAAATTGAATGGTGAAGTTGAACAGAAGCAAAGACCGGCAGTGGATGTCGCCAAAGAATGGCTCAAAAACGAAGGTCTCATTAAGTAATTAGGCAAAGGGGATCAACAGAATGGGAATCGATAAAAAACAAATGGCACTTGGAGCGATGATGTATTTCCCCGCAGGCGAACATATTTCAAGCTGGCGGCATCCGGAATCGGATGCTGCAGGTTTGCTAGATTTTAATTACTATAAACACATTGTACAGACAGCGGAACGAGGCAAGTTCGATATGTTCTTCTATGCGGATGAATTGTATGTATGGGATCGGTTTGAGTCCGGGATCGTTCAATCGAACAGTATCCGTCCCGAACCCTTTACTTTACTCTCGGCACTTTCCGTTGTTACGGAGAAGATTGGTCTAGCGGCTACCGTATCGACAACCTATAACGAGCCATATCATATCGCTCGCAAGCTAGCGACACTTGATCATTTGAGTGGGGGGCGTTCGGGATGGAACATTGTGACTTCGCAGACGGATGAAGAAGCGCGTAATTTCGGTAAAGATAAGCATCTTGAGCATAAGAACCGCTATGGACGAGCGAAGGAGTTCGTTGATGTAACTCAAGGATTATGGGATAGCTGGGAAGATGACGCTCTATTATTTGATAAGCAATCAGGCAGTTTTGCCGACAAAGACAAACTTCATAACCTTAACTACCAAACCAGTGAGTTCTCTGTACGGGGCCCTCTAAATGTATCTCGTCCACCTCAAGGGTATCCTGTGCTCATTCAAGCGGGTGCTTCTGAAGCAGGTAAAGAGCTCGCTGCTGCATCGGCAGAGGTTGTATTTGCACCCGGTTCAGCATTTGGTCCGTTTGGAACGGTGGAGGATGGAGTTCAATTATACGAGGATATAAAGAGTCGGATGACAAAATACGGCAGATCTCGTGATGAGTTACTTATATTACCTGGATTTATGCCGATTATCGGGAGGACAGAAGCGGAAGCTGCTGAACGACTGGCGATTGTCGAAGAACTTACTCCTGAGAAGCTGGGAGTTGATCTCCTCTCCCATTACCTTGGCCAAGATATCTCAGGGTATCCTTTGGATGAACCCCTTCCTTTTGTTCCACAGCTAGAAGGGTTCAATCAAAGTAAAAGCAATCTTGCTCGGATCATACAGCTACTTGAGCGGGAGAATCTAACCATACGTCAATTGTACAAACGCATAAATTCGCGTGGTGTGGCGGGAACGCCGGCGCAGATTGCCGATCAGATGGAAGAATGGTTTGTTAGCGGAGCAGCAGATGGCTTTAATATTATGTTCCCACATCTTCCAGGTGGTTTGGATGACTTTGTAGATCTGGTTGTTCCAGAGCTGCAGCGAAGAGGACTGTTCAAACAGGACTACACAGGTAACTCGCTTCGAGATCATTTTGGATTAAAGCGTCCTGCTAATCGTTATAGCACTGTTCAAACAAGCTAAGCTGAGGTGATGAAAGTGGTGGATAAGATTATAGCTACACGAGGGCTTGAACTTCGTTGTAAAGGCTGGAGACAGGAAGCGCTCTTGCGCATGCTAGAGAACGTCTTAGAGAATGGTGAGAATCAGAAGGAGCTTATCGTGTACGCTTCACTTGGTAAGGCGGCTAGAAATTGGCCTTCCTATCACGCGATTGTTGATACGTTAAAGCAGTTAGAAGAAGATGAAACGCTCGTCATTCAATCGGGCAAACCGATTGGTATATTCAAGACACATAAACAAGCCCCATTAGTGGTTATGGCTAACTGTAATCTAGTAGGCAAATGGGCAACAAGTGAGAATTTCTATGATTTACAGGAGAAGGGTTTAATCATTTGGGGTGGATTAACGGCTGCAGCATGGCAATATATTGGCTCGCAGGGCGTAATTCAAGGTACTTATGAGATATTTCAAAGTATAGCTCGAATTCATTTTGGGGGAGATCTGCGTGGTCGCTTCATTCTGACGGCGGGTCTTGGTGGTATGGGAGGTGCGCAACCGCTAGCAGGCACGATGGCGAATGCCGTTATTCTATGTGTTGAAGTGTCGGAAGAGCGAATCGATAAGCGGATGGCAAATGGTTATTTGAAGCAAAAAACGAGCGACCTGGAAGAAGCCTTGGAATGGGTACAAGATGCCATACAAGAAGGTCGAAGTCTATCTATAGGCTTACTAGGCAACGCAGCTGAGATTTACCCCGAGCTATTGAGCCGAGGGATTATTCCTGATATTGTGACGGATCAGACATCTGCTCATGATCTGCTCTATGGTTATGTTCCTAAGGGATATACCTTAGATCAAGTGATTAAGGCTCGTCAATTAGATCCAGCCAAATTACAGGATGATGCTGGGGCTTCGATAGCCGAAGAAGTGTTAGCTTTGCTTGCTTTCAAGGAGCAGGGTGCGGTCGTCTTTGATAACGGCAACAACATCCGTACGCAAGCTGTTAAATATGGAGTCGAGAATGCCTTTGATATTGATATTTTCACGGAAGCATTCCTCAGACCACTCTTTGCACGTGCGATTGGTCCCTTTCGTTGGATTGCACTCAGCGGTGATCCTGAGGATATCCGGATTATTGATGAATATATTTTGCAAGAATTCCGGGATAACGATGTCGTTACGAACTGGATAAGACTCGCTAATCAGTATGTACCGATAGAAGGACTGCCTGCACGAATCGGTTGGTTCGGTCATGGTGATCGGTCGAAATTGGCTTTAGCCGTTAATCGATTAGTTAGTGAAGGTAAGCTATCAGGGCCAATTGCTTTTTCAAGGGATCATTTGGATGCGGGTGCCATGACACATCCGAACATTATGACGGAACGAATGAAGGATGGCAGTGACGCTATTGCCGACTGGCCGCTCCTGAATGCCATGATGAGCTGTTCGTCGATGGCAGATCTAGTAGCGATACATTCAGGTGGCGGTGGTTATTCCGGTTATATGACCAGTGCGGGAATAACGATTGTAGCAGATGGAACGAAGAGCTCAGATGAACGGATTAATCTTGCCCTGAATAATGATACCGGGCTTGGCGTACTTCGTTATGCTGATGCAGGTTATGAGGAATCACTTGATGAAGTAGCTCGAACAGGAATAAGGCGTATATCGACAGAGCGTTATGGAGGTAACTTAAATGCGTGAACTAACGAAAGAGGATGTACTGGCGGCTGTAAAGGGTGGGTCTGTATTCGCTTCCGGTGGCGGTGGCTGGGTAGAGCATGGATTAGAAATAGGGGGAGCGGCGATAACTCTTGGCAAACCTAAACTGGTCTCCGTTGATGAATTACCGGAAGACGCCATTATCATTACTTGTACAGCAATTGGAGCTCCAGCGGGGACGCAGTGGCAAATGCTCGGTAAAGACTATATTAAAGCAGTTCAGTTAATCATCGATCACTATGAAGGAAAAGTCGTTGGTGTCATGACACCTCAGAATGGGATGTCCAGCACGATAAATGGGTGGTTACCCGCCGCGGCACTGGGTTTGGTTGTAGTTGACGCAACGGGAGACATCCGTGCGCATCCAACGGGGAAAATGGGGTCGCTAGGGCTTGCTTCTCGCATTGATTTCGAGACGATTCAGGCTGTTGCCGGTGGTAAACCGGAGAATGGCAGCTATATCGAGCTTGTTACGAAAGGGACCCCAGCTAGAACCTCAAACATATTGCGGACGGCTTCCGACATGGCTGGAGGATTTATCGCAGCGGCAAGGCATCCGCTCCCTGCTAAATATATTAAAGAACATGCTGCTATAGGCGGAATCACGATGGCAATTGAGCTGGGGCAGGCTATTGTGGAGGCTGAAGCTATTGGTGCGGAACATGTATTAGATACAATCTGTCAAAAAACCGGAGGAACCATTATCGGAAGAGGTAAGGTCGTAAAGAAGAAGGTTCAATATTCGGGTGCATTTGATATCGGAACGATTAAAGTAAAAGCTTCTGATGGGAATACACTAATACTTCATGTGATGAATGAATATATGGCGGTCGATGACCGTAACAAGGAAAGACTTAGTACTTTTCCTGATGTGATCACTACCTTTTCTCTAGAGACGGGATTGCCCGTAAGTGTAGGCCATATTTATGAAGGACAGGAGATAGGTGTATTCGTTATCGATAGATCTCTTATTCCGCTTAGCTCTAGCGTAAAGGATCCCTCCGTATACCCTGAGGTAGAGCAGGCCTTAGGAATTGAGCTTTATAACCTGGCATTTCCAGAGGCAGAGAAGATCAATGCCTAATGATGTTCTTATTCTGGATGGGCAGAGTTTGACTGTAGCTGATGTTTATACCGTTGCTTACGGCCGGAGACCCGTTCAAATTTCGGAGGAAGCTATAGTAAGGGTCAAGGCATCCCGTGATTTGATCTTCGAACTTGCGGAACAGGATGTTCCCGTGTATGGGCTCAACCGTGGTGTCGGTTGGAATAAAGATAGAGTAATTGATAAGGCATTCTTCGAGCGGTTTAATCGCAATTTGATATTATCCCACTCCGCAGGTGTTGGAGCTGAGGCAGCGGAAGAAGAGGTCCGCGCTGTGATGCTTGTAAGATTAAACGCTCTACTGTTAGGTTGTACGGGTGTTCAGCTTGCAATTGTTCAACGGTATGTTGACTTCCTTAATTTAGAGATTCATCCTATGCTTCCGCTTAAAGGATCGGTTGGAGCCGCGGATATTACGATCCTCTCGCATATTGGCCTTTCTTTCATTGGCGAAGGTGAAGTTGTGATGAATGGGGAGCGACTTCCTACAGAAGCTGCGATGAATAAGGCTGGACTTAAGCCACTTGTGCTTGGACCAAAGGATGGTCTCGCCATTGTTAGCTCTAATGCACTCTCAGCAGGTACAGGTGCCTTAGTATTGCATGAGTGTGAAGAGATTCTTGAACTCGCAGATATCGTATACGCTTTATCACTTGAAGCATTACGAGGCAATGTAAGTCCACTAGACGAAGCTGTACATCGCGTGAGACCTTATAAGGGACAGTTGAAAAGCGTAGCACACGTTAGAGATATTCTTAAGCAGAGTTATTTATGGAATTCGAATCTAGTTGATTCGCTACAGGATCCTCTGAGCTTCCGTGGTGCATGTCAGATTCACGGTGCTGCCTATGATGCGCTTCAATATACGAGAGAGCAACTCCATATTCATCTGAATAGTTCCGATGATAATCCTTGCGTATTGCTAGAAGAGAAACGAATTTTATCATGCGCTAATTTTGAATCTGTCTCTTGGACGTTGGGGTTTGAAATGCTTGGAAGTGCACTTCACCATGTCTCCAAAAGTGCATGTTATCGAACGATTAAACTCGGAACCCCTTCATTTACGGGGTTGAGTCGGTTTCTAACGGCAAACGAGGAGTATTCTATTGGCTATTGCACTGTGCAGAAGACGATTACGGCACTAGATGCTGAAATTCGTCATTTGTCTAATCCAGCTTCAGCGGATTATTTCTCATTGGCAGGCGATCTAGAAGATCACGCAGCGAACTCGCCATATGTAGTAGCTAAGACGAGGGATATTATCGATCGACTGTACTATATTATCGGAATTGAAGCACTGCATGCGGTTCAAGCCATTGATCTACGTAAGGATTTAACGCAGGGGTTAGGTACAAAAGCTGCTTATGAATCGATTCGCTCTGCTGTACCGTTTCTTGGAGAGGATCGTAATTTGAGTATCGATATTGAGCAAGCCTACCAGTTGCTTAAGAGTGGCCAATTTCTCGCTAAGGTTAGAGCATCGCTCATCAATTAAGTTTCCGTTTATATTTTCTGCCAATTTAAATGTAAGGAGTTGTTAAATATGGCTCATCATGACCCACAATGGACTTTAAGAGATAATTATAGTGAGGATTGGCAGATTAGAGCTGAACGTAGTCCAAAATGGATTCGAGTGAAGCTCGGTGAAGTGTATATTGCTGACAGTAAGCGGGTTCTTGTTATAACGGAGACAGGTAAATTACCTGTGTACTATTTTCCTAAGGAAGATGTGAGAAGTGATCTCTTTGAAATATCGGATTATCGGAAAGAGGACCCTAACAAAGGAGAAGCTACCTATTGGACGATTAGAGTGGGGGACCGAGTCGTAGAAAATGCTGTATGGAGTTACTTAAACCCACCACAAGTTAGCTTTATTCTTGCAGGGTATGTCTCCTTCGTATGGAATAAGGCAGATGCATGGTTTGAAGAGGAAGAAGAGATATTCGTTCATGCAAGAGACCCTTATACAAGAATTGATGCCCTTCCGAGCTCAAGACATATTAAAGTCGTTGTTGGGGGTCAAGTTATTGCCGAGAGTCGTAATTCTGTAGTTCTGTTTGAAACAGGTTTGACACCGCGATTTTATTTGCCCCAAGAGGATATAAATTTCAATTTTCTTCTACCATCAGATACGGTTACACGTTGCCCTTATAAAGGTGTGGCTTCCTACCATTCGATCGATGTAGGGGGTAAACAGTACAAAGACGTCGTATGGAGCTATGCGGAGGCTCTTCCAGAGGTTCATGAAATTGCGGGTCGGTTAAGTTTCTATAACGAAGAAGTAGATGCAATCTATATTGATGGAGAGAAATGGTCTTTACAAAGCAAGGACCGTCTGCCTTATAAGAAGATTGGAGATAAATAATGAATTCGGATTCCTCTGACATGGGGGGATGTCAATAATGTCAGCGCATAAATCAGCTCTATTTGGACTTTTAGGAGTTGCCGTACTTTGGGGCTTTAGCTATATCATCAGTTCTTATCTAATCACTTACTTTTCTCCAACATTCTTATCTTTTACTCGGATGGGACTGACTTGGTTTGTAGTCCTTGCACTTCTATATAGAAGCGGATCTTTAAGTAGACCGACGAAAAAAGAATGGTTGCTTCTGTTAGCGTCTTCTGTCTTCGGTACATTAATCCAACAACCTTTATATTTTAAAGGACTACAACTATCATCGGCGGCCAATGCCTCACTCATTTATGCAGTTGCACCACTTGTTGCTGTCTTCATGGAACGATTATTTCTCAAGACCCCATGGACAGGGGGGAAGCTGATTGGCGGTATTCTTGGTGTGATTGGTGTCACTATTATTATCAGCTTTGGTGGTGGGAAATTTAGTTTATCCTCCGGAGATGTCTACTTATTGATCGCTATGCTAGGAATGACAATTAGTATGATATTTACTCCGATACTAGCTAGGACGATGTCATTGACCTCGATAAACATCTTCGGTGGAGGAGTAGGTATTGTCATGATGGCGCCAGTAGCCACCATAGATGTATTAAATGGTAGCCTACTAGTTAGTAGTAGTATTGTGATATGGCTCATGCTACTTCTATTAGCCTTCATTACAGCTACCTCTAATATATGGTGGACGCGAGGTGTGGCAATAACGGGCCCAGGTACAGCAGCTATGTTTATGAATATTCCGCCGTTTATTTCTTTGGTCGCTGGCCACTACCTCTTGGGAGATGCTATTCATGGAGCTCAATTGATCGGCGGTCTTCTAATTCTCTTCGGCGTCTATGTATCTAATCGTAATAAAGAGCAAATCAGAGACTTCTCTTCTTCCAATATATAGATTATATTGGAAGAAGAGGTGAGTATGTTGTCCATGAGGAAATGGAACTGGCTCAATACATGCTATAAAGGTTTCAAGAATAATCCATGGCTCGTACTTTTGTTTCTTGTGGGCGCAGTCATTCGTATTCTATACATAGGTTCCATCCCGCCGGGGCTGAATCAAGATGAAGCATCCATTGGTTATGACGCATATGCCATACTTCATTACGGCATAGATAGAAACGGGGTTCACTTACCCATTCACCTCATTGCCTGGGGAAGCGGGCAGAATGCCCTTTACGCCTATTTATCCATGCCCTTTATTCTGCTGTTCGGACTGACACCGATGTCGGTTCGAATGGTCAGCTTGTTCACGGGTCTGCTCGGAATGATCATATTTTACTTAGTAGCCAAGCATCTTTTTAAATCAAGTGCGGCAGGTATCGCAGCCATGTTCTTCATCTCCATTAATCCATGGCATATCATGATGTCGAGATGGGCGCTGGAATCCAATCTATTTCCTACGTTAATCCTAATCGCTGTTTATTGCGTAATGAAGTCATTTCAATCCCCAAAGTGGTCATATGGATTCACTATTATTTTGGCTCTATCCCTGTATGCATATGGTACAGCCTACTTTTTTGTTCCCTTATTCATATTTACCGTCGCTGTTCTTCTACTATTTAAAAAAGTACTGAAGCTCCGAACGATTCTTTGGAATGGGGGATTGTTTATTCTGCTGGCTTTACCTATTTTCATGTTTGTAATGCTGAATCGTTTGAAACTTCAGGAAATTTCAACTCCGTTCTTCACCATTCCTAGATTGACCAACCCACGTGTAGATCAAATTTCTACTATTTTCAGTGGAAACATAATAGAGGCAGCTACAAATAATTTTCGTAAGTTTATCTCCATTTTTCTAAGCGGGAATGATGGTCTTCCTTGGAATTCGATCTCTTCATTTGGATATGCTTATCCGATTGCTGTACCTTTTGTGCTATTGGGACTTGTTATCTTGCTTAAATCATCGTTACACCTGCAAGACCAAACGCAAATGAAACAAGTTATCGTGATAATCTGGCTCTTTATCGCTGTACTATTGACTTTTATTACTGATGTAAACATCAATCGGATCAATGTTATTTTCTACCCGTTGATCTTACTGATTGTCAGTGGATTGATGTGGCTATTCCGTAAGGAGAAAGTAGTAGGAGTCATCAGCGTTATTGTATTCGGAATATTCTTTGTCATGTTTACAACTGTATATTTCCGTGACTATCCTAAGCAGATCGGACCGGCATTTTTTGAGTCTATAGGTGAGGCTATTCAATATGCTTCGACTGAGAGTGACGGAAAGATTTATGTTACAAACAGGGTGAATATGCCTTATATCTATGTACTCTTTTATGAAAGAATCAACCCTAAGGACTTTATTAATACAGTTAATTATACAAATCCAGGAGGAGCGTTCCAACAAGTGTCTTCGTTTGGGAGGTATGTATTTGGTAATCCTGATTTAGTACCAGGAGAGCAAGCTTCCTATATTTATTGGAATGGCGATCCAATCCCTATGGAAGAAGAGGGAATGAGTATTAAACGGTTTGCAAATTATACTGTAGTAACGGTACAGTGAGTGAGTGACTTAATTAATAAATCGTTAAGAATTGATTCATGACCAGTTTATACTTAACTTATAAATTGGATATATAACATAAAGTCTAATATAGGAGGCAACCAGAGAGTGCATACACTATTTAATTTTCCTTTGGCTTCGGCCTTACTATCGATGATAGTAGCGCAAGTCATCAAACTTCCATTACAATTAATTAGCAAAAAGAGCTGGAATCCAGCGATCTGCTTCAGCACGGGTGGAATGCCCAGTTCTCATTCAGCAACAGTTGCTTCACTAGCGACTGCTGTTGGAATCATGGAAGGATTTAATTCTTCGGTATTTGCTGTTGCAGCAGTGGTTTGTGCGATTACAATGTACGATGCTGCTGGTATTCGCCGGAATGCAGGATTGCATGCTTCTTTATTAAATCGATTAGTTAAACAGACACCTGCTCTTCTAAAGGATGCTCCTCCTACAGATCTCAAAGAGCTTCTCGGGCATCGCCCCGTTGAAGTGCTTGCTGGAGCATTGCTCGGTATAGGGATAAGTTTGTTAATACATTTCACCGTTTCATAGTCATCGGGTGAGCAAGGTAAGGTGATCCAAAAGATGTCCATTCGTATAAAACTTTTGTTATCCTATGCGGCAATGCTAGTTATTCCCTTATTCCTACTTATGATCACTGCATTGCTGTTAACTGTTGTGTATCGTGGTGACGTGCAGAACCTGAAAAATGCTTATGAGCGAAAATTCGAACCTCTTGAAGACAGTGACTATGGCAATCTGATTAAACATACGATGATGAAAAATCCAGATTTGTTGAATGACGCGAGCTTCTTGAAAGACTTATCTGCCGATATGTTAAAGAACAACACGGCATTATATATCCGTTCTGATCAAGAGACTCTGTATATCTCTGATGAACTGTTATCTAAGGAAACATTAACTGAGAAACTTCCAGCATTCAAACATGAGGGAACCCGCTATGAGCCCTATAAAGTAAAGTATGAAAATGATTGGTATCAAGTCGTTCAATTCGATTTGCTATCAAAGGATTCTAAACCAGTAAGCTTGTTCCTGCTAACAAAACTGGACCCACTTGTCCATTTCGTTCTAACCTTTTTCCCCATACTATTTCTATTGACAGTCGTCGTGCTCATATTGACGCATACTTTGTTAACTACGTATATGTCTAGACGAATTATCAGGCCGATACTAGAACTACGTGGGGCGGCAAGACAGGTTGCTGAGGGTAATCTGGATTTCCAAGTACAGGTCAGTGGTAAAGATGAGCTTGGTCAGCTGGGGATGGCTTTTGAGGAGATGCGATCTAAACTTCAGGAGTCCATTGTTCTTCAACAGCAATATGAGACAAATCGGAAAGAGTTAATTACGAATATTTCGCATGATTTGAAAACACCGATTACTGCAATTAAAGGGTATGTAGACGGGATATTAGAAGGTGTGGCGAATTCACCTGAAAAAAGAGAAAAGTATATGCGTACGATCGCAACAAAGACAGGTGAATTGGACAGATTGATTGATGAGTTGTTTTTATACTCGAAACTAGATATGCAGAAGCTATCTTTTTCATTCGAATCCGTATCCATCCTCCCCTTTCTGAAAGATTGGGCAGAGGAACTGATAATTGAATTAGAGAAGAAGGATGTAAAACTAGCAATGAATTTGGATGAAGGGGAGCATGCTAGAGTATCTGTCGATCGGGATTCGTTCAAGCGTGTCCTTGGAAATGTTATTCAGAACAGCTTGAAATATATGGACAAGTCTGAAAAGATGATCACTGTACATACCTTTATGGAAGGTGAACAGTTTGTTCTGACTATCGCAGATAATGGTCCCGGCGTACCCAAAGAAGCAGCTGATCACATTTTCGAACGCTTTTATCGTGCTGAACAATCACGGAATTCAGACACCGGTGGCAGTGGGTTAGGACTTGCCATTGCTAAGCAAATTATACGAGGACATAGTGGAGAGATATATGCTAAGAGTGAGGAAGGTCAAGGGACAACGATTTATATTGTATTACCGATAGACGAGGATAGGAGTACCCAAGGATGAATAGAACGATACTGATTGTGGAAGACGAACCGTCCATTGCAGAGCTACAAAAAGATTATTTGGAAATGAACGGATACCAAACCAAGATCGCTGATAATGGTGAAGCGGGACTGGAATTAGCTCTATCAGGTAAATTTGAATTGATTGTGCTAGACGTTATGTTACCCAAACTAAGTGGATTTGAAGTATGTAAAAGAATTCGCGATGAACTGGATATTCCAATCCTTCTAGTAACGGCCAGAAGGGAGGATATCGATATTATCCGCGGACTGGGTCTGGGTGCTGATGATTATATTACGAAGCCATTTAAACCTGCGGAGCTTGTAGCTCGGGTGAAGGCCCATTTTTCACGATATGATCGGTTGAAAGGACATAGATCGAGCACCAATGAACTGGAGGTTCGAGCGTTGCGGCTTGACCCTGACTCACGTCGTGCCTTCATACGGGATGAGGAGATCTCGCTGACCAACAAAGAATTTGATCTTCTCTATTTTCTAGCAATACACCCGAATCGTGTGTTCAGTAAAGACCATCTATTTGAGAGATTGTGGGGGGCAGATTCATTGGGGGATACTCAGACTGTGACCGTGCATATTCGAAGGATCCGAGAGAAAATAGAAGAAGATTCTACGAATCCACTATATATTGAGACTGTGTGGGGTGCTGGCTACCGCTTTCATTCCTGAAACAGTTTAGAGATCAACCAAAGTGAATCTACGGATTCTACTTTGGTTTTTTTTGTTGATTTCCAGAATTAAGGATTTATTAATAGTTCGTTCATAGGCAATTTAGATCTGAGATATACACTAATATGGAAGTACCAATCTATGTTAAGAGAAGGAGAGTTCAAATTTGAATTCGTCAAATTCGTTCATAACGGAAGGTAAGAAGGTATTTAACAAGGTTCCCGAGATCACGATTTTCTTCTGGATCATCAAAATTATGGCTACCACCGTGGGCGAGACAGCGGCAGATCTCTTGAATTTCAATCTGAACTGGGGGTTAACCAATACAACTTATGTTATGTGTGTATTATTGCTAATTACACTATTCCTTCAATTCAGAACAAAGAGGTACATTCCAGCGATCTATTGGCTTGCTGTCGTGATGATCAGTGTCGTTGGGACGCTTATTACCGACAATCTAGTTGATAACTTAGGGGTATCGCTAGTGACAACTACCATTTTCTTCACCGCCGCCTTAATCATAACTTTTATGGCATGGTACTTTAGTGAGAAGACATTATCTGTTCACTCTATTCACACGATCAAGCGAGAATCTTTCTATTGGTTAGCTATTCTATTCACATTTGCATTGGGAACTGCGGCGGGTGATCTTGCATCAGAAGGGCTCAATTGGGGATATTTGAACTCAGCACTCATATTTGCAGCTTTAATTGCAGTAATTACCATCGCCTATTATCGATTTAAACTGAATGCTGTGACTGCATTTTGGATCGCCTACATTTTGACCCGTCCGTTAGGTGCCTCTATCGGCGATTATCTATCCCAATCTTCAGATAATGGTGGACTTAACCTTGGTACGGTGGGTATCAGTACGATTTTTCTCGTGATTATTTTGTCCTTGGTTATCTATTTATCGAAGACAGGAAGAGATGAGATCAAAGTTGAACAGTAATTAATAAATCTGAGGACGGCATCGAAGGAGCCGTCTTTTTTACGTGAATCCACACTCATTTCATATAGAATAAGGTATAATGAACTTTCAATTTGCATCGTGCAGGAGGACATGAATAATGGACGTAAATGCATTTCAGAAATGGGTTAAGGAATTTTATGAAGAACGTGGATGGTCAGAACTCGATATTTTTATACGTATTGGTTTTTTGGCGGAAGAAACGGGTGAGGTTGCAAGAGCAATTAGAGCATTAGAAATTGGTAGAGATCGTCCAGATGAAACCACGGGTACACACGCTGAGAATAAACAAGAGCTAATCGAAGAGCTAGGGGATGTACTAGGAAACGTTATTGTGATCGCCAACAAGTATGACGTCAGTTTAGAAGATATTTTTAAATCTCATCAAGCGAAATTATCAAAACGTTACAAGTAATTTATAGAGTAAAAAAGGATTGGCGATCATCGCCAGTCCTTATTCATATCGCAAACCATTGGATAGTTCATCTAAACGTTCCCAATCGATCACAACGATTTTCTTCTTATCTTTCCTGAGCATGTTCACATCAGATAACTTTTGAATGACACGGTTTAAATGCCGCGGGGTAGTACCAATAAGCGAAGCAACTTCATGAATATGTGGAGTTTGAATTTCTTTTCCAAAATCATGCTGAAGGCGTATGGTTAATAAATAGCTTGCTAGGCGCTCTTCAACAGAGGCTAATAAATTGATTCGTGAGGCTGTCGTACATGTCTGGAGTTTATAAGCGAGATGCCTGGATAGCTCGGTCAAAAACTTATAATCTCGCATCAATTCCGTTTCAATTGTATGTTTGTTGATAAAAAGAAATGAAGCTTGTGTTACGGCCTCAACCTGCGACTGTACAACAACTTTTTGCATGAGTTCAATGTCTCCAAAGACCGCTAAAGGGTGACAGAAGCGCAACAGTAGAGCTTTTCCGGTCTCCACACTCGATGTTACTTTGGTTCTACCGTCTACTTGAAAATAAAGGCCATCTAGCGTATCTCCCTCTTGTAAAATGACCTCATTCCGCTCATAAATCCGTAGTTGAAAGGGAAGAGATTCAGGATGAGAAAAGATTTGATCGATATTTATTTGTGATTTATAACGTTGTAGGATGTCTTGCTCTTGCGTGAATTTCATCATTTTCTCCTTTTTTGGACATCTGTCCTTTTTATTATACAAGAAGCTGTTATGATAAAAAAACGAGGAGGTTGTACGATGAAAATAGTATTTGATCTAGACGGGACAATTTGTTTTAAGGGGAAACCTTTAAGTAAAGATATGGTACAGGCATTAGAGTCATTAGCAGGAAAGGGGCATGAAATCATTTATGCCTCGGCCAGACCAATACGTGATTTATTGCCGGTATTGCCGCCTCATATGCAGCAGTATCCGATGATTGGTGGGAATGGCGCATTTGTAGCATCAGGTGGAGAGATCATTTCCACGATTCATTTTGACAAACCGCTAGCTGACAAGATCGTTAAGTTAATTAGAAAGTATGAGGCAAGCTATTTAATTGATAGCAGATGGAATTATGCTTATACAGGGAATAATGAGCATCCTATTCGAAGAAATGTGGACCCGGAACAGCGCGCTGCAAATGTACCACTTGATGAGCTAAATGAGATCGTGAAAGTCGTCATTTTACATAGCATAAATGAGCAGCAGTTGCTAGAGGAGTTGCAGCAATTACCGATCGTAATTTATGTCCACGGTAATGAAGGGATTATTGATATCAGTCCGCAAGGTGTTGATAAATGGGCAGGATTACAAGCCCTTGGTATCCTACCACAGCAATTTATTGCCTTTGGTAATGATGCGAATGATGTGTCCATGTTCAAGCATGCTCAGCGTTCTGTTTGTGTTGGAGAACATAATACCCTCATGCAAATTGCATCAGAACATGTGGCTAGTGATGAAAATCAGGTTATTCTGAAAATAAAAGAGCTTTAGTATACACGATTGAAGAGAAGGACCGGCGATGCTTGCCGGTTATTTCTTTGTAACAAATGACCCAACCTAAGATAAGAGTTATTAGCTTTGTCTAATTCTTCATCCTTGGTTGAGTCTCGTTTCCCGACTTTTCCTTATGAAAAATCTTTTTTATATTGGACGGCTAGATAAATCCCACCAGCTAAAAATGCCAACGCATATTTGAACAAGAAAAAGATGGTCCACATATCGTCTTTAGGAAAAATCATGTCACATAGAATAATTACCAATAGCATATAAAAGCTGCTTGTCAAAAAGATTTTATTTGTCCGTTCGTCGTCTTGTCCAAGCTTCTTATAAAATACAAAGGTAAAAATCGCACTACCCATAACCAGTAAAAAACCAACTCCAATGAGAATATTCCAATTTCCCGAAGAATGTTCAGCCCAGGACTTTAAAGGGGAAAAGATTGAATTATGGATATCTGAGATAGATTTAGTTATCATTTTGATCATTTCCTTTCACATAAGTAAAAATATCGTTAACATCAACACTAAAAAATTCGGCAATTCGAAAAGCTAACAGCAGAGTCGGAATATAATTTCCTTTTTCCATTACGAAGATGGTTTGTTTGGAAACCCCGACTTTCTCTGCTAATTCTTGCTGAGACAATCTGGCAAGTACACGATATTCATAAACTTTATTAGATATCGAATCACCAAAATCTTTCTTCATGACCATCACCTCTTGAATCAAAATTATAAACTCAGTTTTTATAAAAGTAAAGTAAACTTATATAAAAACATCATCTACTTTAATATTTAATTGGATTACTTAGATTTAATAAGAATCAGAATGCAGAAAGAACCTGACGAAATTCATAATTCCGTCAGGTGTTAATTTAATAGTAGCAGATATTAACGATAGGTACAGTCTTTGCCATTACTCGGCACAATCCAGAAACTAAAGCATAAAATGGATAATAGAATACATCTTAGTTAACATAAATAATATTATGTTAACTTAAGTGAGGAATAATAATTTTATGTGGTATGTATTGTTATTTTTTTCCGATTTCCGAGAAAAGGGGAAGTGCTGGACGAACATTCCCCATAGCTTTTCGTTTAGCTTCATCCATAACGTGAGTGTAGATCTGAGTAGTAGAAATATCCTCATGTCCAAGGAGTTCTTGCACTGCACGTAGATCTGCACCGTTTCTTAAGAGATCCGTGGCGAAAGAGTGTCTTAATTTATGAGCGGACAGTCGCATCCCCCGTAATTGGGGGTATTCTTCAATTAATGATGTGAATGTTTTCTCCGAAATGGTTTGTACCATACGTTTGCTAATTCTCCGACCAAACTGCGAAATGAAGAAAGCCATCTCATCCTTTTTCCCCTTAGGAATTATTCGCACTGCAAGACATTGTTGAAGCAATTGGTTCAACTCGGGTGGGAGGGGGATATAACGCCATTTTTCGCCTTTCCCCAACACACTAATCTCGGATCCTTCAAAATTAAAGTCAATTGTGTTTAAACGGACGATCTCACTAACACGAAGTCCTGCATATGACATTAAGGCGATGATGGAAACATCGCGAATCAAATATTTTCCTTTCACTAGCTGCATAGAAGCATCTAAATATTGTTTCTCTAGAAATGTTGGTTTACGTTTTTTCTCAACCTTTGCTTTTTCAATATCAATGGTAGGGTTATGATCGGTCACATTAAATTTAATCATCACCTTGAAGAAGAGGCGAATCGCTGATTGACATCTATTTCTATATCTGGCACCAGCACCCGTTTCTCTCACATTGGAGAGATGTTCCATAATATTAATGTCCGAAACCTCGGAAATTGCTTTGCCTTGCAAACTATTTAGAAAATGTTTCAAATCATGCATATATGCATTTTGGGTGTCCTTCGAATATTCACGATCTTTCATATAGATCAAAAATAGGTGAATTTCGCGTTCATATTGCTCTAAAGTTGCTGGGTCTATCATCGAATCCCGCCTATTCAATCGATTTGAAGTGAAATTGCATTAAATATGTATTTAATGCAATTATATCAGATGTAAAAATATAAAAAAAGCGGAGGAAATGGGGCATTTCAGACCCATAAAAACCCAAAAATGATGTCAAAGATAATTTTGGAGCCATTTAACGATAAACATGAACATTTTTCGAACAGGCTAGGCAGGGGAACGAATGTTTGTTATCCTATTTGTAAAATCGTGGGATGGAGGTGTCAGTGATGAGCGTGAAAGAACAAGTTCTGGAGACGATGAAAGCCGCAGGAAAACCGGTTAGTGCAGGAGAGGTTGAACAACTGTCTGGATTAGATCGCAAGGAGATTGACAAAGCATTCAAAGAACTGAAGAAGGATGAAGCGATTACTTCTCCAATTCGTTGTAAATGGGAGCCTGTTAAATAAAACAAAAAAACAAGATAAGGGAATGGAGACAATAGTGTGCTCCATTCCCTTTTTGTATATAATTATAAAATTATATGGATAAACCATTTCTTTAGTTAACATAAAAATAATTATGTTAACTAAAGCGTTTGTGGGTCGTTTTTGTCTTAATCAAAAAAATCCTGTTAACAATGAACTGTTATTGAATAATGCGCAAACAAGGAACATTATTTTGGGAGAGGGTACCGGAATGGATAAGAATGCAGTTTATGAAAAAAACAGCGCATACGAAATAGTTGTATGCGCTGTTTTCGTTAGGTAGCTTCTTGATTGTGAGTGAATTAAGAAGCCATCATCTATTTCACGTAATTCCCTATAAATTGTGTTACTACACGATCATAGCCCACTGGATCAACACGTCTAGCTGCACCATGGCCTGCTCCAGGCACAACAAACAGTTGTTTGTCCTTTGGACCGTTCTCATACAATGTATTAACCATTTCGTAGGGGACGAACAGATCGGCGGCGCCGTGTATGAATAGGATGGGTGTTGTAGATTTTTTGATTTGCGTCAAGGCAGATGCTTCATTAAAACCGTAACCTGCCCGAATCTTGGTCAATAAACTGGTTGATTGAACAAGAGGGAAAGAGGGCAAATGATACATTCGTTTCATTTGGTAGCGGAGTTCATCAGCAACAGTAGTATAACCGCAATCCTCGATAATCGCTTTAACGTTGGAAGGTAGATTCTCACCACTAGTCATCATGACCGTCGCACCTCCCATGGAGACGCCATGAAGTACGATTTGTGACTGCTTCCCTGTATGTTCGATGACTTTATCGATCCACTTGAGGTAATCCTTACGTTCCGGCCAACCGAATCCGATGTAATCTCCTTCGCTTTTCCCATGTCCGCGAGCGTCTGGAAGAAGAACATTATAACCCAATACTTCTCTGTACATTTTAGTATATCCACTCATATTTTCTGGAAGTCCAGAGTATCCGTGTGCGAGAATAACGGTCCGATTTGTTGGCTGCTTGGCATCTAAATAGTAGGCATGAAGTTGAAGCCCATCATCCGAAGTTATACTCCAATCTTCAAAAGCTTGTTCAGACCACCAAGCGCTAGTGTCTTCAAGAGGTTGCTCCACATTCGTGTCAGCTTCTAGATCTGGATTGCCATTTAGGAAGTCCTTATCCGAACGAGCAATCGCTACATTATAGAAATAAAAGCTGGCGGACCCAACGATAATCAGTAACAGTACAATGATTGAAATAATTATGATGAACACCCTTTTTTTATATCAGATTATTGATTCATAAATATTTAAACTCTATCGGCCTACTTATTCAGTTGGGTTAAGGGATAACGTTAAGTGATTGTTCTCTTTGCTACTATTAAGCATGCTTTCTACATAACTTTTAAGAAACTGGTCTTTCGCTTTGTTCCATAATTCTATTCCTTTAGAGTTTGTGATTGTCGGCCCAATTTCCTTGGAGTTACCTGAGAAATATAATAGATTCAACTTCGCCATGGACGTAGCCATTTCTGTACGTTCTTCTTCAGTGTAACCTTGACCATCTAGAGACTGATATGCTTTTCTATAGGAATCCTCATAAAAGAAATCCCTGGCGTAAGAGCTAAAGTGAAGTAAATCCTCATTCTTAATTCCCTCTTGCTCACTCCATTTTTCAACATCGACCATTTGTGTCCGGTACTCTATTGAAGATGGATTAGGAGAATAGTGAAGAGTACCGTATTGATGCGGATAAACCCCAAATGCACTTGTAGCGATATCATAGACATTCTTCTCAGACTGAATATCCTGGATGTGAATATGGCCAGATAACACGAGAGATATGTTTGACTTCTTCAGAACATTTAAGACCTCTTCGTGATTATTTAAAGTGAACCCGTTACTTGAAACATCACTGTGATCAATCAAGTTATGATGCATGACTGTAATTATATTGACTCTTTTTTCCTCTGCTAGCCGTGTGTTTTCTTGAATCCAATCCAAAGTTTCCTTTGAAACCTCGCCGTCTGTTTGGGGGATTTTCAAGATCACGTTGTTGTCATACTTACTAGTATCTAGCATTAACAGCCATAAATCATCTGATATTTCAGCTACATAACTAAGGGAATCCGTATCCCTGGATAAAGCCTCGTCATACCCAAAGTTGTTGTAAATGGTTGTGAATTCCTTAGGAGTTATATAATCTGTAACGTATTGACCATCCGTTTTGAAACTCCGTGCCCATGGATTCAAAATATCATGATTACCAGGAATGACATATACGCTTGTTCCTGATTGTTCAATTTGCTTCAGCTTGTTGGCTAATTCAGAATGACTTTTCTTTTCACCGTTATTTGTCAAATCACCACTGAGGATCACAACATCTGGTTTCTCATGGATTACATCATTTACAAATGAATCAGCCAATGGATCAGAGTAATTTAGTAATTTCGAATCGCCATTCTTGATATATTCCTGAAAAGCTTGACCATTATCGTGCAAATCAGGACTCAAATAATGAAGGTCTGTTGCTACAAATAGATTCAAATCGCGAGAACCTTTGGACTCCGTTATAGGAGGATCCGCTTCCAAACTGTTGTTGCAGCCAGTAATGGTAAGAAACGAGAGGGTTAATAACATGGTTGTAATTAATTTCACTTTCATAAGTACCTCCAAAAAACATGACCTGTAATATGATTAGTTACATCTGCTAACACATTATAACATAAAATTTCTCTAGGCTTGATGGTCAAATACGCGTATCCACTTATATCGATTGACTTTAAAAACAGCAACGATGCATTTAAGAATTTGATCGGATTTGAGAAATATAAACGTGATGATTGGCGAAAAATTAAAGACAAAAGCAGACATATAGGATAGAGGTAAGACTAAGAAAAACATAAATATGAAATCATTATACATGACAAATTTCGTATCTCCGCCACTGCGTACAATTCCAGTCAGTGCCGGCATTTGATAAGCCGTACCACAAACCGTAATTGAGAGTATGGTCATAAACTGCAGGGCAAGGGTTTTAGATTCAGCAGAAATGGCATAGAAGGAAAGAACATGATCTTTTGTAATGAACAAAATGAGGCCTGTCACAATCCCGATGAGTACATATAAAATTTGTAATGTTTTACTATAAGCTTTAACTCTGTCCAGAACTCCCTCACCGACTGCCTTACCAATTAGCACTGTAGTTGCGCTTGCAGAAGCGTAAATCACTACCGTTACCAATTGAAAAATAGTTGTGGCAACGCTATTCGCAGCGATAGAGGCTTCTCCCATATGGCCAAGAATGGCCGTTTGCACAGCCATAGCCGCTGCCCAGATAAAATTGGCCAATAGTATGGGCGAGCCGATTTTTATATATTGCTTCAACATCGTCATATCTAGCTGTAAATAATCACTAAACTTAATACGTAATCTTAGCTTAGCTTTCTTTATATAGAGAATAACGATCATTGTTTCGATAATTCGTGCTATTAATGTACCAATAGCTGAACCTCTAATCCCCATGCTTGAAAATCCAAAATGGCCATAAACAAGTAAATAATTCAAACAAATATTAATTACTAGAGTGGAGAGGGAGACAATAAAGCCGATCTTTACGATTTCCATACTGCGTAGTGAAGCTAATAAAATATTGGTGATGGCAAAAAAGACATATGAAAATGAAATGATTTTTAAATAACGCGCGCCTTCTACAATAATACTCTGTTCATTGGTTAATAACGATAAACAGTTAGTAGGGAAAAAATATACAACAATCCATATGCTAAAACTCAGGGCGAGCGCTAACGCCATACCAACGCTACTAATCTTCTTAATGGAATGAAGTTGATTAGCCCCCCAAAAGCGAGATCCCAGAATCACAACAGCTTCAGACACGCCCATCACAAGCATAGATACAAAAAATTGAATTTGATTGGCAAGCGCAGCACCCGAGAGAGCGGATTCACTATATCCTCCAAGTATTAAGTTATCTGAAAGATTGACTCCAATCGTAATAACATTTTGAAGACCGATTAATAAGGTTAACCGGAAGAAATTTTTATAAAAAGTACTTTCACGAACCATGAGACTCATAGAGACGTACTCCTTCTGTTATTTGATTATGGCATCTGAACAAACTTATTTAAGGGTACTATTAAAGGTATAATTTAACAACGGATAAAATTGAACAGTCTAAGAAGAGGGGGGGAAAGGGGATCTATGGTTTGATCAATTTGGCTGAATCATCCTGCTTTGGATGTACGTAACATTGACTTTATTCCTATTAATCGTTTATACTTCAATGCGCAAAAGCAAAAAAGCATAAAAGCGAAAAAGTTGATTGTCCAATCCAAAAAGATATTATCGAAGTGATAGAAGGATTTGAATCTTCAAAAGCTACAACAATGTATAAGGAGCCTCATCAACATGAACCGACAGCTTAGTTTCTCAAAAAGTGTTATTCTTATTATCTTTATTCTAGCATTTCTATTTGTATCTATCTTTCTCTTAAAAGCGGAACCGCATCTCCCGCTTCTCGCAACAACCGTGGGTACAGCCACATTATTACGATTATTCGGCTTTACTTGGAAGAAGCTCGAATCTGCCATCATTCAAGGTATTCAAACGGCCATAATGCCAATTCTCATTCTATCGCTCATCGGCATACTGATCGCCGTGTGGATGATGAGTGGTACGGTGCCGACGCTTTTATACTATGGTATGGATTATATTAACCCGCATTATTTTGCCGTGAGTGCATTATATGTCACCATCGTCGTCTCTATGTTCACCGGAAGCTCGTTCACTACAGTCAGTACGATCGGTGTCGCCTTCATGGGAATTGCTGTAACGACGGGTGTCTCTCCGACTTTAGCTGCAGGAGCGGTTATCTGTGGAGCTTGTTTTGGTGATAAGATGTCGCCATTATCCGATACGACGAATTTTGCTCCTGCGGTGGCTGGTATATCCATATTCACACATATTCGCAACATGAAGCACACAACGCTTCCGGCGCTTGTCGTGACTACTGTCTTTTTTCTGCTCGCGCCAAAGCCTAGTACTATCGATTTGTCATCGATACAAGATATCAAGCTTGCATTGCAAAGCGGTTTCCATATTCACTGGTTCACGTTGATTTCACCGCTTGCTGTTATCGTCTGCTCCATCAAGAGGGTCCCGATTATCCCAACGCTAATCGTTGGTATTGTCACTGGACTTCTAGTGACCGCCTTCATTCAGCAACAAACGGCAGTTGATGTCTGGTTCAGCGTGATGCAGAGCGGCTACGAGAGCTCTATCACCAATGAAACGGTCGCTTCCATCGTAAATCGCGGCGGCTTGCAATCTATGATGTGGTCCGTATCTTTGATCTTAATCGCTTTATCATTAGGAGGATTGTTACAGCATTGCGGAGTCATTGAATCCTTCTTCCATAAAGTCGTTCAACCATTGAAACGTAAAAGTAGTATTGTACTCATGACAGGTGCTTCATCGATTGCGGTTAACGGCATGACAGGAGAGCAATATCTATCCATCCTATTGCCCGGCCAAATGTTCAAGGATGAGTATACTCGCAGAGATATTCCAGCAAAGACATTGTCCCGTACCCTGGAGGATTGCGGTACACTCGTTAACCCATTGATTCCATGGGGCGTCAGCGGTGCCTTCTTCGCAGCTACACTTGGTGTTCCGGTGATCGAATATGCACCTTATGCAACCTTCTTGTGGTTAAGCCCGCTAATCACATTTGCCTATGCTTTGATACCTAGATTGCAGAGGAACTCGCTTGGTAAGTAAAAATGTGACTATCAGTTAATAAACCAATAAATTATGTAAGCACCCCAACCAGATTATAATGAGCTGTGGGTGCTTTTTGCATTTTACAAAAAAATTATAATAGCCTTGTCACAAAACAGCTGTTTGTATTGTTATAACGTGTATAAATGGGAAACTAACACGAAAGGAGTACATATGAAACCAGATCTTGAAGACATACTGTTATCCGATGCGCAAATTGAATTGATCATTCAGCAGATCAAAGAAGGTCACAAGGAACCGTTTCGATTCCTGGTTAAACAATATCAACGTCGGATCCACGTTTATTGCTATCATATGATGGGCAATCGACAGGAAGCCGAGGATGCGGTTCAAGATATTTTTGTAAAGTGTTATCAGCATTTAGCCAGTTATACAGAGAACATTTCTTTTACGGCTTGGTTATACAGAATATCCTATAATCACTGTATGAATTTACTGAAAAAGCGAAAAGCAAGGCATAGGGTGTTCAGTTTGTACCGAATGGAACAACAAATCATCGTGTCTGATAAAAATGACTACGACGATCTCGTAGGAGATTTACTTAGCGGACTCTCGTCTGAAGAGAGAAATCTGATTTTAATGAGGGTACTAGATGAACGTACCTTTGAAGAGATTGGGCAAATCTTGGGGTGCAAACCAGCCACTGTACGCAAAAAATATGAACGGTTAAAAAAACGACTGAGATTGAGACCCCTCTGGTCTCAACGATAGGAGGGAACAACAAATGAGGCTTAAAGACCTTTCTCAGGAAAAAGGTATGATTCATAAAATCAAAGTTGTCATGGAGATGACAAATCTACCTGAGCAAGATTTCACTGATCGGGTTATGAATAAGATTGTGAACATGGAAAATGTGCCAGCAATTTCTCGCAAAGCTCCAGTTATTACGATGAAAAGATTCATGATCGCCGTAGGTGTGATCTGTCTGTTGAGTGGATTTTCCTATGCGGCTACAGCGTGGTTTAATTTACATGATAATGCAGGTAACATTGTCCTGGAGGTCAGAAAGACCAATACGAAGATTCCAGATTGGCAGACTAGGATTCTGGAAGAAGTTCAGCAGACCATAGCACCAGGCGAGTCAGCGGTTGTCTATTTCGGAAGCAAAGAAGAGATTGTTACACAGTCAACGGACCAGATTCTATGGACGTCTTCTCCTAGAGAATATCGTGATCAGGACGAATTTAATAGTACAATTACAAGAGAAGTCAGAGGGCCGTTAACTACAATACAACGAGTAGATCAGGTGCCTGAAGGATATGAATTTGAAGCCGGTTATTTGCTCATGAACTATCTACCGACAAGTCAGGAGGATGACCAACTCACTTTTGCTAAATCATCAGATGGTAAGGAATATGCTTACGGCGTAAGACTGCCAGGCAATGTAATCCAGTCGATTGCGTGG
The DNA here is from genome assembly GCF_014639155.1 of Paenibacillus segetis. Lineage (NCBI taxonomy): Bacteria > Bacillati > Bacillota > Bacilli > Caryophanales > Paenibacillaceae > Paenibacillus > Paenibacillus segetis. The sequence continues at coordinate 1,825,829 of NZ_BMFT01000001.1, forward strand.
AAATACAGGAAGGACAGACAGGAAGTTGACTACCAAGTTCATTTTGTAGCTGGTGATGAAAAGTCGAAGTTCTTTGATATGGAACCATCTAAGGATTCCATTATTAAAGTAGCGGGCATAGAAACTTATTATTATGACCGCACCTTGAACTGGGTGGTGAAGAGCGAGGGAGGATTCATGAACTATCGCCTTTTTGGACCTGCAGCAACGAAAGAGCAACTTGTAGATTTCGCTAAGGCTATATTGACGCATTAAAGTGCAATGTAGTTGCGTTGCATAACTTAAGCAAAAAAGTCTAAGGATTGTTGCGTCATAATAAAGGAAGTGTCTAAGAAAGAATGAGAAGATTTCTAACCGTCGAATGGTTTGCTGTATTAGCAGGTATATGTCTTGTCACCATTCTATTATTCACTCATCCATTTATCGGTGTTGCTGACAACGGGGATTTTCTGCGGGTTATGGGAACCAGTGGACTGAATTATGGAGTACCCGGAGAGTCTTATGAGGATCGTTTTTTCGGATATGCCCACCAGTATTTCGCTTATGATCAGTTCTTCCGGGGCTTTTATACGTCTACACAAATGATATTAGTTATAGTGGCACGCAAGATAGGATATGTTATTCATCCGTCTTCCTTTGATATTCGTGTGCTTGGGGCTTTATATGCTGTACTTCTGCTATCGGCAACTTATATCATTGTTCGTTATAATCAATACAAATCGACGATCGTAGGCATCGTGCTTGCTCTTTGCTTGCTGTTCGTATTCTATGACATCGGATATATTGCCTATTTCAATTCGCTGTTTGGCGAACCCGTTTCGCTCGTGTTTTTATTGTTGTCAGTTGGTTTTGGGCTATGTTTGTTACATCAGAAGGAACCGTCACAAAAAATGTTCTGGCTATACTTTATTGGGGTCTTCTTCCTGACATTCTCTAAAATCCAAAATGCCCCGGTAGGCATTATGTTTGCCCTATTAGGTTTCCGTTTCACCATGCTCCGTCAAGACAAGACCTGGCGGCGGCTAACAGTCTGGCTGTCGGTCTCCATGATTGTGCTTTCGGTTGGAAATTACATTGTAGCTCCAAAGGAACTGAAGGACATCAATTTGTATCAGACTGTTTTCTTTGGGATATTGAAAGATTCTCCCAATATAGAACAGGATCTACAGGAGCTTGGATTGCCTGAGCATCTGCTATCGCTTGCTGGTACGAATTACTTCCAGAGTGATACGGTGATCATACAGGATGCACCCTCCATGAAGCAGGATTTTTATGACCGTGTATCTCACATGGATGTCGTGCTATTTTATATGAAGCATCCGAATCGGCTTATCGAGAAAATGAAATATGCAGCGAACAACAGCATGAGCATTCGGCCATACTATCTAGGCAATTATTTGAAGCAGGAACATAAACCTTCTGGCGCATTAACTATTAGCTACAGTTGCTGGAGTGAGTTCAAAAATTCGTATGTACCTAGATCATTGTTGTTCATAACCTTGTTCTATCTCATTTATTATGCTATCGCTATGTTCGAGTACATTCGCCACCGTGATCGAACCATCCGGATTCGGATAGAATTGATGATGCTGATTGGATTATTGGGGTTTATGGGCTTTTTGACTCCAATCATAGGCGATGGCCAGGCAGACATAGGAAAGCATCTATTCCTGTTTAACGTCTGCGTTGATATGATGCTTGTTGTATCCTTGACATGGATTGTTTATCAACTTGTGAATTTCAAAAAATCTGATTTGGGGTAGTACCAGCAAAGTAATCCCTTGTTGGCGCTGCCCTTTTACCAGCTCATTGTATAGGTTCATCTTTTTTACTTCATAATTAATAGAAGTGATTACATTTTGTATCCGTGATTATTTTACTTGAGTTAATTCACCGTAATGAGTATGATAAACTTTTCGATAATCGATTAATGTTCTGAACTTTTATTTAAAATACTACTTAGAACTGAACTCTATAACTGGAAAAGGATTTGCTAAATGAAAAGATTCTTTGCATTATTCATAATGTTGATCATCATGTTTAGTTTTCAAGATCAGTCCTATGCTATGGAAAGCAAGGGAATCCAGCCACTTAATAGTGAAGCTGTCATTTTGATCGATGGAACCACAGGCACTATTTTATATGAAAAAGATAGCGAAAAGTTGATGTATCCCGCAAGTATCACCAAAATTGTTACAGGGATCATCGCGCTTGAAGAAGGAAATATAAATGATCTTGTAACCGTTAGCAAGAATGCGAGGAATATCGATGGTACAAGAGTTTACTTAGTTGAAGGTGAACAAGTTTCATTATTAAAGCTTATACAAGGAATGCTAATTAACTCAGGCAACGATGCAGCAACCGCTATTGCAGAGCATTTCGATGGAAGTGAAGCTCAGTTTGCAGAACGAATGAATCAATTTGTTAGGGAAAAGGTTGGTACCCGAAATACTACGTTTCAAAATCCACACGGGTTGTTCGATGAGAACCATGTAACAACAGCTTACGATATGGCGCTCATTACACAGTACGCGATGAAAAATCCAGTGTTTCGATCCATAGTAAGTACCAAAAGTATGGAATGGATTGGAGAGGGCTGGGAGACGACAATCTATAATCACAATCGACTTTTGTGGCGGTATGAAGGCACGACGGGTGTGAAGAATGGTTATGTTACTCAGTCCGGGTATACTTTGGTTGCTTCAGCCAAGCGTGAGGGCTCAGAGTGGATCGCGGTTACCTTAAATGCGAGCTCAGCAGAGTTAGCCTATAGCGATATGGAAAATCTCTTTGATTACGGTTTTAACAATTATCAAACCAATCTATATACAGTAGATCCTTTAGTGATTTTAAAATACCAAGATCGTTTTCAGATTCCCAATCAATTAGTCTTTACAAGTAAGAAATCCGAATCATTCCATGTTGAATTTAATGAAAGTAATGGTCAGCTCGTTGTTGTTGACTCGAACGATAATCAGGTTTATTCTAAACAATTAATCCCGTTAATTAAAAATAAATACATCTTAGACAAGCTAAGAAGCCCATTGAACGAGGCAAGTCAATCCTTTATCGCAGCTAAAAGTATTTCCATAGCGTTACCAGTGTTATTAATTCTTCTATTTGTGAGAAAAAAGATGCGGAAGAGCTAGTACTATTTACTACCGTTAATATAGCTCCTTCGGGTTCATGCCGTAGACCTGTATGAGCTCCAAGAGTGGGCTGTTCGCAATACTTTTTGGTGTGATAATCCTGCCGCCATTACTATCCAGATCGTAACCAAATTGGCGGTAGGCTTCCCATACCAGGTGAGCACAATGTGTTTCCTTTAGCTTATTTTCAGGGTGCTTGGCAGACCATATACCTACTCCAAAACCATAGGGTACGCCATTCAGTCGGTTGACTGCTTCCTGTGCAATTGTATGTCTCTCTTCAGCAGATGTGTTTTTTAAGCGGAAGACAAGAAAGCTCGGATATTTCTCCCATTTTCCAATCGTCTGGAACCCGGAATTCTCCCCCAGGACGGCTGACTCCAATGTCAGTCCTTCGTTCGCATCCACCACGATCGCCGCATGGCCATTTCTCCAGCCAAAGGTGAGTGAGTTTTGAGTGATTAGGATATCGCCATCTTCAAGTGCAATCATCTCAGATCCCGCCGTATAGTTACCCTTTTTGTCTACAACGAATTCTTCGTTTGAAATGGGGCTATTTTTTTCGCGAACTAGTAGAGGAGTTGAGAAGAATTGATTTTGAATCTGATAAATCATATTCTCCTTTCCTGTAGCTAGAAGCTTGTCTACAACCGGACGACCAAGTCCTGATTGCTTGAGTAGAATCTCATAATCATGCTCGTTCAGTACATCCTTCGTTAGAATTGTAGATAAATCGACCATAGAGTAATCTGGCGTCCAATGAGCGAACGGCTCTGCGGCAAGGGTCCAGCGGTGTAGAAATAATATCAATCCAAGCACTGCGATCATTCCTATCAAAATCCTAAAACTCCAACTTCTTTTCTTTCGCGTAGTTGTGCTCATTTCACTGCCCTCACTATCTAGCTGTAAGTTTAAGAGTTAAGATACATATCACAGCCTTATTATCGGCAAGGAGCATAGGAAATAATCGTTCGATTAGGTGGCTCCATCGGAGTATTCTCAAAGGAAACTTCGCACTCTTTTGGGAGGGGCATTGGTTCTCCTTCTTCATGACACCTCAAGGAATTTTGAGTTTTTTTGTATGAAATGAACTTTTTTAATCGCTGCGATCTCTTATCTATGAAAAGGGGTGAGAACTTGAAAGTAAGCCGTCTTGTCAAACAAGCCCAAAAAGGCAACAAGGAAGCTTTATTACAGCTAATCATAGCTGATCAGGACGCTTATTATCGTCTTGCCCATACATACATGGGAAATGAGCATGACGCGATGGATGCAATGGAAGACATGATTGTTACACTTTATGAAAAGATTGATCAGTTGCATAAAGGCGAAGCATTCTACAGCTGGAGCAAAACCATTCTCGTCAATCGGTGCAAAACATTACTCCGCAAAAAGGATCGATTTCTTCCATTGGAGAACGAGCGAGAATCCCCACTTGCTGCATTAACTGACGATAATCCCTATCGCCACTCAGAGTCTGAGATGAATATGGATATGTTGCTATCTCATCTGAATGCACAGCAAAGGGAAGCGATCGAACTTCGTTATGTTCATGATCTTCCGTACCAGACGATTGCGGACATGACCGGTACACCGCTTGGCACAATCAAATCTAGAATCTCACAAGGATTACAAAAACTGAAATTCTTAATCGGAGGTGATGGTTATGCAAACGATCGAGGAGAAATTACTCGAACACAAACAAAGCTTGAATGTGGTACAGGCTCCGGCAGAACTTGAGAGCAGACTTCGCAATGCACTTGAACATGTCCCCGCTAAGAAGAAGAATATGAGCAGACCTATGACGTGGATTGCATCATCAGCTGCAGCACTCCTTCTAATTATCGGAACGTATCAATATCCAGCCTTTGCTTATTATGGAAGTAAGTTGCTTAATACAACCGATTTGTATTCTCTCAGTTTTTCTGAAGTGGCAGATCAAGGATACGGTCAAACGGTAAACAAGAGCAAAACACTTGATGATGGTACGGTCATAACCATTGATGGTGTTATAGCGGATGAAAATGCATTGCTCATGTATTACACCGTTGGTCGACATGCAGGCTCCGTATATAATGACCATGGTTCATATCGTTATGGTGTGGATGGTTTGCATGGCTTCATGACGAATTCAGATTGGAAAGAAGGAGGTGGCAACCCTAGCGAAGATGAGACCCAGTTCGAGGGAGTATATAAATTTGAGCCCGTTAGTCCATTCGCAAGAACGTTAACCGTTACATTTTATGAGTGGCTGGATAATGGGGAGCGGGCATCATATCCTATCTCTTTCGATTTTGAAGCGAATAAAGCGATGAAAAGTATGATTAAAGAGGATATTTCAAAATCCGTTCCTGTAGATGAGGGGACTGTCCATTATGACTCCATTACTGCTTCGCCAACTTCAACCATCGTTAAGGGGCATTATGACATGGATGAAAAGGGATATCCAAGATTTATGGGTAATACGAAACTTTATGTGAATGGAACAGAAATGAAACCAAGGAGAATGCAGTCATCGGATGATTCTAAAAAGGATATCTTGGGATTTGAACTTGAATTTGATGTGCTTCCGACAGACAAGATAAAGACCATTGAACTTGTACTCGAAGATTTTCCCGGATATCAGAAAGTAGAAGAACCCATCTCCCTAGCCTCACCATCAGATCAATCCATCAAAATTGGCGATGAAAAGGTATGGATTCGGAGCGTAACAAAAACCGATGCAGGCTATGATATCGTTATCGCCAGAAAACAATTCACATTCTTGGAAACGGATAATTTATCCGTTCAAGCTGGTGATATCGTAGTTCCCGTATCATCAATTTCCTCATCACGCCCGTGGGATCTGAAGAACGGTAACATCCTGTGGGAGCAGACGTATTCTTTTAACATAACGGAGAAACCGGAACGCTTGCTACTGGACGGATTTGACTATATTAAAACCTACGATAAGACAATATCTATTCCTGTAGGTCAATAAAATTACCATTAGGTTATAATGAAAGAATAATAATGATTTCTGATCTTGTTACACCAAGTGCCATAAACCATATATGAAAGCATCGTTTGGGAAGTAGCTACAAGCTCAGACATCTAACGACCCAGCCTAAGATTGGAGCTATCTAAGGCTGGGTCGTTTCGTAAATACAGAAACGTTATGAAAAATGAATGTGGAAAAAAGCAGATGATTTAAGAAGAAACGGGGATTTATATTATGAATAATAACAAAATCATGGAAGAACATATTGAAGGACTTTCAGAAAAATTGAAGACTGTATATTAAACAACGAGCTATTGTAAAGTAATGAAATCACTTAGACATGGACATGGGAAGGTTGGCCTCCTCAGAAATACACGATAAAAAGTCGAATCGTATATTGTTATGCGGATTTGATAATTAAGAATCGGTTAAGTTAAAAAAGATTTTTGAAACTCATTAATCTTATTGAAAAGAAGAGGAGAAAAGAATGGACTATATTAAGTGGATTAGAAGCAAAGTCGGTAGCGAAATGATAATTCTTAATTTTGCTGGAGCTATAATAACTAATGAAGAAGGACAAATTTTATTACAACGAAGAAAAGATAAAGATGCATGGGGATTTCCAGGTGGAGCTATGGAGATTGGTGAATCCGCAGAAGAAACAGCAAAAAGAGAAGTAGAAGAAGAAACCGGGTTGAAAATTAATATCAAAGAACTAATTGGTATTTATACTAAGTACTTTGATGAATATCCAAATGGAGATCAAGCGCAAACAATTTCATTTGTTTTTAAAGGGGACATTACTGGAGGAGAAGTAATTAAGGAGAATGAAGAAAGTATAGAACTTAAATTTTTTGATAAAGACGAGATTCCAGAATTATTTAATCAACAACATAATGATGCATTTCATGATTTTCTTAATAAGAGAACTGGAGTATATAGATAGTCTGGATTTAGCTTTTTGGTCAGATAATTTTACTTTTACAAGAACAACTATTCCAAGAACAAGACAAACATATAATAGAGGATGTTTTTCAATTAATTACATATCGAAGTCTCTTTATGTTTATTAATTTGACTAAAGGGTGAAAGGAGAAAGTTAGTTGCTTGACGATTATGAAATTGATGATTTTATTGACCAAGCAGATGTTTCCGTTCCATTAGTAGCAATGATGTGTGGAGTAGCAGGATCAGGAAAAACAACTTTTGCTCAAAGATTAGAGAAGAGAGGTTTTGTACGTCTTTCTATTGATGAAGAAATATGGGCTACACATGGTCGATACGGAATTGACTACCCCATTGAAATGTATGAGCAATTAAAAGTTGAAGCCGAGTTAAAGCTACGTAATGAACTAGTGAATCTTTTAAATGAAAAGCGTCATGTGGTTATCGATTTCAGTTTTTGGCAGCGAAAGAAGCGAAATGAATATAAGAAGTTAATAGAAGATGGAGGAGGATTGTGGAAGCTTATATATTTGAAAGTTCATCCTAATGTATTACGTGAACGACTTCGTATTCGGAGTCAACGATTCGATGCAAATGCAGCATTTACAATAACAGAAGAAATATTATCTTCATTCCTAAAGGGTTTTGAAACACCTTCTGGAGAAGGGGAAATAATCATAGAAGCAAAAGTATAATCAAACTGAACTTAGGGTAAGACCCTATATAATGTTATGCATGGAGTGATCACAATGGAGTTAATAGAATTAAAGAAAGACTTATTTACAATGCCTGAGGAGTACTACTTAGCTCATTGCATATCCGCAGATGCAAAGATGGGAGCTGGAATTGCTGTGCAGTTTCGAAAAAGATTTAAGTTGGCTTCGCTCCAGGAAAGAGCAACAAGGAATGAATTAGAAGTCGGTAAGTGCTATAAAGTTGATAGGACATTGAATTTAGTTTCGAAGAGCAAGTATTGGCATAAACCAACGTATGAGACATTAACAATGTCGATAAAATCAATGAAAGAAATATGTCAACAAGACTCGATTCATAAGATAGCCATGCCGGAAATAGGATGTGGTTTAGATAAACTGCAATGGGGACGTGTAAAAGAAATATTAGAGGAAGAGTTTGATGAAACGGCAATTGAGATTACAATTTGTAGATTATAGATTTAAGGGAATGGAAGTGGCGGACATATCGAACCTCCTAGATGTGCCTCCTTCAACGCCTCACCAAATATTCAATCGGACAAATACGGCAATAGAATTTTGGTTATTTCGCAACCCACAACAAAGGGTGATAGAATATCGGTATAGTTGATCCAAAGAAATTAGAAAACAAATCATTTATTGAACTGAGGATATCGTTATGGTACTAAATAGAAACAAAACGAGAGTAGTTGAGGCCATTACTGAAAGAAATTTAATTTCTATCATGAATGATACAAAATGGCGAGAACTCCAAGATGAAGTGGTAAATACTTTGTTGTTTCCCCCACCATACCAAGCCAAATATGTGTTAGAAGATTTATTACACCCAGAAGAATTTGAAAAGGATGTTTGGTATTGGGGGGATTGGAAAGAGGGAATTGTACCATTTTACAATGTGGAGTGGATCAAGGTAAGGCCAAGATATTTAAAACATCGTGGTAGTCTGGTATCACCAGAATTAATTGATATTACAGAGGATTTTGTCAATATATTAAAAGAATTATCTATTCCTTATAGACAAGACAATAATACATATTTTATTTATGGTTATATATCTGATGCAAGCGTATTAACTTTATGAGGACGGGAGAACTAAAAAAATGTTGAGGGTATTGAACTCAATTTTTGGGATTGTTTTACTGTTAGTTATAGTTTCTTGTTCTGCGACAACGACAGAACCGAAGGAAGAAGGAATTAACCCTAATAGCGATATATTGGCGCAATTTTCCTTTAAGAATAAAATTTACTCTATCGAAGGCAACATGACTCCTGCCGAAAAAATAAAAAAAGAGATTGGGAAGATAGAAAAGATAGTAGTAGATGAGATTAAAGAAAACGGTCAGGCTAAAATATTTGACTCAAAAATAGATCTTTTAGAGAGTACAAAAATATTTTCCATTCAAGATACAGACAAGGATCTTGTGGTTGCCATCAAAATTAATGATATTTATTATACTGCAATTTTTTGGGGGAAATTAGATTAGTTATTGGGAAATGTGAAAGGATCGCAAATAAAGAAAAAGCTCATCCCGACGAACTGGGATGAGCTTAATATATTTTGTAAATCGGATAGGATTAATGCTCAAGGTGAACACAAATTAGCTACTCACAGTATAGATGGCTTAATCATAATTGGACTACTTGTATATAGATGTCGTAAGAGGAATAAGGAAGCCACCATCAGTGGATTGCTTAACATTAATAGAGATGTTGTTTACTCCAGTAATATCTATCTCAATGGTCTGCATGCCGCTAGCAGGGGTGATCCCATCTACTTTTTTAAGCAAAGTATTCTTATCATTATCCTTAATTTCTATATTTTCGACTTCCGAATCGATAGCAGCGAACTGCAAAATCAGTTTTTGGTATTTGCCATTTGGACTTAGAGCAGTATATTTAATATTTGATCCCGAAGAACTGAACAGAACTTCACCGTAATCTTTGTTGTTGAATTTTGTTTGTGCAGGATCCTTGGAATATAATGTATCGTTAAAATCTTCTTGCTTAATTGCAACACCATCTATAAGCTCGCCAATAATGACTTCTTTTGCTTTCGCGTCATAATTGACCGGTATGTCCAGTACATTAGAAACTGCTCTTACCGGCAAGTATGTGGTACCTTCGTATGTAATAGGAAGGATTGCATTCCCTTGTGCATCCTTCATTTGAGTGATTTCCCCATTAACTCGAATTTTTAATTCTCCGTTTAAATAAGCTTTAATTTCTTGAAGTTGTGAACTAGCAAAGGCTCCTACACTTATTCCGACCATAAGAATCATAGCTCCGCAGAAAGTAATCATTAACTTGTTCTTCATCAATATCCCCCTCTAAATTATTTTTAATTTCTTGAAAATTATAACATTTCAAATTTATGATAACAATGGTACGTTCGTTTTAAAAGGTTTTTTAGTCGTATAGAGATAAAGTAATTAAAGATAGCTGAGACTAAGATCCAGAATGAGTTCACGTATGAGAACAAAACGATAAGGACCAGTGGGGACACTCATCACCAAAGAAATGAAGTCACCATGAATGGCTTGAATATTAAATGAAAATCAATACAAAATTAGGGGGTGAATTGGGTGGATCTCGTGAAGTTTATTTCTTGACCTCTTTGGCATTATTATTTGGTTTCTATGCAATTATGGAATTTATCTTTATAAAGGAAACAAAGCAGTATATCAGCACAACTATAATTCTAATCATAGTTCTTGTTATTATGTTTAATCTAGATCAGTTTCCTTTGTTGGATTAGATGTCCAACACTTCATGCCAAGTTTGTTCATTATCTAAGCGACGACTAGATGTTAAAAAACATTAAGTTCTATACCTGTTGCTTAACCAACAAAAGCGCTTTTATTTACTGATTGAGAATGTTTTTTTGTTTCTTATGCTTTATGTGTAGGGGCTCATTAATTATTGATCATTTCATTGATACTGGCTTCTATATTTCCAATGCTATTTGAAAGTACTCAAGTATCGGGGTTACCACCTCGAGGTTGTCAGATGTATAATTAAGGAAGGTTATAGTTACTAAAAATATGGAGGTTCTAATGCATAATCTTATCTTAACAAAGTTTGAGCCGAGTGATTTTAATGATTACTATTCATTAGTATCAAATGAGAAGGTAATGGCGTTTATCACTGAACGTTCTACTCCTTTTGAAGAAGCGCAAGTAAATTTTAACAAGTTATTGGATCGCAATAAAAAGTTTGAACAATTTGGGTCGTTTAAAGTATATAACAACATTACTAACGAATTTATAGGTCTTGGAAGCTTGATACTTAATGAAGAGAAATCCGATGAAGCAGAGTTAGGTTATATGTTAATTCCAGAGCAATGGGGTAAAGGATACGGTAATATAATTGCTAACATTCTATTACAGAGAGCCATTAATACAAATTTAAAACGGTTAGTAGCTATTATTGATCCCAATAACATACCTTCTAGAAAAATTCTAATAAGTAAGGGGTTTACCTCCGAGAAGATAGGTGAGATCGATGGCCTGCCTGGAGAAATTTTAAGTAAAGATCTATTCTGAACACATTAGAGGTGGAGAAAAGTGATCTATATTGAAACAGCGAGATTGCGTCTGCGAGATTGGGAAGAAGCTGACTTGGAGCCATTTTGTCGACTCAATGCAGATGAACAAGTTATGAAGTATTTTCCTAAAACCTTATCGGCAGAAGAAACAAACCTATTTTATAAGTCAATTCAATCTGAATTTAATGAATGTGGCTTTGGGTTATATGCTGTAGAAGTTAAGGAAAATAAAGATTTTATAGGGTTTATAGGATTTCATAGGGCAACATTTGAGGCCGACTTTACTCCTTGCATCGAAATTGGTTGGCGACTAAAAAAAGATGCATGGGGGAACGGATATGCAACTGAAGGAGCGGCAGCGTGTTTACAATATGGATTTAACACCTTGGGTTTTGATGAAGTGTATAGTTTTACAGCCGATATTAATGCACCTTCAAAAAATGTGATGATAAAAATCGGTATGAGATATGTAAAAATGTTCGTTCACCCGAAAGTTGACGAAGATAGCCCATTAAACAAACATGTTCTTTTTCATGTAAAAACAAAGCCATAATAGTATCGTCGCGAATACCATAACGTTATAGGAAATCTGCGCGAATTAAATTGATGGTTCAAGGGGAGGAAAAAATTGACGGAGCACGAGGAAGTCCTTTCTGGAGGAAATATTAATAACGTAGTTAAGGTAGGAGAGACAGTCCGACGTAATGCTCAGCCAAATCCGTATGTACATAAATTGCTTAAACACCTTGAAAAAGTTGGCTATCCCCACTCTCCTAGATACATGGGTATAGACGTGAAGGGGAGAGAAATCCTTTCTTACCTTGAAGGTGTAGTTCCAGGGAACGATTACCCTGAAATTGATAGATATATGTGGTCTGACGAGGTCTTAGCCGAGCTGGCTAAACTCTTAAGAAACTTTCACGATGCAACTATAGGCTTTATATCATCTACACAGTCAATTAATGAGTATCCTGAGCCTTCATTACATGAGGTTATCTGTCATAACGATGTTGCATTGTATAACGTTGTGTTTAAAGAACAACATCCTGTAGGTATTATTGATTTTGATATGGCGGGGCCAGGACCACGTATTTGGGATATTGTTTACACATTGTATACATGTGTTCCACTTTCAACATTTTCTCCAGGAGAAGATGATAGAGTAGTTGAGGATTACAATCAAAAGAGTCATGCAGCTACGCGAAAGAGACGTATTGAGATATTTTTCAATTCTTACGGTATCCAAGTGCCAAGTGATCTTAAGCAGTGGGTAATTTCTCGTATCAATTTTATGTGTACTACACTATCCGACAGAGCTGAAGCTGGAGACACTGCGTTTATAAGGCTAGTTGAAGAAGGTCATTTAGCTCATTACGTGAATGAGATTGAATTTCTTGAACAGCATTTTAATGACTGGTGGGGTACTCACTGAAGGGCTTATACAGTTTGGTTGTCAGAGATGAATCAACATAGAAGAAGCTTTGAATACAAATGACCCAGCCTAAGATAAGAGCTATCTAGGGTTGGGTCATTTGCTGTCTACATAGTCATTAAGGTCGTTAAGTATGCAACAGTTGAGGGACACTACAATCAAAATAAAGCCTATAAGCAATCCATTGTCCGACGAGAGAAGAGTCATAGATAAACAGCAGATCACATATCTTTAAAATGAATTTTGTCGTTCGTGGAATCAGTGTTTTGATTAGCTTGAATAGTTCATTTAGCTTCACAAAGTTGGGGAAGGAGTTGTGCAAGATGTCTCTTCATGAGGAAGGTACGCTTGTGGTCGGTTCTGGCCGAATCTTGCTCTCGCTTGCTGAATCATGGTATGAATCCGGTTTGTCCAAACTCACGATTTATGTAACAAACAAGGAACCAACAGACATGGGACAACTTATGAACCATTGCAAAGATACTCAAGGCAGTGAGAATGAGAGCACTTTAAATATTATTGCAACTGAAGGAGAAGAGGACCCGAATTGGAAGACGATCGTTCGGCCTTTTCAATTTATTTTATATGTTGCGGAGCATGGCGAATTGGAGGAGCTACGGAATGTTCAGCAAGCTTGTATAGCAGAAAAGAAACAGATGCTACCTGCCATCGCGATAAATGGAATGGGAATGGTAGGCCCGCTACTACATCCAGATGGGGACAGACTTTGGGAATCTGCCTGGCTGAGAATTCATTCGTCCGTCTTTCCCGAGAATCCAACGCAGGAGATCTTCTCCACTGCGGCCGCAGCCATCTTAGCGAATCTTATTGTTCATGAATGGCATCAAGAGATTACGGGTGAGCATGAATTGGACGCTAGAAATCAATGCTATTTACTTGACCCTGTCACTTTAACTGGAAGATGGCATCCTTTTCTATCTCATCCTTTAGTATCCGGATATGACGTGGCCCGTCCGTTGAAAAATATGGCATTTAGCCTAAGCATAAATCATGAACAGGTAAGTCCGGAGGTATGGTTTACAGCGTTCAACCAACTGACTTCAAGGGTAACAGGCATTTTTCATTCATGGGAAGAGGCAGATTTAATCCAGCTTCCGCTGGCACAGTGTCTTGTTCAGCCGGTGGACCCTTTGTCCAAAGAACCCACACATCTTTTACCAACCATTGTCCGAAGTGGATTAACACATGTAGAGGCTCGGCAAGAGGCGGGATTGGCGGGGCTCGAAGCCTATGTGGCCCGTTTAATCCCGTTGTTGTTTACTGGTTTTCCTCCACAACAGCTGGAAGAAATCAGTATCGGAACAGGGTGCGATATTACTGAAGCCGCTTTCCGGGGGGGGAGGGCTTGTTTAACTAAAGAGTTAGGCAAGCGGATTTTGTCTGATCAGCCGACTGTAGTTCAGCGTATAGCATGTCCGCAAATTGAAGACGTCCGTTGCCAGTATTATTTGCAAGCGTTAACCATCCTAGAGGGCGAATCTCTTCTTGCAGTAGGTGAGCCTTTGCTCGGTTTTCCGACAGTGTGGGTTTTTTCGGATTCCTTGTGGTATGGCAGCGTAGATCTTAGTTTTACACTTGCACTTCGTCAATCTCTACAGAAGGCGCTCCGTAAGACCGAGCCTACTGAAGTTTCTCCTGTCCTTTGGGAGGATCATGAAATGCAAGACATGACAATTTCCAATGCCGATCCTCTAAACTATAGCTCTTTGCTGTTATCGGCCATTGAAACTCTGGAGCAGTACACTAAGCGTCTTGAGGTATTTGAACTGAGCACTGAATCCTTGTGGGGTAAAGGGCCGTTTGTAGCCTATGGAGTCATTCTGGGAGAGGAGGTATCCGCTTGAATACTGTCGCTATTATTGGGGAGGGTAATCTTGCCGACACGGTGTGTAAGTGCCTGTCAGGGCTCGTACTTGTCCGAAGCAAGGACTTCAGTGAAGCTATACCATCTGTAGATTTGGTATTGGTACTGCAGGATGAGGATAACTCCTCATTTTTTTATGAAGCTGATCAGATGCTACGGCCGCGTGGGATGCCTTGGTTGTGTGCCTATGTATCCCTCGGAGAAGGAATCATAGGGCCTCTGATCGTTCCGGGAAAGAGTGGATGCTTCCAATGTGCAGAAACACGGTTATCTCTGGCAGGGAGCAATCGCAAAGAAGTCGAGGATTATCTTAAGAAGCTCGTATCTGAGGATTATGTTCTCGATTATACTACTGAAATATCTTCAGCGGGAGCTAGTTATATGGCACATATTATCTCAGCGGAAACGGAAAAGGTGCTGCGGGGAGACAGAGCGAATTGTGAAGATCATCTCTATTTGGTCAATTTGAGTCATTTGAGCAGTACCATCCATTATGTCTTACCCATTGGGACTTGCTCGGTATGCGGCCAATTGCATGATGATTCCGCGGAATTAGCAAAGATCTCACTACAGAAGTGTCTCAAACAGGGCAACAGCTATCGCTCCCGTTCGATGAGTGATTTGAAGAAGGTTCTGCTCAAAGACTATTGGGACAGTCGAACTGGTATTTTTAATGATAAGAAGTGGGGGCTCGCCTCAACCTTTGCCAGTGCCGCTATAAATCTTCCTTTAGGTTTTTATGATGAGGTCACGGGAGGGCATTCACACTCCTATGTGAATAGTGAACTTGCGGGGATATTAGAAGGATTAGAGCGTTATTGTGGTGTAACTCCACGTGGTAAAGAAACGAATGTAGAGGGCAGCTATTCCCAACTTAAGGACATTGCGTTTAATCCGTCTACGGTAGGGTTTCATGCAGAGGAGCAATTCGAACAACCTGATTTTCCCTTCATCCCATATGATCCTGATTCTCCAATGGAATGGGTCTGGGGATATTCGTTTGTAGAGGCACGTCCGATTCTGGTCCCCAATCTGTTAGCATATTACAGTATGGGCGATGTAGGGGGCTTTGTATATGAAATCTCCAACGGGTGCGCGGTGGGCGGAAGTTTAGAGGAGGCCATCTTATACGGGATTCTTGAGGTGGTTGAACGAGATTCCTTTCTAATGACCTGGTATGCAAAACTACAGGTTCCGCGGCTTGACATTAAATCATCGGGAGATTCGGAACTGATCCTAATGGCCCTACGTTTAGAAGCGGTTACTGGTTATGAATTAAGTTTATTCAACACTACGATGGAAAACGGAATTCCGAGCATATGGGCACTGGCAAAAGGAAGGTCAGAACACAATGTGAACCTCATCTGTTCTGCTGGAGCTCATCTCGACCCGTTACGGGCGGCCAAGAGCGCGATACATGAGCTGGCGGGCATGATCCCAATGGCTGAAAGGAGATTGAAGGAACGAAGGCTCGAAGCTGAAGCTATGCTTGATGACTCATTCCTGGTGCAGCAAATGGAAGATCATTCTTTGCTCTATAGCTTGCCACAGGCAGAGGAACGGCTTCACTTCTTATTAGACGAACGGAACCCTATCCGTACTTTTGCAGAAGAGTTTCATTCACTTCCGTGGCAAGAAGATTTAACAGAGGATCTAAAACAAATTCTTTCAGTTTTCCACAGTCTTCAGATGGACGTCATTGTAGTTGACCAGTCATCAAGTGAGACTCTCCGCAACGGACTGCGTTGTGTGAAGGTGCTCATCCCGGGAATGTTACCCATGACATTTGGACATCATCTTACCCGGCTCATTGGCCTGAATAGGGTACTGGATGTACCGATGCAGCTAGGTTACGCAGACCGCAGACTGACTCCGCAGGAGCTTAACCCTTATCCGCATCCATTTCCGTAGGCGGGGACAAATTACTTAAGGTATTCACATATTTTTTTAAAAAGAGTCCAATCCACTAGTCGTTTGCATTCATACAATTTAGAATAATCGACGAGGGGAGGAATATCGCGATGGGAGAACTTGGTGGAATCGGAAGCTGTAGCTGTGGCTTGTTTACAAGCACAGGTGTAATCCTCGTATTATTCATTCTGTTAGTTATTGTTTCTCGTGCATTTATCTAACATCTAACATTTGCAGCATACAGACTATCGAGCCCTGTCTTGATGAATCAAAAGACAACGTCAGCAATCCTATTGACGTCCTTAATAGTCGTTCTCGGCTTTTTATCTAGTCTGTTAAAGCTTAAGTGGAGATACCGCTTAAGCTTTTTCATTTTTTATAATATGAAGAAGCTTGTATATTGGCCTTATCGTTGCAGGGCTACCCCCCTTGGGTTGTCTAGATGTATAATCATGGAAGAAGCTAAGGCAGGGTCATTTTGTGAATGTACATACGTTAGGTGAAATCCTAGCAATATAAATCAAAACCTAGAAAGGTAGGAAAATTAAATGGGAAATCACATTGAAGATCGTTTAGAAAGCTTAGGAATCACATTACCTAATGCTAGTAATCCAGCAGCTAGTTATACGAATTTTGTAATCGTAAACGGACTCATGTTTGTATCGGGTAAAGGTCCTACTGGAAAACCTAAAGGAAAACTTGGAAGTGATTTTAATACAGATGATGGCTATGAATTTGCAAGGCAAACAGGAATTGAAGTTCTTGCTGTATTGAAGGATGCTTTAGGATCATTAGAGAAAGTGAAAAGAGTTGTTAAGGTCCAAGGATTTGTAAATGCAGAAGCATATTTTGAAGAGCATCATAAAGTTTTAAACGGATTTTCTGAATTGATGTTTGAGGTGTTTGGAGATAAAGGCGTTCATGCAAGATCTGTTTTTGGAGCAGTATCAGTAAGAGATAATCTACCCATCATTGTTGATTCAATATTTGAAGTAGAAGAATAATTGACACAATATTTACCTAAGACGATTTTAAATAACGAATACCATATTTTTTCAATGAATGAATTAGAATAAAGATTCCGGAGGAAACTAGTTATGTTTCTACGTGAAATAATTAAGATGACTGACAAGATACAACATCATGATCAATATCCATTCAATATACCCACGATTCGAAGTTTAGATAGGCTATCCTTTAATAAAAATGTAACTTTTTTTGTGGGAGAGAATGGTTCTGGAAAATCCACTCTGTTAGAAGCCATTGCCTATCAATGTGGTTTCAATACTGGTGGGGGAAGTCGGAATAATCAATATGATTTAGAGTCCTCAGAAGCCCGATTAGGTGATTGTATTAGGCTTTCTTGGATGCCTAAGGTAAACCAGGGGTTCTTTCTTAAAGCAGAAACATTCTATAGTTTTGCTTCACATATCGATAAGCTAGCTGAGGAAGATCCTTCTCTTTATAGGTATTACGGAGGGAAATCTCTACACGAACAATCGCATGGAGAAGCATTCGTCTCCTTATTTAAGAATCGATTTGGTCAACGAGGGATTTATATTTTAGATGAGCCGGAGGCGGCCCTCTCTCCTCAAAGGCAGATATTGTTCTTAAGCATCATTCATGAATTGCAGAAGAATGCTCAATTAATAATAGCAACCCATTCACCCATTCTTATGGGGTATCCTAATGCAGATATCTATAACTTTGATTCAATCCCGGTGACAAGAATTGGATACAAGGAAACTGAACATTACCAGGTTACTCGCAGGTTTTTAGAGAATAGAGAATTCTATTTAACAGAGATTCTTGAAGAATAAATGTACGCATACTTACTATTCAATTGAAACTTTTAGAATTACGGCATGCTGAAAGAGGATTGGATTAAACAAGAATTAAAGCAATATTAAAGTTTAGGGGAAATAGATTCACCAGATAACCTTACACTGGCTTGGTCTACCGGACCCGTTCGCGATGCTCCCTTAAGTTAGTGAGGTTCGTGAATGTGATAACATTATCGGAAATCTGATTAGGAAGGTATTTGCAATGAAGAAGTTTATATTGGTAGTTTCTATATTAGTTTTCATAGGCTTAGCTCTTGTTATTCTAATCAATTATTATCCCAAAGAAGTAAGTATAAATGCACAAGGCATAAAATATAGATTAGGAACTGAGCTTGTGGAATCGGAAAAACTAGTACATGTACAAATTGAAGGAAAGTTATACAAAAGCTTCTCTGGTAAGAGGAGATTTGAAGGTATGATTGATATAGAGGGAGAAGAAATACCTGTTCCGCTAGACCAGAGACAACTAACAATACCCATTACCAATGAAGGATGGGGAGCCATTAGTTATCCTTATTTTAAGTATCGAGAAACAAATGGTGCAGTAGAAAGTGCCCACATTTACCAGTATGGATCTATTGTGATAAACAATGATTTCACGAAAGTAACAATATTTGTCGTAGATCAAAATCAATTAATAGATAATAACGGAACTGGGTGGAATGGAGAAAGTGGTCAAATGATAACAGCACCAGCTAGTAGCAGGACAGAAGCTATTCGTATATCCAACGAGATAGCTGAGAAATTTCTAAGAGGGTTCCAATTGAAATAATGTTAAAACATAATGTAAGAAAAATTCAGGGGATGCCTCAGACATCCACTAAACTAGGATCACGCTAAGGCGTAGGACGAAAGAAGTAAAGTTCAGTAGAAGTAAGCGCACAAAGACAGATGCCCAGTCTAAGATTAAAACTATCTAAGGCTGGGTCTTTTCGTGAATACAACAACAAAATATACGTAATCAACGCAAAAAAAGCGGCAGTTAAGGACCATTTTTCTCGTCCAAGGCTGCCGTTGCTTAATATGTTGGGGTAAAAGAAAAACAGATGCAAAATTTTACCATGTCATCTCGATTTTCTTTCCCAAGGTTGCAGAGCACATCCAATTATGACATACTCGTCAGCAAATGGTTCACTAAGTTAAACGAATGAACGAGACGAAAGCGGTGAGAATCATAAATAAACAGCAACAAGTCGAAGTCATCAAAGAAGACTTCAAATATTGCCAGAAAGTCTTTTTAGCTATTGGTAATGAAACCCGGCAATCAATTATTACGGTACTTATGGAAACTACATGTTCGAAAGGACTGCGCGTAGGTGAGATTACTGAAAAAACCCATCTATCACGACCAGCGGTCTCCCATCATCTAAAAATCTTAAGAGACGCTGAAATTATTATGGTGAGGGAAGAAGGATCTAAAAATTATTATTTTATAGACGTTAGAACAAAATTAGGGACGTTAAAAATTCTGATTAACCATATCGATGAATTTATAGAACAATACTATTAGATATAAAGATGGAGGTTTCTTGATGAAAGCTATGGTAATTAATAAATATGGGAAACACCCTCTTCAATTGACCGACATGCCAGAACCTGAAGTGGGTGATTATGATGTGCTGGCAGAAATCCATGCGGCAAGTATTAATCCTATCGATTTCAAAGTACGAGATGGCAAAGTTCGTATGCTGTTGAAATACGATATGCCGCTTGTTTTAGGAAATGATTTTTCAGGTATTGTCATCAAATCAGGAAACAAGGTTACAAAATTTAAAGTCGGTGATGAAATTTACGGTCGACCAAGTAAGAATAGAATTGGAACTTTCGCTGAATATATTTCCATACATGAAGACGATATAGCGTTAAAGCCAGAAAACCTTTCCTTTGAGGAAGCTGCATCCATCCCATTAGTCGGACTAACATCCTATCAAGCATTGCATGATATATTACAGCTATCGGCAGGACAAAAGGTATTAATTCAAGCTGGGGCGGGTGGTGTTGGCACTTTTGCTATCCAACTTGCCAAAGCGATGGGGGTTTACGTTGCAACAACTACTAGCGAGGCTGGAGCTAAATTGGTCGAATCACTTGGAGCCGATCAAATTATCAATTATAGAACAGAACAATTTGATCAGGTCTTACAAGATTATGATGGAGTATTCGATACAATAGGCGGAGAGACATTAGAAAAGGCTTTTAAAACAGTTAAATCAGGAGGACAAATTGTATCGGTATCAGGGTTACCCAATGCACGCTTCGGAGAAGAATTTGGGTCCGGATTCATAAAAACGAATCTTTTTCGATTGATCACCCGTAAGCTGACCAAATTAGAGAATAAATATAATGTCAAATACAACTTCCTGTTCATGAAACCAAGTGGCAGACAATTGGAGATCATTTCGGAACTTATTGAATCAGGAAAAATAAAGCCTGTTATTGATCAAATTTTTCCTTTTGTAGAAGCTCAAAAAGCGATGGAGTATTCCGAATCGGGCAGGGCAAAAGGAAAGATTATTTTAAAGATAAAGTGATGGGTAACCATAGTTGAATAGCGTAATTAAAAATCTCAATTATAGAAACAAGTTGGGGCTATTGTATAATCTTGAACGTCCGTTAAAAGATCCGTCAGAACTGTTTCCCCATCGGAACCTTAACCATTTTATCGAAGCTCAAGTTCATGGAGAAATATTTCTTCAAGATGATGTGGAAATTTTAGTTGCTGATCCATCGTTCAAACGAACAGGTATTGGGAATTACTTAGAGCAAATCAGTATCAAATATTCCATTAAACTAGTTTGGCATATGGGGTTTGCAATGTTTGGCATGTACTCGTTCGATATGGTAATCCGATTGATGAACATCGAGGCAACTGATTTAATATGAAAATTTGCTTATTACAATCATTTCATAAAGTCCTCCCTAAATACACACAATAAATGCCATAAGTTGTCTAAACTTGAATTATTCAATTTCGTACAAGTTTATGATAAATTAATATGGGTTTTGAACGAACCAACATCTGAGGGAGGCTTACACATATTGGATTGGCAAGAGATATTGTTTAAGTTTGTTGGGGGGCTCGGCATCTTTCTGTTTGGTATTAAATTTATGTCGGATGGTCTGCAAAAGTCAGCCGGAGACAAAATGCGCGGAATTCTGGAAAAATACACTTCTCATCCCATTCTGGGGGTGCTTGTTGGTATCGGGGTCACCTGTCTGATTCAGTCTTCAACAGGGACGACAGTCATGGCGATCGGCTTGGTTAATGCAGGTCTAATGACACTCAGACAAGCAATCGGAGTCGTACTTGGAGCGAACATCGGTACAACGATGACCGCATTTATTGTAGGGATTAAAATCGAAGAGTATGCATTGCCTATTATTGCGGTAGGGGCATTCTTTTTATTTTTTATGAATAAGAAAAAATTTCAATACATTGGGCAAGTCATCTTCGGATTCGGTGCGTTGTTTCTCGGACTTTCTACGATGGGTGGAGGTGTGAAGCCGCTCCGGGAACTACCTGCGTTTACTGATTTTATGGTACAGCTTGCCGATCAGCCCGTGCTCGGACTAATTGTCGGTACGGTCTTTACGATGATTGTACAGAGCTCAAGTGCGACGATTGGGATTCTGCAGACTATTGCAGACGAAGGGATGATATCTCTTCATGGGTCTCTGCCGATTCTGTTCGGTGATAATATCGGGACCACCATAACAACGGTGCTTGCTTCAATTGGAGCTTCCATTGCGGCAAAACGGACAGCGTTGGTGCACGTTATTTTCAATGTCTGTGGGGCCATTATCTTTATGCTCTTGCTGCCTGTGGTACTCTGGGTTGTGGAATGGATGGGAGAAGGACTTAATATTCGGATGCAAATTGCTTACGCGCATGGACTGTTTAACGTGACGAATACACTCATCTTCCTCCCATTGATTCCCGTGTTAGCATGGGTTGTAACAAAAGCTATTCCAGGAAAAATGGAAGAGATTCAATTTAGACCGATCTTTCTAGACGAGCGTTTGCTTGCTACACCCGCGGTGGCGTTAGGTCAAGCCCAACACGAAATTTTACGGATGGGTCAGTATGCCAAAGAGTCATTGCAAGATGCGACCAAGTTCTTTTTTAATCAGGATACGAAGTTTGCAAATCTTGCATTACAGAAGGAAGGGCTCATAAATGAGCTCAATCGCAAAATTATCGACTATATTACTCGGATTCACCAGAATAACGGACTTCCAGAGGGCGAATCGGAAAAAGCTTCCGGCTGGTTCCAGACTGTCAGTGACATCGAACGGATCGGAGACCATGCGGAGAATGTTGTAGAGTTAGCTGAATTCAGCATAAACAACAAGATGGAGTTCTCGGAAGCCGCGACGAAAGAGCTTCAGGAGATGATGGAAGTCGCTGATCAGACCGTAGAGAAAGCGCTGATAGCTCTGGAGAAACAAAACGCCGAAATGGCTAGAGCAGTATTACAGCTGGAATTGAAGCTGGATGAACTTGAGGTTATATTCCGAAAGAATCACATCAAGCGTCTAAACCAACAATTGTGTGCAAGTGGAGCCGGCACGATCTACTTAGACCTGCTTACCAATCTCGAACGGATCGGAGATCATTGCAAGAATATTGCTCAATTCGTTCTGCACGAACAACATTAATAGAGTAGGTTATGGATTGTCTCGTCCTGTTCTGTAAGGGCGGGACATTTTTTATGGGGTTGAAATCGAGCCACTTTGTTTGTCATAATGGTTATTGGTGTTATACGGATTCATCATTAACATTTACTCCATGAGAAGAGGTCAATCACAATGAACAATCATTTAAGTCAGACAACAAACCATCCTTATGAAATTTATCCTATTCCTCAGGATATTAATTATTATGAAGGTGAAGCTACAATAACAGATTGTGTTCATATCGTTACCCATGCTGAGCTAAAAGAGGCCACATTGCCTAAACTGCAAGAGGCTTTAACTTTATACGGTTATA